>NZ_JBSKBR010000263.1:0-203 GCF_053714315.1 Mesorhizobium sp. PL10 | reverse complement strand
TGCTGCAAACCCGCACGCAGACCCTTGACGGTTCCCTCCGCTCGACCTTCCGGCAATGGTACCCCGGCATGGCCAACGACAATCACGAGCACAGAGAAACGGCCCGCGCCGCATGACCGCCCCACAAATCCTCATGCTCCCCAACCAGGCGCGTCGCCGCGCGAGCACGTCGGGCCGATCCTGCTCGCTGGCGTGCGCTGTTT
>NZ_JBSKBR010000262.1:0-205 GCF_053714315.1 Mesorhizobium sp. PL10 | reverse complement strand
GCGAAGGGCTGATGGAGAAGCTGTTCGCAGAGTTGGACCGGCAGTTGGAGAAGGCCGGCGTGATCCTGAAGCGCGGCACGATGCTGGACGCAACGCTGATCAGTGCGGTCTCGGCGCCACCGACGAATGAACGGCCATCGAAGGATGCGGACGCCCGCGTCACCGCACGCAAGGGCAAGAAGGGCCTCACCTTCGGCTACAAGGC
>NZ_JBSKBR010000261.1:0-207 GCF_053714315.1 Mesorhizobium sp. PL10 | reverse complement strand
GTCGCATCTTCGGAACTACCAAAAGCTAGTCGAGGCTAATCAAGACCTGCGGCTGCAAGCAGCTGAGCAGCGGGCTTTGCCAGCAGCGCTGGAGGCTGGACGGCCCAGCTCTTCGCGGGAGCTCCCCGCGACCGCGCAGAGCGAGGGCGCCGGGGCGTTCTTAGGCGAGGCGATGCAAGCATCCGCATTCCCATCCACTGCCAAGGC
>NZ_JBSKBR010000260.1:0-210 GCF_053714315.1 Mesorhizobium sp. PL10 | reverse complement strand
ATTTAGGCAGTTTGCGCTGTGGCTCCAGGACAACAACAAGGGATCTTTGGCTTCTCAGTTGCAAGGCGGTTCCCTGGACAAGGAGCTTTCGGAGTATCAGGCGGGGAGGGACTCCCGGAACCGCCTTACAACGGCTCTGGCTGATCTCCAGCGGTTCTTGCCTCAACAAGCCAAACGGCTTCAACCTCCTGCCATTGGGCGCCCCCGTCA
>NZ_JBSKBR010000259.1:0-211 GCF_053714315.1 Mesorhizobium sp. PL10 | reverse complement strand
GGGAGCATGAGGATTTATGGGGCGGTCATGCGGCGCGGACCGTTTCTCTGTGCTCGTGATTATCGTTGGCCATGCCGGGATACCATTGCCGGAAGGTCGAGCGGAGGGAACCGTCAAGGGTCTGCGTGCGGGTTTGCAGCAGAAGATGCGCGCCGACCCTGCTCCACTGCATCTGCTGTTTCTTGGCGAAGCGCTTGGAGATGACGGCGTT
>NZ_JBSKBR010000258.1:0-216 GCF_053714315.1 Mesorhizobium sp. PL10 | reverse complement strand
TGCCGAAGACGTGGATCTTTTGGCAAGGTTCCGGCTCGACGCCGAGCAGCGCAACATCGCCACCAAAGGGACCGTCCGCACTACCCTTTCCGGATTTAGGCAGTTTGCGCTGTGGCTCCAGGACAACAACAAGGGGTCTTTGGCTTCTCAGTTGCAAGGCGGTTCACTGGACAAGGAAATTTCGGAGTATCGGGCGCTGGGGAGGGACCCCCGGAA
>NZ_JBSKBR010000257.1:0-219 GCF_053714315.1 Mesorhizobium sp. PL10 | reverse complement strand
AGCTCGACTTTGTACGTTTAGGTGGTGAAGCACAGGGCTTGCGCCATTCGCAGGATGCGCTCTGGCGGGATATTCTCTGGTTCCCGGTTTGGCGGGGAGTGTTGATTAATGTCGCCGATCCAGATTGCGAGGCGGACGGCGCCGATGGCATCGCTGAACGTCAGGCTGGTTTTTCGGTACCACGCTGCTGCGTATGGGGTGGTGGTGGTGGTGAGCAGA
>NZ_JBSKBR010000256.1:0-222 GCF_053714315.1 Mesorhizobium sp. PL10 | reverse complement strand
CGTCGCGCAAGTCGGCATGCGGCGGGATTACCTGGTAGACCCCTGGGGGTGCCTTGGCAGTTGATGGTGATGCGGATGCTTGCATCGCCTCGCCTAAGAACGCCCCGGCGCGCTCGCTCTGCGCGGTCGCGGGGAGCTCCCGCGAAGAGCGGGGCCGTCCAGCGTCCAGCACTGCTGGCAAAGCCCGCTGCTCACGTGCTTGCAGCCGCAGGTCTCGATTAG
>NZ_JBSKBR010000255.1:0-224 GCF_053714315.1 Mesorhizobium sp. PL10 | reverse complement strand
ATGGAGTCGCGCTTGCTGACTTCGGCTTCTTGGCTCTCAAGTTTCGCCGCCTGTTCAGCGACGAGCGCGCGCAAAACAAATAGCTCGTCCTGACTGTCCAGCGGCGTTGTTTCCATACCCGCCTACATAGCCGATTTGCGCCGGAAGAGCTAGCATTATGCCCCGGATGTCCTTGCAAAATATAGCTTTTAACCCGTTCGACCGGGAGCGGAAGTCCACGCAGG
>NZ_JBSKBR010000254.1:0-227 GCF_053714315.1 Mesorhizobium sp. PL10 | reverse complement strand
GCCTTGGCAGTGGATGGGAATGCGGATGCTTGCATCGCCTCGCCTAAGAACGCCCCGGCGCGCTCGCTCTGAGCGGTCGCGGGTAGCTCCTGCGAAGAGCTGGGCCGTCCAGCGTCCAGCACTGCTGGCAAAGCCCGCTGCTCAGCTGCTTGCAGCCGCAGGTCTTGATTAGCCTCGATTAGTTTTAAGTAGTTCCGAAGATGCGACAAATCGGCAGAGGGGATTCT
>NZ_JBSKBR010000253.1:0-228 GCF_053714315.1 Mesorhizobium sp. PL10 | reverse complement strand
TGGTCGACGACCATGATCATGCGATTGAGCTCGCCATCGAAGTCGTCCTCGTCATCGCAGATGCCGAGGATTTCACCCGCGTCATCGACGCCGTAAAGATGCATGACCTCGCGCGAGCAGACCTTGAAGCAGCGGCCGCAACCGATGCAGGTCCGACCATCGATAAAGGTCAGATAGTCTGGCATCCATCTGGAGCCGTCGCGGGTAACGAACGGGCTGGTCATCGTG
>NZ_JBSKBR010000252.1:0-234 GCF_053714315.1 Mesorhizobium sp. PL10 | reverse complement strand
AACCAGGCGCGTCGCCGCGCGAGCACGTCGGGCCGATCCTGCTCGCTGGCGTGCGCTGTTTTTTTTGAAGGTCATCGAGTGACGGTCGAGAAAGCGCCAGATCGTGCTCGGCGCGAACACGACCGCATGCTCCGCCCTGAGAAATTCAGCCAACTCGACCAGCGTGATGTCGTCCTGACCTTCGATCGCCGCCAGGATCGTATCCCGATAGGCTTCGATCCGCTGGGAGCGCTT
>NZ_JBSKBR010000251.1:0-235 GCF_053714315.1 Mesorhizobium sp. PL10 | reverse complement strand
CGCCGACCTCGACGCGGGCGATGATGCGCTCGACGCGGCTCCAGCTGCCGGCGCCGTCCAGGAACTCCTTGAACCTGCGGACGTTGCCCGTCTTCGCCGACGCTTCGAAGCGCGCCGTCGTGCTGGCTTCCAGCTCCATGACATGCTTGCGCAAGGTTGTGGTGGGCGCCACGCCGAGGATGAAGTCGACATCGTTGGCGCGGCACCAGTCGATGACCTGTGGACTGCTATAGTG
>NZ_JBSKBR010000250.1:0-238 GCF_053714315.1 Mesorhizobium sp. PL10 | reverse complement strand
GTCGTCAGCATCGACACGGCTCATGTTCGCAGCACCGAGCCCAATTCAGCGCGTAACTTCGGGATATCGCGGCTTCGGCGATGTGACGGTGATTTCGGATGGCGCCGAAATCCTGAAGCGGCTGCCCCGCGCCATGCCGAAGCCGACGACCCACATCATCGACGGGTTCCATATCGCCATGAAGATCCAGCCCATGCAGCAGATCGCCGATCACATCGTGCGATCGAAGTCCTGGTCC
>NZ_JBSKBR010000249.1:0-248 GCF_053714315.1 Mesorhizobium sp. PL10 | reverse complement strand
GGCCTGATCCTCAACACCTTCATCCGCCGTTCCGATGTCGTCAAGATTGCCTGCCTGGCGCAACTGGTCAACGTCATCGCGCCGATCATGACGGTTCCAAATGGCCCGGCATGGCGCCAGACGATCTTTTATCCCTATCTCTTTGCCTCGATTTACGGCCGCGGCAACGCGCTCGATCTCAAGGTGGAAAGCCCCACCTACAAATCCACCGTGGCGGGCGACGTTTCCTGTGTCGACATCACCGGCGT
>NZ_JBSKBR010000248.1:0-249 GCF_053714315.1 Mesorhizobium sp. PL10 | reverse complement strand
TGGCGCCCCAGCCCTGCGTGTACTTCACGCCGCCGACGACATGCGGAACGTAGCTGTCGATCGTGCCGACGCCGTAGGCACCAGCAGTGCCGCCGCCCGAGCCTTCTTCGAGAGAGATCACGGCCGAGAAGCCGTTGCCCGCGTCGAAGTAGTACTGGATGACGTTGGTGTCGAAATCGCCGTAGGGAACGAGCGTATCCTGGATGACGTTGCCGGCGTAGCCGATGAACGTATTGAAGGCCGATTCGT
>NZ_JBSKBR010000247.1:0-250 GCF_053714315.1 Mesorhizobium sp. PL10 | reverse complement strand
ACGGCGAACTTCGCAGTCGGCTGCGGGCACCGTTTCGGCAACCAGCCCCGAGCGTGCCTTCTATATTCAAGCCGAAACCGCCCCTTCTGCGTGCCGCCTGACCCCAGACAAATTACCGGTCTCATCTCATCACTAGGTGCAGCGATTGCAAGAAGCCGGCGCAATCTCACATTTAAGCGCAGTGCGACATCTGTGGCATGGCCGGGTCGATCGCGCGATCCGCGACCTCGAGTGTTTCCTGGCCAGGTTG
>NZ_JBSKBR010000246.1:0-252 GCF_053714315.1 Mesorhizobium sp. PL10 | reverse complement strand
AGCGTCGTGTGCAGCAAGGTCAGGTCTGGCCGGCAGGCCACCGCGCGGCACGCGGCTTGGCATTGACGGAGCGAGCACGTCGCTATCGTGCGCCGCCATCGGGACGGATCGACGAAGCTGATTTTGCTATTCTGTCGCGGCTCGGGTGACCCCGTGGCGAAGCACAGGTCTGAGGTTGCAACCCTGTCGCACAGCCTATGTTTGTCGCACCTCATTGGCGGCACCCGGGCGCCCACTCGGCGATTTCTGTTT
>NZ_JBSKBR010000245.1:0-252 GCF_053714315.1 Mesorhizobium sp. PL10 | reverse complement strand
ATCAATGACTTACGTGGCTATGTTCTTTTTGTGTTCTCGTCCAGGTGTTCAAGTCGGGTCAAGGTCAACCCACGCCAAGCTCGGCGCTTCGCCGAGGCCACCGGCAGGCTCGCCAAGACCGACCGGCTGGACGCTGCCATGCTCGCCCGCAAGGCCCGACTTGAACACCTGGACGAGAACACAAAAAGAACGTGAGCGTCCGGTGAGCGGATTTTGGTTAGGTGCGGGATTGGCGCAAGTTACGACACAGAT
>NZ_JBSKBR010000244.1:0-252 GCF_053714315.1 Mesorhizobium sp. PL10 | reverse complement strand
CGATGTTGCGCTGCTCGGCGTCAAGCCGGAACCTTGCCAAAAGATCCACGTCTTCGGCAGGGAGCTTCCCAGTTAGATGCTCTCGCGATGGGAGGCTCCCTGGCGCAACCTTTTTCAGGTGCGGAACGATAGCAGGACGGCCACCAGCCTTCAGATAGTCCTGCACATCAGCTACAAAAGAAGCATGCTTTGGTGAATCGGGGTTAAACCGGCCGAAAATGGGCTGCCGATTTTCCTGGCGCAGCCAGTGGC
>NZ_JBSKBR010000243.1:0-201 GCF_053714315.1 Mesorhizobium sp. PL10 | reverse complement strand
AAAAAAAGAAGTTGGTAAGTATATAGTCTTTCGCAGCAACGTCAATTAACATACTGGTTTGATTGAATAGACTTCTCGCGATATCTTTTCTGCAATTTGTGCTAGACGGTCATCATACACTATCGACTCTATATGCCATTCCCCTGTCCCTCTTCCCCTTCCCCCCCCACTCGTCACATCTTCATCATTGACCGCCTCGGG
>NZ_JBSKBR010000242.1:0-254 GCF_053714315.1 Mesorhizobium sp. PL10 | reverse complement strand
CCCGCATCGCCGATCTTCCCGTCTCCCGCCTGCACGAACTGCTTCCGTGGACGTGGAAAAGGCTGCGTGAGGCCAAAAAGGCCCCGGATCAGCACATCGCCTGAGCGACAGCCTCACCATACATCAGCCAGGGCGCCTGCGCGCGATCCAATTCTGCGGCCTTCAGCGTCTTTCGATTACCCACATCTCCTGGGGGCGATTTGCACCCGTTGAATCTTCCATGATTCTGTCTGTGACGCCGAATCATGGAGGCG
>NZ_JBSKBR010000241.1:0-260 GCF_053714315.1 Mesorhizobium sp. PL10 | reverse complement strand
GCGACCGCTCAGAGCGAGGGCGCCGGGGCTTTCTTAGGCGAGGCGATGCAAGCATCCGCATTCCCATCAACTGCCAAGGCGCCCCCAGGGGTCTACCATGAAATCCCGGCGCGTGCCCACTTGCGCGATGATGCTCACTTTGCGCCAGCGCACTCTTCCGGCGCGCGCTCAGGCACCTTCGGCGGCCTTCAGTCTTTTGTCGACCTGAATGCGCCCACACCGTCCGATTTGCGCGACGACGCTCACTTTGCGCCAGCGCA
>NZ_JBSKBR010000240.1:0-272 GCF_053714315.1 Mesorhizobium sp. PL10 | reverse complement strand
GTGCTCGACAACCTGTCGACCCACACGCCCGCCGCGCTCTATCAGGCCCTGCCGCCATCAGAGGCGCGACGCATCCTGCGACGGTTGGAGTTCCATTACACGCCCAAGCACGCCAGCTGGCTCAACATGGTCGAGATCGAGATCGGCGTCCTGCGCAGTCAGTGCCTCGACCGCCGCATCGAAAGTCGGAACAGCCTCATTGCCGAGGTCGCTGCGTGGGAAAACCAGAGAAATAACAGCGGCGCCCGCATCAATTGGATGTTCTCAACCGA
>NZ_JBSKBR010000239.1:0-283 GCF_053714315.1 Mesorhizobium sp. PL10 | reverse complement strand
CCAGACGCTTGACGTCAGGCTGTCGTCAGGAAGGTCTCCTAATCAGTTTCTGCCGCCGCTGTGCTGTTGCCCGATCCAACCGGCCTTTTGTGCGGCACGCCCTGCTCGCGTACTTCCTCCCTGCGGGCAGGGCGTCATTCAAGAGATGGCCGAAAAGGCAACTCTGACAAATGAAGGACTGGAGAAAAGTGGTTTCACTGAGAATGATTGCGTCGCCGGTTGGCGACCTGGCATTTGCAGCTGAGGCGCTTGGAGATTTTGACTACTTTTCAAGGCACTACCG
>NZ_JBSKBR010000238.1:0-289 GCF_053714315.1 Mesorhizobium sp. PL10 | reverse complement strand
CCACACAGAACCCTCCAGATTCATCATGTCGGCTGGATATGGAGGCCAGCAGGCATGGTTAGACCCATATCGGAGGATTTGCGTTCGCGAGTGATCGCAGCGGTTGAGGGTGGCCTGTCGCGGCGGGCCGCGGCGGATCGTTTCGGTGTTGCCGTGGCAAGTGCGGTCCGCTGGGTCCGCGAATGGCGAGAGAGCGGCGCGACGCGGGCAAAGCCCCAAGGCGGAGACAAGCGCTCCCAGCGGATCGAAGCCTATCGGGATACGATCCTGGCGGCGATCGAAGGTCAGG
>NZ_JBSKBR010000237.1:0-291 GCF_053714315.1 Mesorhizobium sp. PL10 | reverse complement strand
AGACCAACGACATCGCCGGCGACGGCACCACGACCGCGACCGTTCTGGCGCAGTCGATCGTCGAGGAAGGCCACAAGGCCGTTGCCGCCGGCATGAACCCGATGGACCTGAAGCGCGGTATCGACCTTGCGGTTATCGACGTCGTCGCGACGCTGATCAAAAACGCCAAGAAGATCAAGACCTCGGAAGAGGTTGCCCAGGTCGGCACCATCGCCGGCAATGGCGACGCCTCGGTCGGCGCCATGATCGCCGAAGCGATGCAGAAGGTCGGCAACGAAGGCGTCATCACGG
>NZ_JBSKBR010000236.1:0-291 GCF_053714315.1 Mesorhizobium sp. PL10 | reverse complement strand
AGAGGGTGAGTGACGGTTCCAACAGGAGCGGTGCTCGGTCGAGATGCAAAGACGTTGAAATGAGACCGGTAATTATTCCGGGGTCAGGCGGCACGCAGAAGGGGCGGTTTCGGCTTGAATATTGAAGGCACGCTCGGGGCTGGTTGCCGAGACGGTGCCCGCAGCCGATTGCGAAGTTCGCCGTTGATCTCTGCCGTCCGGACCTGCATGAGCATATGCGCGCCGTGGAACGACCACCGCATCTGCTGCTTTTTGACCATCCGCTTGCCGACGAGGGAATTCACCGCCGAC
>NZ_JBSKBR010000235.1:0-292 GCF_053714315.1 Mesorhizobium sp. PL10 | reverse complement strand
GTGTTCCTGACCAGCGATCCGCAAAGCGCGCCGACGGCGCTGATGCACAGCCTGAAGCATTACAAGGTGCTGCACGAGCAGAATGTCATCCTGTCGGTTGTCACCGCACCGCAGCCGCTGGTGCCCGACAGCGAGCGCGTCAAGATGGAGACGGTCAACGAGCTGTTCATGCGGGTGACGCTGACCTTCGGCTACATGGAACAGCCCAACATTCCGCGCGCTCTGGCGATCTGCCGCAAGCAGGGCTGGAAGTTCGACATCATGACGACGTCATTCTTCCTGTCGCGGCGCT
>NZ_JBSKBR010000234.1:0-296 GCF_053714315.1 Mesorhizobium sp. PL10 | reverse complement strand
ACGGGGGCTTGGCGTAGACGACCCATTCGATCCGCTTCAGTCCAGCCAGTTGGGCGCAGAAGGTGGCAGGGTCGGCCAGGCTGGCGAGATCGCTGAAGAAGCGAAGCTGGCCGGCGTGGAAGGCGTCCTGCAGGCGCTCCAGGAATAGCCGCCTGAACAGGCGCGACAGAACCCGCACGGGCAGGAAAAATCCCGGCCGGCAGGCGATCCATCGCTGGTCCCCGGCCTTCGCCGGGGCAGGCTCGAGCGACAGGCCGCCGCCCGGCACGACGCAGTGGACATGCGGATGATGGTGG
>NZ_JBSKBR010000233.1:0-296 GCF_053714315.1 Mesorhizobium sp. PL10 | reverse complement strand
CCACCATCATCCGCATGTCCACTGCGTCGTGCCGGGCGGCGGCCTGTCGCTCGAGCCTGCCACGGCGAAGGCCGGGGACCAGCGATGGATCGCCTGTCGGCCGGGATTTTTCCTGCCTGTGCGGGTTCTGTCGCGCCTGTTCAGGCGGCTATTCCTGGAGCGCCTGCAGGACGCCTTCGACGCCGGCCAGCTTCGCTTCTTCAGCGATCTCGCCAGCCTGGCCGACCCTGCCACTTTCTGCGCCCAACTGGCTGGACTGAAGCGGATCGAATGGGTCGTCTACGCCAAGCCCCCGT
>NZ_JBSKBR010000232.1:0-296 GCF_053714315.1 Mesorhizobium sp. PL10 | reverse complement strand
TTCAGCTATGTTGTTATCGATTTCAACACGGCCATCGTCGATGTAAACGCTCAACGCTGCCCATCGCGAGAGGGCATATCGCATCGCTTCCGCCAGCTTCTGCTTCTGTGGCAGCGTCGAAAGCGTCTTTTCTATCCAGCTCTTGAGATCCGCCAGAAGGGGCCTGGCGTGTTGCTGGCGCAGTGTACGCCGCTCCTCAGCCGACATGCCGCGGATACGATCCTCGATATCGTAAAGCGCACCGATGCGCGACAGCGCTTCGTCAGCGATCGGAGATGGCTTCAGCTTGATCACAT
>NZ_JBSKBR010000231.1:0-300 GCF_053714315.1 Mesorhizobium sp. PL10 | reverse complement strand
CGCCTTCGACGTCTTCCGAGATGATGAGCAGCGGCTTGGAGGTCTGCACGACGGCTTCGAGGACCGGCAGCATGGCCTGCAGGTTGGACAGCTTCTTCTCGTGCAGGAGGATGTAGACGTCCTCGAGCTCTGCAACCATCTTGTCGGCGTTGGTCACGAAGTAGGGCGAGAGATAGCCGCGGTCGAACTGCATGCCTTCGACGACTTCGAGTTCGGTCTCGGCGGTCTTGGCTTCCTCGACCGTGATGACGCCTTCGTTGCCGACCTTCTGCATCGCTTCGGCGATCATGGCGCCGACCG
>NZ_JBSKBR010000230.1:0-308 GCF_053714315.1 Mesorhizobium sp. PL10 | reverse complement strand
AGGTTAAAGGGTATCGATCGCATATTAGAGGCTTTTCGACGGTTTGTTGAGAACGAACCCTCAGTGGCCGACGGAACTAGTTTGGTTATTGCTGGTCCCGATCCTGCAGGTGTGTCGGATGATCCCGAGGCGGCTGAATATCTTTCGGAGTGCGAGGCTCATGCTGCGCGTTTGCCCCGGAAAGTCCGCCAACACATCCGATTTGTCTGCGTGTCTATGAAAGATCACCAAAAAAACGCTGAGATCATCAGCAGACTTCAAGCTCGCGCTTTTGCGGTTTTTCAGCTTTCAAAAGAGGAGGGTTTCGG
>NZ_JBSKBR010000229.1:0-317 GCF_053714315.1 Mesorhizobium sp. PL10 | reverse complement strand
GATTTCGTTTCGGCGACTTCCTGCAGAAACTCCGTCGTGATCTCCAGGTCGTCCATCGTCTCATAGCCGAAGGCATTGTCCTGCAGCCACATCCAGGCTTCGGGCCCACCGCAGTCTTCCTTCGGGCAGTCGCCGTCTCCTCCCGTGCATGCCGGATGGTGAGCGCCCGGTTTGACTGGCTGGCGCTCCTCCAGCCGGATCTCGTGCTCCCAGGGAATGTTGAGGTCGTATTCGTACAGGAACCGGCTGCCCTTGCGCAGCTTCAATTCGCCAAGCGTCATGGCCGGGGAACGGGCACTCGTCTCCCACGAGCCGTA
>NZ_JBSKBR010000228.1:0-319 GCF_053714315.1 Mesorhizobium sp. PL10 | reverse complement strand
CGGTCGACTCAAGCAAGCCAAGCTTGCTCTTGCAGCTTGACCCCCATCTTTTCCCGCTCCCCCGGCGGCAGCGCCGGCAACACGGCGGCCGGTGTCGCCTCCTTCGGCGGACGCGCAGCCTTCTTCGGCAAGGTCTCCAACGATGCGCTGGGCGAAATCTATGCCCATGACATCCATGCCCAGGGCGTCGCCTTCGACACCAGGCCGCTCCAGGGACAGCCGCCGACGGCGCGCTCGATGATCTTCGTCACCCCCGATGGCGAGCGCTCGATGAACACCTATCTCGGCGCCTGCGTCGAACTCGGGCCGGAAGATGTCG
>NZ_JBSKBR010000227.1:0-323 GCF_053714315.1 Mesorhizobium sp. PL10 | reverse complement strand
CGCGGCCCAAGTAGTGGAGCGTTTAGCCGTATAAGGCATTCTCGCGACACCAGACCCGCTAGAGCAGAATCTGATCACTCAGGCTCGTATCCTGCGGCGCAGAAGTAGTTTGTGCATTCCTCGGCGGTGAAGCGTGGCAGCGCGTCGCGGATTGCGTCCCAAAGCTCGGGGATGTTGCGTGCGGCGGCTTTCCTGAGGATCGACTTCAGCTTGGAGAAGGCATTCTCGATCGGGTTAAAGTCGGGGCTGTAAGGCGGTAGGAAGGTAAGCGCTATTTTCCCTGCACGTTGACGGCCCTTGCAACAACGGATCGCTTTCAGACG
>NZ_JBSKBR010000226.1:0-331 GCF_053714315.1 Mesorhizobium sp. PL10 | reverse complement strand
CGGCCAGCTATGCTCCCCTTGCCCTCGCTTCGAAGCCAATCACTCAGCGCACGAAGACGTGTAGCCCGTATTTGCGCAGATACCCTCTGCTCCGCAGTCGGGGCTCCAAGATCTTTCAACGTTTGGCCGAGCGCGCCATCGATCAAGAGGGCGTCTTCGGGATGAGGAGCCGCCTGACGGGGGCGCCCAATGCCACGGGGTTGAAGCCCTTCGACTTCTTCAGGCCCAGGCAAGAACCGCTGGAGATCAGCCAGAGTCGTTTTAAGGCGGTTCCGGGGGTCCCTCCCCAGCGCCCGATACTCCGAAATTTCCTTGTCCAGTGAACCGCCTT
>NZ_JBSKBR010000225.1:0-337 GCF_053714315.1 Mesorhizobium sp. PL10 | reverse complement strand
TCAGACAAGGGCGGTGAGCGCATCGCCAATATCCTGACCATCATCGAGACCGCCAAGCTCCATGGCCACAATCCGGAGGTCTATCTCACAGACGTCCTGACCCGGATCAAGGATCAGCCAAAGGATAGGCTCCAGGAATTGCTGCCGTGGCAGTGGACGCCGGCGAAAGAACAATACGAGGCCGCGTGATGGCACGCTCGAGGTTCATATACACACTCAAAGAAGTCGCCGGCATGATCGGCGAGAACCTAGAACTCATCGAGGAGGTGACCGCCAACTCGGACAACATCTCCGAAGGCGAATTGGTGTATGTCCGCGATGGCAGTGAAGATGGCAC
>NZ_JBSKBR010000224.1:0-343 GCF_053714315.1 Mesorhizobium sp. PL10 | reverse complement strand
TTGCAGAGTTCGGGGTCACCGACCAGCACCGGCACGATATGCGTCGGCGACTCCATCACCGACAGGCCGGCGGCGCTGAGGACCTCCTTGGTCCGCGACGCCTGGCGCTGCTGCGCATCGCGTTCGGCCTGCGAACGCTTCAGATGGCGGATGGAGGTGGTGGCGGCGGCGGCGATCGCCGGCGGCAGCGCCGTGGTGAAGATGAAGCCCGGCGCGTAGGAGCGCACGGCGTCGATGATGGCGCTGGTGCCGGCGATATAGCCGCCGAGCGTGCCGAACGCCTTGGCGAGCGTGCCTTCGATGATGTCGATGCGGTCGGCCAGGCCTTCGCGCTCGGTGATGC
>NZ_JBSKBR010000223.1:0-351 GCF_053714315.1 Mesorhizobium sp. PL10 | reverse complement strand
TAAGCCGCAAGTCCTAAACCGCGCCTCGTAGACGCAAAAAATGCATTCGCCGGACGCTCACGACGAACCAGGAAAGAGGTCATTTAGCTCGCTTGAGCGGTGTCGGAGAAATCCAGCTCATTGACCCTGCGGCTGCCACGCGCGCAGTTCGAAGCGATCAGCTCGGCGCTGCGAACGAAACACTGCATGATCGTCGGGTGGATTTTGGCTCACTCCACTGCCCCCTTGACGCTGAGCTCGGCGCCTCGGGGCGCCAGCGGCGGCTTCGTTTAATCTTCTCGCAAAGCCTGGCCCGACTTGAACACCTGGACGAGAACACAAAAAGAACATAGCCACGTAAGTCATTGATTT
>NZ_JBSKBR010000222.1:0-360 GCF_053714315.1 Mesorhizobium sp. PL10 | reverse complement strand
GGACCAGGACTTCGATCGCACGATGTGATCGGCGATCTGCTGCATGGGCTGGATCTTCATGACGATATGGAACCAGTCGATGATGTGGGTCGTCGGCTTCGGCATGGCGCGGGGCAGCCGCTTGAGGATTTCGGCGCCATCCGAAATCACCGTCACATCGCCGAAGCCGCGATATCCAACTTCCTCAAGGGCGTGAAGGGTACGATCGTGGATTGCATGCTGGTCGGTGCTGCCGGTGACGAAATAGCGCCCGCCGGGTTCGCCCTGTCCGCCGCGGCCGCATCTGGCCACGACGAGCTCGAAGTTACGCGCTGAATTGGGCTCGGTGCTGCGAACATGAGCCGTGTCGATGCTGACGAC
>NZ_JBSKBR010000221.1:0-362 GCF_053714315.1 Mesorhizobium sp. PL10 | reverse complement strand
GATCGGGCCGCGGCCATCGCGCCGGGGAAACAGCCATCGCCCCGGCTTGGTCAACCGCCAAAAGACGCGCAAAATCTCCAGCAGCTGCGGCGACAGCATCACATAGCGGTCCTTGCCGCCCTTGCCCTGCTCGATGCGAATTACCATCCGGCTGCTATCGATGTCCGTCACCTGCAGAACGTAAGCCCACCGCATAGGTGGTCATCAGAGCGACCCGGTTCCTCGTCCCCTTCACGGCCTGCAGAAAACCGACCACCTCATCGGCGCTCAGCACGACCGGCAACTTGCGCGGCGTCCGGGCGTAAGCGATCCGCTCAGGCAGATCAGATCGACCCAGCGTCACGCCGTAGAAGAAACGCAAG
>NZ_JBSKBR010000220.1:0-365 GCF_053714315.1 Mesorhizobium sp. PL10 | reverse complement strand
CTGACCGTCGGCCTCGGCGCCCGCGAAGGCGGCAATGCCAAGATCGCCGGCTTCGAGCCGGTGACGCTGTTTGCAGCACTTGCGCCGCTGACCACGCATCTCGGCTTCATCGCCACGGCCTCCACCACCTATGAGGAGCCCTACACGCTGGCGCGCAAATTCGCTTCGCTCGACTTGTTGTCCAACGGCCGCGCCGGCTGGAACGTGGTGACCTCGGCCGGCGACGAGACGGCGCGCAATTTCAACCGCGACGTCCAGCCCAACCACGCCGAGCGCTATGCGCGGGCGCATGAGCATGTCGAGACGGTCAAGGCGCTGTGGGACAGCTGGGAAGACGACGCCTTCATCCGCGACAAGCAGTCGGG
>NZ_JBSKBR010000219.1:0-368 GCF_053714315.1 Mesorhizobium sp. PL10 | reverse complement strand
CACCGTGTCGTTGACGTTGGCCGGTGTCGTGATCACCGTACGGATCAGCCCAGAGCCTTCATCCACGCCAACATGGGCCTTGTAGCCGAAGGTGAAGCCGTCCTTGCCCTTGCGCACGGTGGGGCGGGCATCTGCATCTTTCGAAGGCCGCTCAGCTGTCGGCGGGGTCGAGACGGCATTGATCAGCGTCGCATCAAGCATCGTGCCACGCTTCAAGATCACGCCCGCTTTCTCCAACTGCCGGTCCAGCTCGCCAAACAGCTTCTCCAGCAATCCTTCGCTGACGAGCAGGTTGCGAAAGCGTGACAGCACTGTGTGATCGGGAATGCTCTCCTCAAGACCAAGCCCGACAAAGCGCCGGAACGACA
>NZ_JBSKBR010000218.1:0-380 GCF_053714315.1 Mesorhizobium sp. PL10 | reverse complement strand
GGGGGCCTGTTGCGTAATTGGCTGGTTGTGATTCTGTGAGTGGGAAGCTCGGAGGGAATCGCGATGGCGGTGAAGCAAACGGGACAGTTGAGCCTGGTGGAGGCCTTTCTGGGCCAAAAGCTTGCTAGCGGTTCATCGCCGCTCGACCGTCTGTCCGGGCTGGCGAAGTGGTACCGCTTCGAGAAGCTGCTCAATCCGCTACGCGATGGCGGGCCGGGACGCGCTGCGTGGCCCCCCTTGGTTCTATTCAAAGCGCTGTTGCTGCAATCGCTCTATGGGCTGTCGGACCGCGAACTGGAAGAAGCGCTTGGCGACCGGTTGTCGTTCCGGCGCTTTGTCGGGCTTGGTCTTGAGGAGAGCATTCCCGATCACACAGTGCT
>NZ_JBSKBR010000217.1:0-381 GCF_053714315.1 Mesorhizobium sp. PL10 | reverse complement strand
TCGGCCCCGCAACCGTCTACCGGCGTTTTCTCCGATGGCCAATCATGGCCGAAGGAGGAACGAAATGGGACACTCGTGCTACGATCTCACCGCCTCCGATCGCCGGGCATGGAATGCAGGCAAGAAGGTCGGAACGAAACGCCCTCTGAAACCTCGACAGATATGGGCGATACGCTTCTTTCTCGATCGGGAACGGCGTCTGCGAGACAGAGCGCTCTTCGATCTGGCGATCGACAGCAAGTTGCGCGGCTGCGATCTCGTCAAGATCAAGATTGGTAACCTTGTTCTGGGGCAGGAAATCCGAACTCGCGCGATGGTCATCCAACAGAAAACCGGTCGACCTGTTCAGTTCGAGTTGATGAGCGACGCACGCTCCAGCCT
>NZ_JBSKBR010000216.1:0-385 GCF_053714315.1 Mesorhizobium sp. PL10 | reverse complement strand
TACATCCCCGGCACCGAAACCTGCCTGCGCATCGGCGGCTATGTCCGTTACGACATCGGCGGCGGCGACGTGGGTTCGTTCGACGGTGCGACGTCCGCCGATGTTGAGGACGGCGGCAGCAACGACACCTGGTTCAAGAAGGCCCGCTTCTCGCTGAAGACCTGGACCGGCCAGGAAACCGAGCTCGGCACATTGAAGACCTACACCGAGACCCGCTTCAACTTCCAGAACAACAACCGTGATGCGGGCGCACTCGTTGATCCCGATGGCACGGGTCCGCTCCCTGCGGCCAACGCCGTCAATCCTGCCGGCAACACCGGTGCTTCGCTGAACTTCGCCTGGATCCAGCTCGGTGGCCTGCGCGTCGGTAAGGACGAATCGGCCT
>NZ_JBSKBR010000215.1:0-385 GCF_053714315.1 Mesorhizobium sp. PL10 | reverse complement strand
GTGAGCGTCCGGTGAGCGGATTTTGGTTAGGTGCGGGATTGGCGCAAGTTACGACACAGATGATTCATTTGTGACGTAACAGGGTATGAATGGCCAAGGTTGAGATCCTGACGGGTGCCGAGCGACAACGTCGATGGTCGACGGAACTGAAGCTTTCGATCTTGCAAGAAGCGTTCAGCGCGGAAGGCAGCGTTTCGGATGTAGCGCGCCGGCACGACGTTCTTCCGCAACAGATATACGCCTGGCGAAAGAAGTTCTCGCCACCCGAATTGAAACCTCCACAGACCCCATCGTTCATCCCGGTCTCGCTTATCGGAGCGTCGGAGAGGGTGAGTGACGGTTCCAACAGGAGCGGTGCTCGGTCGAGATGCAAAGACGTTGAAAT
>NZ_JBSKBR010000214.1:0-386 GCF_053714315.1 Mesorhizobium sp. PL10 | reverse complement strand
GGCGGCATAATTGGGGAATTTTACTTCGGCACTTCTGAGGAAATTTCACCCGGCATTGACACGCTTACGCCCGGACGCCGCGCAAGTTGCCGGTCGTGCTGAGCGCCGATGAGGTGGTCGGCTTTCTGCAGGCCGTGAAGGGGACGAGGAACCGGGTCGCTCTGATGACCACCTATGCGGCGGGCTTGCGCGCCGCGGAGGCGGCGCGTCTGCAGGTGACGGACATCGATAGCAGCCGGATGGTCATTCGCATAGAGCAGGGCAAGGGCGGCAAGGACCGCTATGTGATGCTGTCGCCGCAGCTGCTGGAGATCTTGCGCGTCTATTGGCGGTTGACCAAGCCGGGGCGATGGCTGTTTCCCCGGCGCGATGGCCGCGGCCCGATC
>NZ_JBSKBR010000213.1:0-389 GCF_053714315.1 Mesorhizobium sp. PL10 | reverse complement strand
TCTATCGCGCCATCGACAGTGTCGGCGACACAGTCGAGTTTTGGTTCAGCGAGCAGCGCGACCTGCCGGCGGCCAAGCGCTTCTTCAGAAAGGCGCTGGAGCGTCATGGCCGACCGGATCGCGTCGTCATCGACGGGAGCCAGACCAACCACGAGGCGATCGTTTCCTGCGACACCACAAATCGCTTGCAGGATCGCGCCCGGCGCCGGCTGAAGCCGATCCGGATCCGCCGGAGCCAGTATCTGCGGATGTATTTGACAAGGGCCGTTCTGCTCCGATGTCCTGGAAGTGTGCTCTTTGGCGTTCTGTCCCGACGGACGGCCGAGAAAGCGTCGTGTGCAGCAAGGTCAGGTCTGGCCGGCAGGCCACCGCGCGGCACGCGGCTTGGC
>NZ_JBSKBR010000212.1:0-390 GCF_053714315.1 Mesorhizobium sp. PL10 | reverse complement strand
AGAAGCTGAATGCGGTGGTGCCGTGGGAGGTTTTCCGCAAGCCGCTCGGCAAGGCGCTGAGAGTCCTCTCTGATTGGGGTCGTTTTGGTCAAGATGCTCCTGCACTTTTTTCTGGACCGTTCCGTGGGTCACTCGCTTCTCTTCGCGGTCGGCGCTTGGGCCGCCGCATGATAGGGTCAGGAGAGCGAGGCGTCTCAATCTGTTTCACGACCTTGCCGCGCTTGGGCCGGCAGGTTCGGAACTCTCAACGAGATCGTCTCGCCCATCGTCCCCAGGGAACGATCCGGGCATCGCCCTTTCGGGCGAAGGCTCTGTTCGCCCGTTTCGATAAGCACCTCGGCAAGGCCGGCTACCTGGCGATGGGCGGGCAGATCGTCGATGCCACCATCG
>NZ_JBSKBR010000211.1:0-408 GCF_053714315.1 Mesorhizobium sp. PL10 | reverse complement strand
GCAGGCAATAACGCGGGCTCTTCAGGCGCACGTCGCCGAACAGGGTATGGAAGGTTACGGGATAGCTGCCCTTGCTACGCAGACGGCGGCCATCCCGGTCGCGATTTTCCCTGAGCCAGACGTCGACCTGCGTTTCCACCACTGAAGCCTGGCAAGCAGGGCCTTGCCCTCGGCAAGCGACAGGCCGAGATCTTCGGCGCCCCTGGTGACCTTCGCCAGATCGGCGACGACTTCGCTGGCGATTAGCCCTCCGTCGTCGCCGGTGATTTCCATGATGATCCGAACCTGCATGCCGCACCTCTTACAACGTGTTTTCCCGAATAGCCGGAGTGGAAACTCGATGTTTGCAAAACATCGGTTTGCACACCTCGACCGTGCCGGAAACAGTGATGGGGATCGTCAGTTAGC
>NZ_JBSKBR010000210.1:0-409 GCF_053714315.1 Mesorhizobium sp. PL10 | reverse complement strand
CGGGCACGCATGGGTCGCGACTACATTGAAGCCTGATTGAACTGAACCGCGGGATGGCGGGCGGGGCTATGGGGATTTAGGGCTCGACAGTGTGCCCGAGGCGCCGGAGCGGGCTCGCCGATCGCTCTGGGGCGGTCGCCCGTCGTCGCGATGCAGGACCATCTGCGACGCGACAGACGGCGCCATTGGGTCGTTGACGCTGAGGTGCAGCGTTGCTGGCGACAGCCAGGCTGCGACTTTGACTAGCGGCGCGCAAAGGCCCTTCGGCGACTGTAGCAGACGCCGGGATGGACGGTGCGAGCGTGTCGGTGCGCAGCGTATCATGAGGTGTCTGGCCAGGTCGGGGCCTTGCGCGGGATCGGGCCGAGCGAGGCCATGGCGCCGCCGCAGCCCGGACAGATGTCCAGGG
>NZ_JBSKBR010000209.1:0-414 GCF_053714315.1 Mesorhizobium sp. PL10 | reverse complement strand
GCGAGCATGTCCTCGACTGGTTCCATATCACCATGCGCATCACCGTCCTTCGCCAGTTCGCGCAGGGGCTCGAGAACTACGACGAGCAGGCCGGGCAGGATCTGCTTGAAGCCCTCCGCAGGATCAAATGGCATCTCTGGCATGGTAACGTCTATCGTGCCCGTGACGAAATTGCCGACCTGCAATTCGATGCGGAAGGTCTGGAAACAGGCTATCCCAACATGCGCAAGTTCCTGGCCGCCATCGGCGACTTCCAGGCCTACATTGCCTCCAACAGTGCGAGCCTGATCAATTACGGCGAACGCTATCGGTCCGGTGAGCGCATCTCCTCGGCCTTCGTCGAGGCCACCGTCAACGCCGTCATCTCCAAGCGCTTCGCCAAGAAACAGCAGATGCAGTGGAGCAGGGTCGGCG
>NZ_JBSKBR010000208.1:0-414 GCF_053714315.1 Mesorhizobium sp. PL10 | reverse complement strand
GCGAGCATGTCCTCGACTGGTTCCATATCACCATGCGCATCACCGTCCTTCGCCAGTTCGCCCAGGGTCTCGAGAACTACGACGAGCAGGCCGGGCAGGATCTGCTTGAAACCCTCCGCAGGATCAAATGGCATCTCTGGCATGGTAACGTTTATCGGGCCCGTGACGAAATTGCCGACCTGCAATTCGATGCGGAAGGTCTGGAAACAGGCTATCCGAACATGCGCAAGTTCCTGACCGCCATCGGCGACTTCCAGGCCTACATCGCCTCCAATAGTGCGAGCCTGATCAATTACGGCGAGCGCTATCGGTCCGGTGAGCGCATCTCCTCGGCCTTTGTCGAGGCCACCGTTAACGCCGTCATCTCCAAGCGCTTCGCCAAGAAACAGCAGATGCAGTGGAGCAGGGTCGGCG
>NZ_JBSKBR010000207.1:0-416 GCF_053714315.1 Mesorhizobium sp. PL10 | reverse complement strand
AGTGGCTGTTTTCAAACAATTCTCCGGTACGTGGCTCGGCATAATTTTCTTTTCCTTCCCCGAGGTGAGAACTCTTTGCGTTACAAGCCGTCGAGGAATGCAAGAAGCTGGTCCTCGGGTACGAAGCGCATGGATTCTACCGGCTCAAGGGGTTTGAGCTTGGCAAGAGCCGCGATCTTGAGATCGATATGGGCATGCAGATAGGCCTGTGTGGTCAGGATAGACTCGTGCCCTAGCCATAGGGCGATCAGGGTGATATCGACGCCCGCCTGAAGCAACTCCATAGCCGCCGAGTGCCTCAGCACATGGGGTGTCACCCGTTTTTTGCGCAATGACGGGCATTGCTGCCGAGCGATCTTTACGTACTTGGCGAGCGGGAACTGGATGGCGTCGGAACTGAGGTGTCCACCGTGTAC
>NZ_JBSKBR010000206.1:0-418 GCF_053714315.1 Mesorhizobium sp. PL10 | reverse complement strand
GAGGGATTCCCATCGGCGAGAATATCTGATTGAACTAAACCGCTGCCGCGGTAGCTGATGCGCGGGTCTGGCCTGAGGAGGCCCCTGTCTGAGAAGATTTGGTGTCGAGCCAACCTTCCAGACAGGAGAACCCCAGATGGCCCAGATAAGCCCTCTGCGTCAGCGGATGATTGAAGATCTGACGATCCGCAATTTGTCACCGGAGACCCAGCGATCCTACGTGCATCACGTGGCGAAGTTCAGTCGATTTTTTGGACGATCACCCGATCAACTGGGATACGAAGAGGTGCGCGCCTATCAGGCCCACTTGGTGGGCCGAAGGGTCTCGTGGGGCGCGTTGAACCAGACCGTTTGCGCCTTGCGTTTCTTCTACGGCGTGACGCTGGGTCGATCTGATCTGCCTGAGCGGATCGCTTAC
>NZ_JBSKBR010000205.1:0-419 GCF_053714315.1 Mesorhizobium sp. PL10 | reverse complement strand
TCGCTGAACAGGCGGCGAAACTTGAGAGCCAAGAAGCCGAAGTCAGCAAGCGCGACTCCATCATCGGGCTTCTGCGCGCGCAGCTGGAACTGCTGCGCCATCGGCAGCATGGCGCTTCTTCGGAAAAGATCGACCGGAAGATCGAGCAATTCGAACTGATGCTGGAGGAGATCGAGGCCTCTCGTGCCGAGGCTGAGATACGCTCTGGGCAAGCTCCTTTGCCGGAATTGGACGACGCGCCGGATAAGCCGAAGCGCAAGCCATTGCCCGATGGTCTTCCCACCGAAGAGCTGGTCTATGCGGCGCCCTGCAATTGCCCGACCTGTGGTGGCACATCCTTCCTGAAGGCGGCTGACAAGGTGGTCCAGGTGATGGAGCACGTGCCGGCGTCCGTCAAGATTGTCCGCCACGTCGAAAAG
>NZ_JBSKBR010000204.1:0-423 GCF_053714315.1 Mesorhizobium sp. PL10 | reverse complement strand
CGTCGATGTCTGGGTACTGCGGGGGAGCCTTGCCGATCTTGCTGACGATCCTCGGGTAATTGGCATCGGGCTGCGCCTGCCCTGTTCCAATAACTTCAACGCGGAAGCGCCACTCGTCACCGTAGTCGTACAAGAAGGTCATTGCCGAGCCCACCTTCTGGAAGGCTGTGGTGACGCGCGTGCCCCTCACGCTGCGAGAGCCGCTCGCCTCGATGTCGGCGAAGAGTTCGAACCGCAGGGGCGAGTCGAACAGCTTTCCCGTCAGCTTTGAATAGAAGCCGTAGGCGTGGTCCAAGTCGAAGCCAAATGCCGCTACGATGGCTTCGGCCAGATCCGCTAGCGTGCTCGAACTCGACACCTCGATGTCCCGACAAAGCCGTGCCCGAAGAGAGGCTCGCAAGATCAAGGTCGCGGGCTCAGTCA
>NZ_JBSKBR010000203.1:0-445 GCF_053714315.1 Mesorhizobium sp. PL10 | reverse complement strand
CCCTTGCTGGCCCAATCGCGTTAATGAAAGAAATTCCCAAGAATTCCCCATCAGTCCAAGACGTGTCCGCGTGACACCTGGTTCCCTGGTTCCCTCGACGTTTTAGGACGGTCTGATGTCAAGTGGACACTTGATGCGACAGAGCTCTCGACGGAAAAAGGTGCGCCAAAATTAGCGCTTACGGTTGGGTAACAATATGCGCGATTGATGTGACGTAGGAAAGACGGCTACTAATCTCGCTATGATAAAGTGACTTTCCACCTTCCCGCATCGGGGCGTATCTCCTCTTTGCTATGCATCACGAGAGAGACTCGTGTCGCGCATTCAGAAGCAACAAGATCATTTCAGAGAAACCATCCGCTCTTTAGCACAACAAAGCGGAATAACATCGGTTAAGTTTTCTTTAACGTTTTGTTACGGTAATACCTGCTCATCGTGAAGAAGA
>NZ_JBSKBR010000202.1:0-456 GCF_053714315.1 Mesorhizobium sp. PL10 | reverse complement strand
TGGCTGTCGGCGCGGATCAGGATCCGGGTGTTGGGCCAGTTGCTCCGGATCGCCCGCACCAGGCGGCGCAGGTGGGGGCGGATTTCTGCCCCACTTGGCCGCCTCGCCGGTCGCAGGACCGCACCGACGAACCGGCCGTCGCCATCGAACACCACGATCGGCTGGAAGCCGTACTCGTCGTGATGGGCATTGAACAGGCGAAGCTGCTGGCTGCCGTGCACGGCGTCAAAGGTGTCGTCAATGTCGAGCACGATCCGCTTCGGAACCTGCCGGAAGGAGGTGCAGTAGAGGTCGACCATCGCCCGGCCCATGGCGAGCAGCGAGCGCACATCGGGCAGGTTCTCCAGCCGACACATCGTCGATTGCGACGCCAGATCCCGACCCGAAGGGGGTGCATCCTGGGCCATCTTGAAGATCGGATCGGAGCGCAGCCGGTTGGCATCATTGCCATCCTCA
>NZ_JBSKBR010000201.1:0-470 GCF_053714315.1 Mesorhizobium sp. PL10 | reverse complement strand
CGACCTGTCGATCCTTCGGGACGCGCGCCCGCATCATCCGCTCGGGATCATTCGTCCAGGTCTCGGGCAGGAAGAGCCGAAGGCCCACCATCACCGGCACTTCGCGCGAGGCCAGGGTCATCGACACCAGTGACTGGCAATTGGACGTCTTGCCAAGCGACGATGCGTATTGAGGCGCGACACCAACCGAATGTTGTCCCTTCTTCGGTAACGCTGTGTCGTCAATGACGAGAAAACCCGCCTCATCGCCGACCAGGCGATCTGCCTCCTTCAGCAGGGCGGCCTCGAGCGGAGCGCTGTCCCAAACCCCTGCCGCGACAAAATGATGAAGCTGATCGTAGCCGACATCGCCCGCTCGCGCGGCCATCGGTTGTACGCTCTTACGGTCGCCCGGCCCGATCAGACCAGCAATGTACAGCGGACACATCCGGCGCCGAGCTGGATGCGAAAGACCTGCCAAAAACGGTTGA
>NZ_JBSKBR010000200.1:0-471 GCF_053714315.1 Mesorhizobium sp. PL10 | reverse complement strand
TCAACCGTTTTTGGCAGGTCTTTCGCATCCAGCTCGGCGCCGGATGTGTCCGCTGTACATTTGCTGGTCTGATCGGGCCGGGCGACCGTAAGAGCGTACAACCGATGGCCGCGCGCACTGGCGAGGTCGGCTACGATCAGCTTCATCATTTCGTCGCGGCAGGGGTTTGGGACAGCGCCCCGCTCGAGGCCGCCCTGCTGAAGGGGGCAGATCGCCTGGTCGGCGATGAGGGGGGTTTTCTCGTCATCGACGACACAGCGTTACCGAAGAAGGGACAACATTCGGTTGGTGTCGCGCCTCAATACGCTTCGTCGCTTGGCAAGACGTCCAATTGCCAGTCACTGGTGTCGGTGACCCTGGCCTCGCGCGAAGTGCCGGTGATGGGGGGCCTTCGGCTCTTCCTGCCCGACACCTGGACGAATGATCCCGAGCGGATGATGCGGGCGCGCGTCCCGAAGGATCGACAGGTCG
>NZ_JBSKBR010000199.1:0-476 GCF_053714315.1 Mesorhizobium sp. PL10 | reverse complement strand
TCGTTGTGGCGCTCCCATGCAGAACTTGGCCCATAGCGCATCCTTTGATTCGGAAGATAAGTAAGGATGCCCCATCAAAGCCTGGGATCAGACAGCTAGGTTGACGGGTTGGCGCAGGGCTCGCCCAAAGCAGCGGACCGCGTTCGATTATCTTCCTGCTCGGATCATTGCCCTGGCAATCGCCACTTCGGCCTCGACCTTGGCGGTTTCTTTCTGCGCCATGTTGTCGGCCACACAGAAGTCGCCGCAGCAATAAAACCGGTTCATTGGCATCGATGCTTTCCACCTGGCTCGGGTCGACGTCGAACATGGTCCTCTCGGCAGCGCTATAGAAGTCGGAAGGCGACTAAATGCTGGACGGCGTGAGCGCAGGCCGTTCGGGCGCCGGTGGCGCCCTTCAGGGTGTCGGTGAACTAGCTAGCCCGCTTGATGCACGGCGGTGAGCTTTCGACGGCCTGAGGCGGCGCTCTGGTCGC
>NZ_JBSKBR010000198.1:0-482 GCF_053714315.1 Mesorhizobium sp. PL10 | reverse complement strand
TTCTGCGCCCAACTGGCTGGACTGAAGCGGATCGAATGGGTCGTCTACGCCAAGCCCCCGTTCGGCGGTCCCGAACAGGTCCTCGCCTATCTGGGCCGCTACACCCATCGCATCGCCATCGCCAACAGCCGCCTCGTGAGCCTGGACCAGGGAAAGGTCAGCTTCCGCTGGAAGGACTATCGCCACCACGACAAGTCCAAGCACAAGCTCATGACCTTAAGCGCCGACGAGTTCATCCGGCGCTTCCTGCTGCACGCTCTTCCAGACGGATTCCATCGCATCCGCCATTACGGCCTTTTCGCCAACGGCCATCGCGTCGCCAAGCTCGCCCAGTGCCGTCTTCTTCTGGCGGCGCCCACGCCGCCGACGCCGGACCCGACCGCCGACTATCGCCAGCGTTACCGCTGTCTCACAGGACGATCCCTGGACATCTGTCCGGGCTGCGGCGGCGCCATGGCCTCGCTCGGCCCGATCCCGCGCAA
>NZ_JBSKBR010000197.1:0-487 GCF_053714315.1 Mesorhizobium sp. PL10 | reverse complement strand
GGGACTCACAGATTCAGCACTGGCGCCATATGTCACGTGTTAACTCACCCGATTGCCCTGGACAGGGGCCGCTCCCACGTTGATTGTCGCGCCGCACCGCGGCATACTGATGAGCGATGGCTATACCGCATGGCGCACGCTGGCAGGGGCCACCCATGTGGGATGCATGGCCCATTCCAGACGTCGCTTCGTCGATGCCCTCAAGGCAAGAAAGAAAGGGGGCGGTCCGCCGGAGCAGGCGCTTAAGTTCTTCGAGCAGCTCTACCGGGTTGAAGGCCAAGCGCGGAACGAAAGGCCGGACAAGGGCGAAACACAAGCCGATTGCATTCGCCGCTTTCGCCAGCAACACAGCGTTCCCATCCTCAATGCTCTCAAGACATGGCTCGACGACATCGCGCCGAAGGTCTTGCCCGATAGCAAGATCGGCGACGCCGTGTCCTACACTCTGAACCAGTGGGAATACCTACGCGATACAAAGAAGACGGCA
>NZ_JBSKBR010000196.1:0-492 GCF_053714315.1 Mesorhizobium sp. PL10 | reverse complement strand
CGGATCGACAGCCACGTCGGCGAGGTAGTAGGGAAACCCGGTCTTGCTGTCGGTGATGCGATCCGCCGAAATGCGCGTGACGCGTCCATGAATTGTGGGTATCGAGCGCTGCTTGTAGGATGTGAAGCGAACTTCGGCGGCCATGTCGGGTCGCAGGTTCGATATGTCCTCGACGCGAACCTGCGCCTGGACGATCAGCGAGTTCTCGGTCGGCACGATGTCGAGGATTGTCTGGCCTGGCGCCACTATCGCACCGATCGAGAAGACGCTGAGATCCATCACCTGGCCATCATAGGGCGCGCGCACTTCGGCCCGATCCATGGCAGCCTGGGCTGCGAACATCTTGGGCACAAGGTCAGCAAGGTTCGATTGCGTATCGATCAGCATGGCAGCCAGCTTGGCTCGGCGCTCGTTGGTCAACTGCGCGATCTGGCTCTCGAGTTCGGCTTTGCTCTGTTGGCTGCCGCCAATTGCGCCGAGGTTCTCGTCGAT
>NZ_JBSKBR010000195.1:0-508 GCF_053714315.1 Mesorhizobium sp. PL10 | reverse complement strand
CTGGAGCGGCTGCTCGGAGCGTGGCGCCGGGCCGACGATCCGACAGCCAATATTCCAACGACAACAGCGATCAGCCTCGGCCCGGTGAAAGACCCGGATACTGGTCATGCGATCTCACCCGTCGTGGCCGCGGCACTCTGCATTAAGCCGCGAGGGCAGCTGAGTGATCAGCAGGCGCGAAAGGTCGATGCCTTAAAGCGGGGGTCGCACGCATTTGCCACCATGCGCAACCTGGCGATGCGCTTCAATGGAATCTTGCGTGGGAGGCTGCCTGAACCGCTTGAGGCCTGGATTGACGACGCGATCGGTTCTGATCTTGTTCCCATCATGCGCTTCGCACGCGTTCTCCGCCGCGACATCGACGCCGTCTACGCAGCAATTGAGCTGCCATGGAGCAATGGCCAGGCTGAGGGCCAGATCAATCGCCTGAAGACACTCAAGCGAGCGATGTACGGACGTGCTGGCGCCGAATTGCTTCGGGCAAGAATGCTGCCACTTCGCCACACAC
>NZ_JBSKBR010000194.1:0-517 GCF_053714315.1 Mesorhizobium sp. PL10 | reverse complement strand
AGCGTCGTGTGCAGCAAGGTCAGGTCTGGCCGGCAGGCCACCGCGCGGCACGCGGCTTGGCCTTGACGGAGCGAGCACGTCGCTATCGTGCGCCGCCATCGGGATGGATCGACGAAGCTGATTTTGCTATTCTGACGCGGCTCGGGTGACCCCGTGGCGAAGCACAGGTCTGAGGTTGCAACCCTGTCGCGCAGCCTATGTTTGTCGCACCTCATTGGCGGCACCCGGGCGCCCACTCGGCGATTTCTGTTTCCAGGTAGCGACGAAGCGACGGTAGGCTTCCTCGGCATTGCCGATGGTATCGCGCTCGCTGTCGCGGACCGACTTGTTGCTGTAGTCGGCGGCGGATCCCTTGTTCCTGCCGGCCTGCCCGCCATGCGTGCTCCCGACACCCCAATCCCGGTAGGTGGACGGTAGTCGATCCATCCGTGCAGGGGAATGCGGATTGGCGCGCCGGGCAGGGCAATCGGGTGAGTTAACACGTGACATATGGCGCCAGTGCTGAATCTGTGAGTCC
>NZ_JBSKBR010000193.1:0-519 GCF_053714315.1 Mesorhizobium sp. PL10 | reverse complement strand
AACGAGGACTTTCTCGTCAGCCTCATCTCGTGAAAATTAACTCACCCGATTCCCCTGCCGGCGCGCCGACTAACGGCTGACCGCCATACACGCATCAGGCGACTTCGGGAAAGGTGCCTTGGTGCACCGCTTACGCTTCAAGAGAAGGTGCAGCCGACGGTAGCCGAAGCGCCGGCGTTCGGCGGCCAGATCCCGCAGCCGGTTGCGCAAACCGGCATCATCCGGTCGGGACGGACGGTAGCGGTAGACCCGCGGCTCTATGCCGACGAGCCCGCAGGCGCGACGCTGCGAATAGCCCTTATTCTCGATCGCCCAGGTCACGGCAGTCCTCCTCGACCCGGGCGTTAGAAGTTTTTTCCGAGCATCTCGCGCAAGGTCGAGACGTCGAGAATGGCATCGGCCAGCAGACGCTTCAGCTTGCCGTTCTCCTCCTCAAGGCTCTTCAGCCGCTTCGCCTCGGGAGCATGAGGATTTATGGGGCGGTCATGCGGCGCGGACCGTTTCTCTGTGCTCGTGATT
>NZ_JBSKBR010000192.1:0-521 GCF_053714315.1 Mesorhizobium sp. PL10 | reverse complement strand
CGGATGTCCTTGCAAAATATAGCTTTTAACCCGTTCGACCGGGAGCGGAAGTCCACGCAGGTCGGCGCCAGTCGATCCCCTCAACAAGCATCGACAACTGCGCTTGCGTCAGATGCGCAACCCCATCTTTCGCCGTCGGCCAGGGAAAGTATCCGCGTTCCAAAATTTTGTAAAATAGGCAGAACCCTTGGCCATCCCACCATAAAAGTTTGATCCGATCAGCGCGTTTTCCGCGGAAGCCGAAGATTACGCCGGAACCTGGCGCCTCCTTGATAACCGTCTCAACGAGCGCCGACAGTCCATCAATGCCACGCCGCATGTCGGTCACTCCGCAGGCCAGATAAACCCGCACATTTCCCGAAGGCCCGATCATGCCGCCTCCACACAAGCGACAAGCGACGATAGCACTTCGAGATCCATGTCCGCTGCAATTCTCAGTAGGCGGCCATTCCTCAAGACGATTTCAACGTCTTTGCATCTCGACCGAGCACCGCTCCTGTTGGAACCGTCACTCACCCTCT
>NZ_JBSKBR010000191.1:0-526 GCF_053714315.1 Mesorhizobium sp. PL10 | reverse complement strand
ATCCTGATGGTGAGTAGACCCGCCCTGGGTGAATGGCGGCGCGGCGTCGCGCGGCCATTGGCAGAGTGCCCTGGCACCATCACCCCTGCCCCGGCAGTTCGATCTCAGTTGCTATTCCAATTCGGTGGAGTCTGTCCGTAAGCGCTCATCCCATGCGCGTTGACGCGGCCCGTTTGACGGGGTCGCTGTCAGACGGCTGCATTGGATCACGCGGCGGCGGTTTTGGCGAAGTTGAAGGGCAGCAGGTCGGTGATGTCGGCGTCTGTGGCGCGCTGCGGCAATTCGCGGGGACGTGGCGCAAGTACGCCAAGGGCTCGACGTCACAGGTGCGGCAGGTCAGCATCAGGCTGTATATGACGGCGCTGGCCCTGGCTCCATTCACGGTATCGCTGAACAGCCAGGATTTTCTGCCGGTGGCAAAGTTTCTGATATCGCGTTCGAGGAGGTTGTTGTCGATCGGCATCCTGCCGTCTTCTTTGTATCGCGTAGGTATTCCCACTGGTTCAGAGTGTAGGACACGGCGTCG
>NZ_JBSKBR010000190.1:0-529 GCF_053714315.1 Mesorhizobium sp. PL10 | reverse complement strand
GGACCTGTTGCACAGTACGAGAGAGTGCGGCCGGGATGCGAATACAGTGGTTCGTTGCTTGCCTCTTGGGGATTGAGGCCTTGTTTTGAGGTTTGAGGTGGGTGTTTGGGCCATTCGGCCTGACTGCGGACGCACCTATCCCGTGATGGCAGCCCATCGGCGCATGTTGAAGGCGATCGCCGCCATCGTCACCTGACCGGCTGCCTTGGCCAGTCCGACATAGCGGATCCTGGTCAGCTTCATGCGGTTCTTGAGCGTGGCGAAAGTGGTCTCCACCGCCGCCCGCCGCCGGCCAATCAGTTGGTTGTAATGCTTGAGCCGCACCGTCAGTGCATGATGCTTGTTGGGACGGCGTGCGATGCGCGCCTTCTTGCCTTCGGCTTTGAGCCGGGCACGACGGGCGTGCGTGTCGTAAGCGGCATCCGCCCATACCGTCTTCTCGTCGCCACAGATCAAGGCATCGGCCATCACCGTGTCGTTGACGTTGGCCGGTGTCGTGATCACCGTACGGATCAGCCCAGAGCCTTCA
>NZ_JBSKBR010000189.1:0-533 GCF_053714315.1 Mesorhizobium sp. PL10 | reverse complement strand
GGCTGCACGTGGCGCCGTCCAACCTGCGGCTTACAGATCTCGATGCACCACTTATTGTCGCGTTCCTCGAGGACCTGGAAGACAATCGCTCGGTCAGTATCACGACGCGCAATTTGAGGCTGTCGGCGATCCGCACTTTTTTCCGATACGTCGCATTCGAAGAGCCGGCCCATAGCGCGCAGGTCCAGCGCATTCTTGCCATCCCCGGAAAGCTCCACGGTAAGCGCGAAGTCCATTTCCTGTCGCGCCCAGAGATTGATGCGATCCTGGCCGTGCCCGACAAAGCAACCTGGCTTGGTCGTCGCGATTACACGTTACTGCTCCTCGCGGTGCAGACAGGCTTGCGCATTTCGGAGCTGACCAGCCTCGAGCGGGAATCCATCAAACTGGGTACCGGGGCACATGTCTTCTGCCTTGGCAAAGGCCGCAAGGAGCGGCGCACACCGCTCACGAAGTACGCCCGCCGTGTCCTTGAGACGTGGTTGAAAGAGCCCCCTCGTCGAGACTCATCCGCCTTGTTTCCAAACGTACAC
>NZ_JBSKBR010000188.1:0-542 GCF_053714315.1 Mesorhizobium sp. PL10 | reverse complement strand
AAAAAAGAGTCGGCGGACCACCGCCACAACCGAGCATGCCAGCTGTTAGACAAGCCATTCTCGACCTCTTCACGCGATCGCCACCCCGCAGATGTCCTCACTGTCAGAAGCTGCCCGCACACGCCCTCAAACCTAAACTGCCAAAGTAGTGCTAGTCACCTGAATCTGAAGTTCGGTTCATTGTCTTCTGGCAGAAACGCTTGACCGATGCGAGGATCTGGTCGGCGGCTTTGACCCATTTGTATGGGGTGGGGTTCTCGTTGTGGGTTTCGATGAAGGCGTCGATATCAGCTTCCAGTTCTGCGGTGGAACGATGTACGCCGCGCTGCAACTGCTTTCGCGTCAGCTCTGCGAACCACCGATCGACCTGATTGATCCAGGATGCCGACGTTGGTGCGGCGCGGCGATCAACGTGAGAGCTTCTCTCCCAGATTGATGGTGTGGAACGGCCCCGCTACCGACAGCATCTAAGTGCTAGAACTCGGTTGAGAACATCCAATTGATGCGGGCGCCGCTGTTATTTCTCTGGTTTTCCCACGCAG
>NZ_JBSKBR010000187.1:0-546 GCF_053714315.1 Mesorhizobium sp. PL10 | reverse complement strand
CCAAGATGTGTCCGCGTGACACCTGGTTCCCTGGTTCCCTCGACGTTTTAGGACGGTCTGATTTTGGTGGACACCTCATGCATCAGAGCACTCAACAGCAAAAGGTGCGTAGAAAATCGCGCTTACGTAGGAAGAGCATTCGCGCGCCGGCCGCTTCGATCGCTTGGCGGGCGGCGGTGACTTTGTGAGCGGGCAGGTTGTCGAGGATGACGATGTCACCAACTCGAAGCGTAGGCGCCAATACATGCTCGGCATAAGCGGCGAACCATTCACCCGTCATCGGTCCGTCGAGGACCATCGGCGCAGTCATGCCCGTCAGGCGCAATGCGCCTGTAAAAGTGGTCGTTTTCCAGTGCCCGTGTGGGATCGGAGACCGGCACCGCATGCCCCGCTTTGCCCGTCCACGCAGGCGAGCCATCTTCGTCGACGCGCCGGTCTCGTCGATAAAGACCAACCGTTCGGGATCGAGATCAGGCTGGGCCTTGAACCAGGCGCGTCGCCGCGCGAGCACGTCGGGCCGATCCTGCTCGCTGGCGTGCGCTGTTT
>NZ_JBSKBR010000186.1:0-549 GCF_053714315.1 Mesorhizobium sp. PL10 | reverse complement strand
AGAAGCTGAATGCGGTGGTGCCGTGGGAGGTTTTCCGCAAGCCGCTCGGCAAGGCGCTGAGGCGCTCCGATGGCGCGAGGGGTGGCCGGCCGCCTTACGATCCGGTGATGATGTTCAAGATTATGGTTCTGCAGGCGCTCTACAGCCTGTCTGACGACCAGGCCGAGTTCCAGATCCAGGACCGACTATCCTTCATGCGCTTCCTCGGGCTGGGTCTCGGAGACAGGGTGCCGGATGCCAAGACGATCTGGCTGTTCCGGGAGCATCTCACACAGGCCGGCGCGGTGGACAACCTGTTCGCCCGTTTCGACAAGCACCTCGGCAAGGCCGGCTACCTGGCGATGGGCGGGCAGATCGTCGATGCCACCATCGTGGCGGCGCCCAAGCAGCGCAACACCGACGCGGAGAAGACTGACATCAAGGCGGGCAAGGTTCCGGACGAGTGGAAGAAGAAGCCCGCGAAGCTGCGCCAGAAGGACTGCGATGCACGCTCACATGGGCGTCGAAGTGTCAAGGTTATCAGTCACAGCGCATAGGGCACTCTCCAAG
>NZ_JBSKBR010000185.1:0-558 GCF_053714315.1 Mesorhizobium sp. PL10 | reverse complement strand
AGACGATGGACGACCTGGAGATCACGACGGAGTTTCTGCAGGAAGTCGCCGAAACGAAATCCCTTGCTATGCTGGACGATCCGGACCGCGCGGAGGAGCTGCGCGCCTCGTTGGAGAGACTGAAGGAGCGCGCAAGCTGGCTGGGAGAACGCTTCGAACGCCGGAAAACGAATGAACGCCTGCAACAGAGTGAACATCTCAACCTTATGCATCAGCAGATGTGATGATTCCGGCGACGCGATCTTTCGAAAGAAGATCGCATCACCGCGAATGTGCCGGATGCCTGAAAGCAAGGCGCGGACGGTCGGGTTCGTGACCTGATCGATTTTCGGCGCAAGGTCGCGGCGGTCGTTTCGGCGTAATGGCGCGTCATCTCGATATTCTTGTGGCCGAGGAAGCGCTGCACATCCGTGATGTCCACGCCGAGCCATAACAGTTTTGTCGCCATGGTGTGGCGGATAGTCGATGCCCTCCCGGATGAGGATGATGGCTTTGGTGGCTCGCCCGATCGAAGTCATTCTACCAAAGATTTTCGGATTGCTAACTGACGATCCCCAT
>NZ_JBSKBR010000184.1:0-565 GCF_053714315.1 Mesorhizobium sp. PL10 | reverse complement strand
ATGGCTGATTGATTTCGGCGTTGCGTCGGCGGTTTTCGCCGCACTCGCCGTTATGCGGACGCAATTCGCCCCTCGTGCCAGACGAAGCGGGTGAGATTGTAGGCAAGGTTGGCCATGCCGATCTTCGTCCTGGCGCGGGCGATGCCGGTGGTGCGCACGACCAAGCCCATCCTGGATTTCTGCTGCGCGAAGACGTGTTCGACGAATGCGCGGGTTTTCGATCTCCGCCCATTGGCCCGCGACGTCGCCTCGCTCATCGGTCGACCCTTCGGTTTCTTCTGGTGGATGTCAGAGACGTAACCGTTCTTCTCCAGCCACTCCTCGTTCTTTTTCGAGCGATAGGCCGTGTCGGCCCAGACAGTCGAACCGGTGTTGGCGCGGTTAAGGACATTGCGAAGCTGCGCCGTCATAGGCCGCCGCGCTCGTGACGTTCCAGCCGCGGATGAAGCCGTGCCGGCGATCGATCGAGGCATGGTTCTTGTAGCCGAAGGCGGGAATGGCGATGTCGCGTTGCTGCGCCTTTCCCTCTTCGGCGACCTTGGCTTTCGAGAACTTCACCGTCCAG
>NZ_JBSKBR010000183.1:0-579 GCF_053714315.1 Mesorhizobium sp. PL10 | reverse complement strand
CAGCACCGACCCCGCCGGGACCCTGGACGAGGCGACCCTCCCGACCTGAGCATCGGAGGAGGGGCTCGTGGGCGTAGTCACATCAACCAGCGGAAGACCGCGGTAGGTGTCTGGCAGCCAAGCTGTGACTGGCAACGCGGGCTGCGGGGAACCGCCATGGATGAGCTGAACGTCATCGGCTCCTCCCGGCCTCAAGTCGGCGGCGGACCCTGTCCCCTGCATCAAGGGCTGCGGCTGCACGTCGCCGAGCATCTGCCCCCCGCGCGGACGCATCGGTGCAGATTGAGCATCGTCGCGCAAATCGGACGGTGTGGGCGCATTCAGGTCGACAAAGGACTGAAGGCCGCCGAAGGTGCCTGAGCGAGCCCCGGCAGAGTGCGCCGGTGCAAAGTGAGCATCATCACGCAAATCGGACGGTGTGGGCGCATTCAGGTCGACAAAGGACTGAAGGCCGCCGAAGGTGCCTGAGCGCGCCCCGGCAGAGTGCGCTGGCGCAAAGTGAGCATCATCGCGCAAATCGGACGGTGTGGGCGCATTCAGGTCGACAAAGGACTGAAGGCCGCCGAAGGTGCCTGAGCG
>NZ_JBSKBR010000182.1:0-607 GCF_053714315.1 Mesorhizobium sp. PL10 | reverse complement strand
CGGCGCGCCGGGAGACAGCACCTTGATCCTTCAGGCCGCGCTGAAACATCCTGTGAAGCTCCAGGGCGCGATGACGGTCAATGATCCGGAAACCGTCGTACAGGCATATACGGCCGGAGCCGGCGCAAAAATTAAGATGCATCTCGGCGGCAAGATGACTCCGCTATATCTGCCCTTCGAGGTCGAAGGCGAGGTCAGACTGCTCAACAGCAGCGATATCAAACTCATCGGACCCAATTTTGCGAACGAATCCGCGGCTATGGGAAAGACGGCCCTCATCGAGATTGACAACCGTTTCCTTGTGATTGCCACTTCAAAGCCAGGATTCATAGTCGATCGCGCCATTTTTGAATCCCACGGCGTCAATATCAGGGAGCAAGACTTTATCGTGATGAAGTCGCAGTTCCACTTCAGTCGCAATTTCGAGGGCGTTGCCGCGACCATCTATGTTGCAAGCGCGGGCCTCTCCTATTTCGTGCCAGGTGGTTTCCCCAAAAAGCGCGCACGGGTCTGGCCGGACACCAATGTGGGCGACACGCCCATTGTCGCGGCCCAAGTAGTGGAGCGTTTAGCCGTATAAGGCATTCTCGCGACACCAGACCCGCTA
>NZ_JBSKBR010000181.1:0-614 GCF_053714315.1 Mesorhizobium sp. PL10 | reverse complement strand
ACGATCGACTGCGCCAGAACGGTCGCGGTCGTGGTGCCGTCGCCGGCGATGTCGTTGGTCTTCGAAGCAACTTCGCGGACCATCTGCGCGCCCATGTTTTCGAACTTGTCTTCAAGCTCGATTTCCTTGGCGACGGTGACGCCGTCCTTGGTGATGCGCGGGGCGCCGAACGACTTGTCGATGACGACGTTGCGGCCCTTGGGGCCGAGCGTGACCTTCACGGCGTCAGCGAGGATGTTGACGCCGCGCAGCATGCGCTCACGGGCGTCGCGGGAGAATTTTACGTCTTTAGCAGCCATGTTTTAGCTCCTGGCAAGGGCTTGCGATCAAGCCCGGAATTCAGTTGACGGTGAGGCCGATAATCAGCCGATGATGCCCATAATGTCGGATTCCTTCATGATCAGAAGGTCCTCGCCATTGAGCTTGACTTCGGTGCCCGACCACTTGCCGAACAGGATGCGGTCGCCAGCCTTGACGTCCAGGGGAACCAGCTTGCCGGCTTCGTCACGGGCGCCGGAGCCGACAGCGATGATCTCGCCTTCCTGCGGCTTTTCCTTTGCCGTATCCGGGATGATGATCCCGCCGGCGGTCTTGGATTCGGATTCGACCCGGCG
>NZ_JBSKBR010000180.1:0-615 GCF_053714315.1 Mesorhizobium sp. PL10 | reverse complement strand
TGGCGAGCGTGCCTTCGATGATGTCGATGCGGTCGGCCAGGCCTTCGCGCTCGGTGATGCCACCGCCGCGCGGTCCGTACATGCCGACGGCATGGACCTCGTCGACATAGGTCATGGCGTTGTAGCGCTCGGCGAGCTCGACGATTTGCCTGATCGGCGCGATGTCGCCGTCCATCGAATAGACGCTCTCGAAGACGATCAGCTTGGCACGCTCGCGTCCCGCGGCCTGCAGCAGGCTCTCCAGATGCGCGACGTCATTGTGGCGGAAGATCTTCTTTTCGGCGCCCGAGCGGCGCACGCCCTCGATCATCGAGGCGTGGTTGAGCTCGTCCGAGATGATCAGGCAGTTGGGCAACAGCCGCGCAATGGTCGAGATCGAGGCTTCGTTGGAGACGAAGCCGGAGGTGAAGACCAGGGCCGCTTCCTTGTCGTGCAGATCGGCCAGTTCCACTTCGAGCTCGACCAGCGGGTTCGAGGTGCCGGAAATGTTGCGGGTGCCGCCGGCGCCCGAGCCCATCTTGCCGGCCGCGTTCTGCAACGCGGCGATGACGTCGGGGTTCTGGCCCATGCCGAGATAGTCGTTGGAACACCAGACGGTGATTTCCTCGGCGCGGC
>NZ_JBSKBR010000179.1:0-621 GCF_053714315.1 Mesorhizobium sp. PL10 | reverse complement strand
GCGATCCGATCCGTCGGACCCCCGCTGGCGCGGGCGGCACCAGCGGAGGAGGAAGCGCCGGAAGCCTGAGAGTCAGAGCGTATCCGATCTACGGCCGAATCGAACAATTTTTCCTGTTCGCCAGCCTTGGGAGCCAGAGCGCGAGAGCCGCCAGCGCTCGGAGTCTCGCTGGCGTCAGATCTAGAAACGGGCAACTTTCCCCGCTCGTCAACGTTTCTCACAATTGAACTCCAATGTGAGGCGACATTGCCGCCGGCCTTCAGGCTACGTGCCCGTTTGGCCGCTTATATTCGTCTTACCTGACGTTGAGCTGACGGAATGGCCGACGAGGGGCGCCGACGCCTTTGAAAGGAGATGTGGCATTTTGACCGACTACGGCCCAGGATCCCCGCGCGGATCGGCCTGGGTGGCCTAATCGGCCCGAAGCTGATGAGGTGGAACGGCCCTTCTCAAACGGCATCAAGTGCCTAACGTGGTCGTGTTGAAACGCCACAAAGAGGAAGGACCGCTCCATGGAGAAGATTACCACAATCGGGCTCTAATGCCGAGCGTATAAAAATTGTGGCGCGACAATTCTGATGAGAAGCGCGCGACAATCTGGATGAGAATCTGGTGTCGCGG
>NZ_JBSKBR010000178.1:0-632 GCF_053714315.1 Mesorhizobium sp. PL10 | reverse complement strand
CTCCTCCGATGCTCAGGTCGGGAGGGTCGCCTCGTCCAGGGTCCCGGCGGGGTCGGTGCTGGGAGCCACCGAGTGGCTGAGCGACGCCCATATCCAGAGCGATTACGATCTCCTGGAGGAGCAGCTGCTGGGGATCGATCCAAGGCTCGCCGGCAGGACACGGCTGGTCGATCCGTCGGTATCGCATCTGCTGCGCCACATGGGGGTGGAAGACGCGCGAGGCACGTTACAGTCCATCTATAATCGAAACGAGGCCCCAGCCGACTTCGTGTTCCTGCCGGTGAACAATGGCACTCCGACTCGCGCCGGCACCCATTGGTCGCTGCTGCTGGTTGATCGCCGCAACCCGCAAAGGCCGGTCGCCTATCACTACGATTCCCTCCAGCCAGGGCAATACAACGACGCGCCGGCCACACAGCTGGCAGGACTGCTGGGCGCCACCCTGGCGCCAGCCCGCATAGCCCTGCAGCGGAACGATTACGATTGCGGCGTCTTTGTGGTGGACGGCACGCGGGCGCTGGTTGAACGATTGGTGGATGGGCAGCGCCCAGACAACGAGCCGCTGCACCTCGACAACCTCGTCGCCGATCGGCAGGCGCTGCAAAACCGACTGGCGAGGCTGTGATTTTGGA
>NZ_JBSKBR010000177.1:0-636 GCF_053714315.1 Mesorhizobium sp. PL10 | reverse complement strand
CGCTTGATGCACGGCGGTGAGCTTTCGACGGCCTGAGGCGGCGCTCTGGTCGCCGTTGCGGTACGTTTTGACAACCCTCGTCGGGCGCCGGGGTTGATCCGTCGGTGATGGCAGGCGGGGGTTTGCGGGTTGCGGTCAGCGGGTTCGTTTCGGGGCGTCTGCGCCCCATCGTTTATGTCGCGAGTTGCGGGATGCGACTGAGGACGATGCGCAGGATGCGCTGGTCCGGGCAGGATGTCGGCAGGTGCAGGCGAATTTGGGTCTTCATCTCGACTACGCGCGCGGCGATCTTGATGAGGCGCAATCGCAACGTGTCGAATTGGGCGACGGCAAAGCTCGATCGTTTCGGCATCGCGGCGCGCAGGCCCCACATAAGCCAGTAGGCGCCGGCATGCAGGAACAGCCTGAACTGGTTAGCCGTCGCTCTTGTGCAGGATGTGCGGTCGGCAGCGAGATGCGTCTTCCAGGACTTGATGTGGTTCTCAGCCCCGCCGCGCCGGCAGTAGACATCCTCGTAGAGCGCCTTGGCCTTGCCACCGGCAAGGTTGGTGACGATGAAGCGGGTGTCAGTACCCTGGGCGCCGACCTCGACGCGGGCGATGATGCGCTCGACGCGGCTCCAGCTGCCGGCGCCGT
>NZ_JBSKBR010000176.1:0-639 GCF_053714315.1 Mesorhizobium sp. PL10 | reverse complement strand
AGCTGGACGCTTCGATCAACATGCTGACTGAAGCGTGACCGGCCATTTTGGCGCGCGAAATAGGTCACCCGGCAGCGATTGCTGGTTTGCGCGGCGCAGTCGTTGGCCCTTTCGGCCGTAGCTCATGCGACAGCAATGCGATCCAGGTAGATCAGTCGTTTCATGTTGTAGAGGATGTTGGCCATGCCGATCTTCGTCGTGGCCCGTTCGATGCCGATGGTCCTGATGAACAGCCCCATGCGGCTCTTCTGCTCGGCGAAGACATGCTCGACACGCGAACGCACCTTTGACTTGAGGTTGTTGGCGCGGCGGGTGGTTTCGGGCATCGGCTTGCCCTTCGGCTTCTTGCGATGGACCCGGCTGATGAAGCCCTGTTTGTCCATGAAGGCCTCGTTGGCGTTCGACCTGTAGGCGGTGTCGGCCGACACGCTCTTGGCGGTGTTGGTTTTGTCGAGCAGACCCTCGCGCAGCCTGGCTCCCTCGTAGGCGGCCGCATCTGATGCCAGCCATTTGCGGATTAGCCCATGCTCGCGGTCGATCGAGATGTGGTTCTGGTAGCCAAAGGCGGGAATGGCGATATCAACCGGCGGCATCGTGCCATCTGCCTGCGGCTTGGCCTTGGTGAACTTGACCGTCCAG
>NZ_JBSKBR010000175.1:0-662 GCF_053714315.1 Mesorhizobium sp. PL10 | reverse complement strand
ATCAACCGGCGGCATCGTGCCATCTGCCTGCGGCTTGGCCTTGGTGAACTTGACCGTCCAGATCCCATGGGTGGATGGCGACCGGCGTTTTTGCAAAATTAGAGGTCGTCCAACCAACCACCTATTCTGAGGCGATGAATATGACCACACCCATACAGCCAACCACCATCCGTACCGATCCTGGCGCAATTTTCGTTTCATTGGAACTCAGCCGCTCGACCTGGCTGATAACCTCGCTGTCTCCGGGCAACGGTGGGAAGATGTCGAAGCATTCCATTTTCGCAGGGGACGTGGGCGGATTGTTCGCGCTGTTTTTCAAGCTGCGGGAAAGATGTCAGGCTAAAACCGGGTGCAATTATCCGATCGTCACGATCCAGGAGGCCGGTCTCGACGGCTTCTGGGTTCATCGGGTGCTTGAGAAGGAGGCGCTCGAAAGCCATGTCGTGGATCCAGCCTCGATCGCAACATCACGCCGGCGCCGACGAGCGAAGACGGATCGCATCGACGGTGAGGCGCTACTTCGGACCTTGATGGCTTACAAACGCGGCGAGCCACGGGTATGTGCCATGGTGCGTGCTCCGTCGCCCGAAGAAGAAGATCATCGCCGGGTCTGCCGCGAGCGCAAGACACTGACCGCTGAGCGCGTCGCCCACGTCAATCGC
>NZ_JBSKBR010000174.1:0-666 GCF_053714315.1 Mesorhizobium sp. PL10 | reverse complement strand
AAAAGAACATAGCCACGTAAGTCATTGATTTTTAGTGACCGTAGCTTGGTCAATGAAAATAGTGTGGTGCTAAATTCTTTCACCGGAACGGCGGTAATTCTTGACTGTTTGGTGATTCTGGCGGTGATAATCGCGCATGTTCGTACGCGAGAAGACCGTCAACGGCTACACCTACCTCTATCTGGTCGAGAATGTCCGGGAGAATGGCCGCACCAAGCAACGGATCATCCGCAACCTCGGGCGCAAGGAGGCAGTCCTTGCCGCTGGCGACCTGGATCGTCTGTTGGCTTCTGTCGGACGTTTCACCGAAAGGGCCATGGTGCTGGATGCGATCGACAGCAACCCTGCTCAGGTGAATGCCCGCCGGATTGGCGGCCCCTTGCTGTTCGGGCGACTGTGGGAACGGCTCGCAATTCCTGACGTGCTCGAGGACCTGCTTGCCGATCGCCAGTTTGGTTTTGCCGTGGAGCGCGCCGTGTTTGTCGCCACGCTGCACCGCCTGTTCGTCTCGGGTTCAGATCGTTCCTGTGTTGACTGGATGGCCTCCTATGCTCTCGAGGGAGCAGGCGATCTGGAATTGCATCACTTCTATCGGGCCATGGCGTGGCTGGGCGAGGAGATCGAAGAGAAGGCTGAAGCTGCGCTTGCGCCGCGCTGCGTGAAGGA
>NZ_JBSKBR010000173.1:0-673 GCF_053714315.1 Mesorhizobium sp. PL10 | reverse complement strand
CCCTGGACATCTGTCCGGGCTGCGGCGGCGCCATGGCCTCGCTCGGCCCGATCCCGCGCAAAGCCCCGACCTGGCCAGACACCTCATGACACGCCGCGCACCGACACGCTCGCACCGTCCATCCCGGCGTCTGCTACAGTCGCCGCCGGGCCTTTGCGCGCCGCTAGTCAAAGTCGCAGCCAGCAACGCTGCACCTCAGCGTCAACGACCCAAATGGCGCCCTCTCGCGCGTCCGCCCCAGAGCGATCGGCGAGCCCGCTCCGGCACCTCGGGCACACTGTCGAGCCCTAAATCCCCATAGCCCCACCCGCCATCCCGCGGTTCAGTTCAATCAGGCTTCAATGTAGTCGCGACCCATGCGTGCCCGCCCAATCGCGCCCGCGACCACACAGAACCCTCCAGATTCATCATGTCGGCTGGATATGGAGGCCAGCAGGCATGGTTAAAGCCATATCGGAGGATTTGCGTTCGCGAGTGATCGCAGCGGTTGGGGGTGGCCTGTCGCGGCGGGCCGCGGCGGATCGTTTCGGTGTTTGCGTGGCAAGCGCGGTCCGCTGGGTCCGCGAATGGCGAGAGAGCGGCGCGACGCGAGCAAAGCCCCAAGGCGGAGAAAAGCGCTCCCAGCGGATCGAAGCCTATCGGGATACGATCCTGGCGGCGATCGAAGGTCAGG
>NZ_JBSKBR010000172.1:0-677 GCF_053714315.1 Mesorhizobium sp. PL10 | reverse complement strand
AGCGGAGTGCATTCGCCGCCTTAAGACAAATTCTATTTCCGTCAACACACTGCACCAGCAGCGCATTGCGCGATTGGCGGATGGTCTTGCTGTTGATGCGCGATGCGTGGACGGCGTCATCGAAGCCGTATCGGTAAAGGAGGCAACGACATTTGCAGCAGCTGTGCAATGGCATCCTGAATGGTTTCACGACGAGGATCCGCTCAGCGGTGAAATCTTCCGTGCCTTCGGTGAGGCGTGCCATTTTCATGTGAAAGGAACAACGTTACAGCCATGAAAAGTAAGTATCCTTCGCCAATCCGCGGCGCTGCTTTCGCCCTTTTTGCGGCCCTGTCAAATGGAACCGTCGGTGTACTGTCCCGCTCCGCCTTCAATGAAGGTATCGGTCACACGGCTGTCGCATTCTGGCGTTGCGGCATCGCGCTTTCGCTGATTTCGATCGTCGTTCTCTGGAAAGCTGGGGGTTTGGCCCGATTAACTGCCGCTTTCGCGGGGTCGTGGAAAATTGCGGTTTGCTCCGCACTTGGCATCTTTACGCTTTATCATTTTGAAACCCACGCTTTCGATTATGCGCCGATCCCGCTTGTCGCCATCCTCGTTTTTGCCGGGGGGCTTGGCGCAATCGCGCTCGACATCGTCATCTTGAAGGAAAGAGTAACGACGCAGAAGGCGTTTGC
>NZ_JBSKBR010000171.1:0-686 GCF_053714315.1 Mesorhizobium sp. PL10 | reverse complement strand
AGGATGTCGGACCCCGAAACCTTACCTGAGTTCCGCCGCCCGTCGCCTCATGGGATCTTTTTTCCCGGGCGGGACTTTCTACTTACTGATGCTATATTTGCAAGGCTGAAATCTGCATCCTGACTACGCACCTGTTGACAACAAGCAGCCTCGGGTGCATTGGAACCAATGCTACGGACAGCCGTTCTGATACGTCTGGGCCGTTATGGTTCCGTTAGGTGTTTCAGGGTATCTTGACCATGTCTGGATCAGGGTGTCTTATGTGCAGTGCACACGTGCTTCGCTAGCGGCGAGAAGGATGACTAAGACATGTCCTCAATGATTTCGAAGGAACTTCGCGTTGAAGTTTTGGCTGAGGCCAAGCGCAACAAGGCACGCACTGTCGAGTCGGTTCAGCGCATGTACCGTAAGCGTCTTGAGAAGTCGGAGAAGCGCGGTCCTCTCCCGGCCAGCGTCAAGGCTGCCTACTCGCGCCAAATTGAGCGCATTCCTGAAGAGTTCGCGCTTTAGATCCAGCATTCGTATGTTTCGGGAAGGCGGCCTCGGTGCCGCCTTTTTTGTTCCGATCCGACTGCCATTATAGATCCCGCGCAGCACCCGGAAGTCACGCAGTTCCTCACGACGACTAGTACCTCTGCACAGAGGATTTGACGGTTTCGATGGGTTGTAACCTGGGCAGGCTGTCG
>NZ_JBSKBR010000170.1:0-686 GCF_053714315.1 Mesorhizobium sp. PL10 | reverse complement strand
CCCGTAACCTTCCATACCCTGTTCGGCGACGTGCGCCTGAAGAGCCCGCGTTATTGCCTGCCGCGAATTGACGGCGCGAATGGCCCTGCAACAATCTCGCCATTGCGCGCACTGATCCCCGATCACATCGCGCCCGAACGCCTCTATCTGGAGACCCGGTGGGCCTCACTCGTGCCCTACGCCGCGGCCGCCGAGCTGTTGGCCGACGTGCTGCCGATCGATTGCGGCGCCAATGCCACGACGATCCGGCAGCATGCATTGCGCGCGGCCCGCCGTATCGAGCGGGAGCTGACCGAGGAAAAAGTCTCCTTCATGCAGGGTTCTTGCCCGCGCGACTGGATGAACTTGCCCATTCCGGATGGCCGCATCGTCATCGGTCTGGATGGCGGATACATCCGCGACCGCAACGACCGGAAGAAGAACTTCGAGCTGATCGTCGGCCGCTCGCTGCCAGAAGACGGTGATCCGCGCTACATCGGTTTCGTCCACGGCTACGACCGCAAGCCGCAGCGGCGCATCCTCGACCATCTCAAAAAGCAGGGCGTGCAGGCCAATCAGGATATCACTTTCATCACAGATGGCGGCGAAGAGGTCCGCTCGCTCGCCGAGATGATCGCACCGGCGAGCGAGCATGTCCTCGACTGGTTCCATATCACCATGCGCATCACCGTCCTTCGCCAGTTCGC
>NZ_JBSKBR010000169.1:0-706 GCF_053714315.1 Mesorhizobium sp. PL10 | reverse complement strand
GCGATCCGATCCGTCGGACCCCCGCTGGCGCGGGCGGCACCAGCGGAGGAGGAAGCGCCGGGAGCCTGAGAGTCAGAGCGCATCCGATTTACGGCCGAATCGAACAATTTTTCCTGTTCGCCGGCCTTGGGAGCCTGAGCTCGAGAGCCGCCAACGCTCTCAGTCTCGTTAGAAATGGGCAACTTTCCGCGCGCGTCAACGTTTCTCACAGTTCAACTCCGATGTGAGGCGATATTGCCGCCGGCCCTCAGGCTACGCGCCGTTTGGCAGCTTATGTTCGCCTTACCTGACGTTGAGCTGACGGAATGGCCGACTACGGGCGCCGCCGCCTTTGAGAGGGTTGTGGCATTTTGCCCGGCTACAGCCCACGGGGTCCCCGCACGGACCGGTCGCTTGGCGAGCTCAGCATGGCCGCTTGCGGCCGAGGCGCGACGCGAAAGCTCCCGCAGCCTTCCTAAAAGCAGAGATCGACAAAGCGTCTTTGCGCGGCGAATCCCGCCACCCCTTCCAGATAGCCTTAGCTGGGAGCCGGCATGGCAGTCAGAGTCGACGGTATAGACCCAAGGAATTCGGAAACCCCGCCACTCCATCTCCCTGTATTCAGCAATTTGCTCACATGGGATTGTGATGAAGTCCAAAGAGCGCAGCTGGACGCTTCGATCAACATGCTGACTGAAGCGTGACCGGCCATTTTGGCGCGCGAAAT
>NZ_JBSKBR010000168.1:0-750 GCF_053714315.1 Mesorhizobium sp. PL10 | reverse complement strand
TGGCGCCCCAGCCCTGCGTGTACTTCACGCCGCCGACGACATGCGGAACGTAGCTGTCGATGGTGCCGACTGTGCCCGAGCCTTCTTCGAGGGAGACCACGGCCGAGAAGCCGTTGCCCGCGTCGAAGTAGTACTGGACGACGTTGGTGTCGAAATCGCCGTAGGGGACGAGCGTATCCTGGATGACGTTGCCGGCGTAGCCGATGAACGTATTGAAGGCCGATTCGTCCTTACCGACGCGCAGGCCACCGAGCTGGATCCAGGCGAAGTTCAGCGAGACATTCTTGTTGCCGGCCGGGTTGCTGTTGAACTCATCTGCTTCCGTGGTCGGATCATCCGCCGAGGGGTAGCCGTTGCGGTTACCGAAGTTGAAGCGGGTCTCGGTGTAGGTCTTCAATGTGCCGAGTTCGGTTTCCTGGCCGGTCCAGGTCTTCAGCGTGAAGCGGGCATTCTTGTAGAAGGTATCCTGCTCGTCGCCGTCCTTATGATCGAAGGACCTGGCACCGTCGAACGAACCCACGTCGCCGACGCCGATGTCGTAACGGACATAGCCGCCGATGCGCAGGCAGGTTTCGGTGCCGGGGATGTAGAAGTAGCCCGAGCCGTAAACGTCGCAAATCTTGACGTATTCAGCCGGTTCCGGCTCGGCGACGACGACGGCGTCGGCGGCGCGCGCACCGGATACTGCGATCAGGGCCGCAGCGGAGCCGAGAAGAAGGCTCTTGATGTTCATTTTCTGACCTCCAGTCA
>NZ_JBSKBR010000167.1:0-753 GCF_053714315.1 Mesorhizobium sp. PL10 | reverse complement strand
CCAGGCTCAGATCGGTGAACAGGTCCCGCCGGCGATCGAACAGCTTCTCCTCGATCACATCGCGAAGTGCTGAGTCCAGCTGAGCGGAAAAGGGCAGAAAAAATTCGCCACACGAATTTGCGCCGCTCATATCTTCAGGCGAAGAGCGCTTTTCGAATCATCCTTGCCGCGCACTTGCATATTCCACCGAGAGATCTTCAGATGACCGTGTCGCCCTTCGGCAAACCCCAATCGCCGGCGCACGGTATTGAGGTGAGCCAATCTCATAGCCGCGATTGGTCCGCAGTCGCCGTGTCAGCCTTGGGCTTGGTGGGGATAGATATTGAGCATTCGCGCCCTCTGGCAAATTGCCGCCAGTTGGCTTGCCAGATTATGACGGACCAAGAGGCAAGGCTTTTTGAAGACACTCCGTGCGAGTTTACTGTCCGAAAGTTGCTGGAGCTCTGGACCAGAAAAGAAGCCCTACTGAAATGCGTGGGTCTTGGTCTCCACCAAGACCCGCGCGGCCTTCATACGGGTTGGGATGAGCCGGCCGTGAAATTTGATGACGTGCAATATTACCTCTACCCACTCCCAGTCTGCGGGCAATTGATAGGGCATTTATCGTCGCATGCTCTCCACAAAAGATCATCATGCGTAGCCTGCCATCACAGTTGGATGACCGGATGCCCGTGCTGCAGCCGCGCTCCTAGCCCGACTTGAACACCTGGACGAGAACACAAAAAGAACATAGCCACGTAAGTCATTGATTTT
>NZ_JBSKBR010000166.1:0-763 GCF_053714315.1 Mesorhizobium sp. PL10 | reverse complement strand
TCCACTGTTGGCGTCACGCTCGAAATGATGATCCTGCACGGTAAGGCGGTGCGGCGCGGACTTCATAGCGCCCTGATGGTCGTCGACATGCCCTTTGGCTCTTACGAGGAAAGCCCCGCGCAGGCCTTCCGCAACGCGGCCCATGTAATGGCCGAAACCGGCGCTGCGGGAGTAAAGCTCGAAGGCGGCGAAAGCGTCGCTGAGACAATACGGTTTTTGACCGCGCGTGGCATACCCGTGATGGGCCATGTCGGCCTGACGCCGCAGGCAGTCAATGCTTTTGGCGGGTATCACATTCAGGGACGAGGCGAGGATGCCGAACGGATCCTGCGCGATGCAACGGCGGTGGCCGAGGCTGGCGCATTCGCCGTCGTACTGGAGAAGATACCGGAAGCTCTTGCTCGGCTGATTACACAGGAAATTGCGATACCCACAATCGGTATCGGTGCATCGCCGGCCTGCGACGGTCAAATCTTGGTTGTCGATGACATGCTGGGCTTGTTTGGCGCTTTTCGGCCAAGATTTGTCAAACGCTATGCAGAGCTGGGAAAGGACGCCGAGGCAGCGATCGCGGCATACGCACACGAGGTGCGCGAGCGCTGCTTTCCGGCCGCCGATCACGTCTTCGGCCGTGAGCCGGACCCAGTCAGTGGAGGAGAAGGCGCATGAGCACCGCGATCGTCCGGATCGTCTCAGAATTGCGCAGCATCGTTGCCGCGTGGCGCCGCGAGGGCCTACGGATTGCCGTTGTGCCAACCATGGG
>NZ_JBSKBR010000165.1:0-764 GCF_053714315.1 Mesorhizobium sp. PL10 | reverse complement strand
ACCGGGATTGTTTTTGAATACCCCGCTTCCGCTTGACTTCCAGGATGAATGGTCGCGTTTGACGCCTCATCTTGCTTCCTTGTGAGCATCATTGTCGAAAAGGCGCCTGCGATACGCCGCCAATTCCTGTACGGCGCTGGCGTTTATCGCCCAGAAGGCGCCTTGGCAACACCATCAGGGTCATAGCCCCTCGTAGCCGAGGCTGCAAAGCCTTCGCTTGGGCGACGATCCACATGGAGGCGCGCCGGGCTCGGGCAATCGTATCCACCGACTTCATCACCACTACCCGCTGACTTAACGCCGTCAATGCGGGCCCAGAGAACCTTTCTCCAATGGAGCAATCTTAACTGAGTTTCATTTCTCAGTGAATGTGACCGCCTTCTGCGCATTGTCGCCAACCGCCGCGCATATAGGAAACTTCGTATCCGAGCCGCGACCATCCATGTGATATCATGCTTTGTGGCCATTGCTCCGAATTCGCGTCCCCGGCACCTGCCGGAAAAGAGCTTTCCAGCCTATGCGTACTTGCCGGGCAGGCAGCCGCATCCCGCGCGCGATCCCGCTGGACATAGTTATCTCGTCGAGCCGATGCTGGTCGCCACGGATGCGGCGATTGGCTCAGATCCATTCCTCTGGGGCTTCGGCCTTTTCAATCACGGGTATTACTGGGAAGCACATGAGGCGTGGGAAGGTCTTTGGCAGATTGCGGACCGAGGCAGCCCTTCTCGCGCGTTCTTCAAAGCATTGATCCTTTTGTCGGCAGC
>NZ_JBSKBR010000164.1:0-794 GCF_053714315.1 Mesorhizobium sp. PL10 | reverse complement strand
ACTCGGACAACATCTCCGAAGGCGAATTGGTGTATGTCCGCGATGGCAGTGAAGATGGCACGAGAGGCCTGACCGAAGCGGAATCGACGACCTTCAAAATCTCCTCGCCGACATACGGACGTGGGATGGTGGAATCCGCCAGTTCCTCGTCGATGAACAATGCGATCCAGAGATGATCGAGCGTGTTATGGTCGATGAGGTGAAGCGCGTCCTATAGATTCGGCCGATCGAGCGCTCGAAAATGCGTTCGCCGGACGCTCACGTTTGATCCCGAGGGTCATTGACGTGCCAGCGTATCCTGCTGCTTCAAGACGGCACCTCGATGACTCGCCGGGCGATCAGGCGATCACGTCAGGCGGTTTCCTTGTAAGAGCGACAATGATTGAGGCCCGCTCGATTGCGCGTCAGCGTTCATGGAACCAGCGGTTAAGGACTGGACCCGGTTGATTGCGCAGCCACAGCCATGCCAATCCGATCATAACCTTTGGCGGCCGAGTGACCGCAGGGCGGCATCAGTCGCCGCAGCGGTCACTCTAAGATCACCTCGCGGGCCATGTGCAGATCCTTGAGATCGTTAAGGAGCGGATCAGCGGATCACGCGGTTGCTGCGCCTCCAGATCGAGCAACGCTCCCTTGCCCGACTTCAACAGTTGTTTTTGAATAGATCTTTATAATCAATGAGATGTGCGGCCCCCAAGTTTCCTTAGCACCACACGATCCCCAGATCGTTGCGTATGAGACAGCTATTCGCGGATGTTTGCCGGCAGGGCGATACCGGTAGCCTGGAAGACGCT
>NZ_JBSKBR010000163.1:0-807 GCF_053714315.1 Mesorhizobium sp. PL10 | reverse complement strand
ACCTGGACGAATGATCCCGAGCGGATGATGCGGGCGCGCGTCCCGAAGGATCGACAGGTCGCTCTGACAAAGCCGGAGATCGCCATCGAAGAGATCGATCGTATCATCGCCTCCGGCGCGCGTTTCGGCTGTGTGCTTGCCGACGCGGGCTACGGGTCGAGCAGCTCTTTTCGTCAGGCTTTGAGTGAGCGCGGTCTGCTGTGGGCGGTAGGACTATCGCGGCGCCAAAACGTCTATCCGGCCGATGTTGATCTGATCTTCCCGGTCGCGACCACCGGCAGGCGCCGCCAATATCACATCCCGGACCAGCCGCCGGTCTCTGCCGAGGTGATGCTGTCTGGTGAGAGATGGCACAAGATAAGCTGGCGGCGCGGCACTAAAGGTCGGCTGACATGCTTGTTTGCGGCTCGACGTGTCCGCGTTGCGGATGGTCATAAGCACCGGATGCTCGACAATCGCATGCAATGCATGCCAGGCGAGGAGGTCTGGCTCGTCGGCGAACGCCGGTCGACTGGCGAGCAAAAATACTATGTGTCGAACTTACCGGCCGATGCGAGCCTCAAGATGCTCGCCGCCACGATCAAGGCGAGGTGGGTCTGTGAGCAGGCACATCAGCAATTGAAGGAGGAACTCGGCCTCGACCACTTCGAAGGCCGATCATGGACTGGATTACATCGACACGCCTTGATGACCATGATCGCCTACGCCTTTCTCCAAGCCCGCCGCCTCAAAGCAGCGGGACGGAAAAAAAAGAGTCGGCGGACCACCGCCACAACCGAGCATGCCAGCTGTTAGACAAGCCATTCT
>NZ_JBSKBR010000162.1:0-808 GCF_053714315.1 Mesorhizobium sp. PL10 | reverse complement strand
TGCGATCCATATCCCCATAGATTCAGGGATTCTTGCCCCTGACAAGGGCGTGAGTAATTACGAAATACGGGCTCACGACTGGACGCCGGGCCCAAACATCGAATGGAGAACAGCCATGGAAGACTATATCGGCCTCGACATATCAATGAAAGATGGAGTGGTTGCCGCCCTCCCCAGACGGCATCGCAATGTGCCAGGATAGTGGTGTTTACAGCCACTGAGCGGAAAGGACGGCAACCGTGACGAAAGATACAATGATCGGGGTGGATCTGGCAAAGACGGTGTTTCAGCTCCACGGGGCGTCGATGACGGGAGAGCTGAAGTTCCGGAAGAAATTGTCACGGGGGAGTTTTGCCAAATTTATGGCCGATCAGCCGCCAGCGGTGATCGTGATGGAAGCCTGTGGCAGCGCGCATTATTGGGCCCGCGAGATGAGCAGATATGGCCATGAGGTGAAGTTGGTCGCCCCGCATTACGTGAAGCCTTTTGTAAAGCGTCAGAAGAACGATGCGGCAGATGCCGAAGCGATCGTAATCGCGGCTCAGAGACCTGAAATGCGCTTCGTAGATCCAAAGACTGCCGAGCAACAAAGCAGGGCAATTTTGTTTCGCGCTCGAGAGCGCCTTGTGCATCAGCGCACCGAACTGGCCAACGCACTCAGGGGCTGCCTCTATGAATATGGCCATGTTATTCCGAAGGGAATGTATCAGTTGAAACGCATTGATGAGATCCTCAATAACCCAAATAGCAGGGCAATCGGGTGAGTTAACACGTGACATATGGCGCCAGTGCTGAATCTGTGAGTCCC
>NZ_JBSKBR010000161.1:0-849 GCF_053714315.1 Mesorhizobium sp. PL10 | reverse complement strand
CCTGCATGACCCAATGCTCAGCGGCGCTCGAACCACAAGGCTCATGAATAGGACGGGCTAGGCGGCAGGGAGGGGGGCGGCCATTTGCGATATAGATTGGTAGGATGGAAGCGTACAAGCGCGACAGCCACACGGTCTGGGATTGTAAGTATCACCTGGTTGGGTGACGAAGTACCGTCATGCGGTGCTTGGCGGGACGTTGGAAATCGGTGCGGTGAGTTGCTGCGCGAGACAGCGCAAGCGCATGAAATGGTCGTGCATGCCGGGTCGATTAACCGAGACCATGTGCATATGCTAGTGTCGATCCCGCTGTGCATGTCGGTATCGCGCGCGGTGCAACATTTGAAGGGGCGGAGGTCGCATAAGCTGCTGAGCGTTCGGGATATTGCGCAGGCGCTACTGGGGCCAGCATCTGTGGGCGAGAGGCTATTGGGCGGCGACGAGAGGGAACATTACCGACAAGAATGTGGACTGAGTATATTAAGAACCAGGCGCCGACAGAGCCCGACGACAACTTCAACGTGACGTGAGTTGGGGCACCCTGTCCGCCTAGCATTACAGTTGCATTTTAGTTCTCAGATGAGCTCGTCGAGCGGCCGCCTGATGGGCGCGCCTCCAGCATGACCATGCGATGACGTAGGCGGGGCTTATGCGACGCTGGGCGAGTCTGGTGGCGATGCGCCGGACTTCCTGGATAGACCAGCGGATCAAATCCTGATGGTCGGCATCCGCGGTCTTTTTTGGGGCGTCGCGTCATTGGCGCGGTATCGGATCACCGCCATCATGGCTGTCAATGCCGGGTGAAATTTCCTCAGAAGTGCCGAAGTAAAATTCCCCAATTATGCCGCC
>NZ_JBSKBR010000160.1:0-849 GCF_053714315.1 Mesorhizobium sp. PL10 | reverse complement strand
GCGACTATGGCGGCCCGATGATCGTTTTCGAGATCGTCGGCGGTATCGATGCCGGCCGCCGGTTTATCGAGCGCCTACAACTCGTCTACCACGTTGCAAACATCGGCGATGCGAGGACACTCGCCACGCATCCGGCCTCCACGACGCATGCGTCGGTGCCGCAAGCGGCGCGCCTGGCTTCCGGCGTGCGCGACGGAACGATTCGGATTTCCGTCGGGCTTGAACATGTCGACGATATCCTTGCTGATATCGGGCAAGCCCTTGAGGGGGCCTGACATTGTGGCCGCTTTGGCAGAAGACAGCCGGGCGATCGTTGGTGTCGTTTGCGATCGCCAGACGGTTGACGGCGTTGCTTATGATGTGGCGCGCGCCCGTTATCTCGAAGCATTGCGCCTCACCGCTGGCGTCGTTCCAGTCCTGATCCCAGGGGGACTTACCGACAAAGAGTTGCGGACCTGCCTGTTGGCCTTCAATGGATTGCTCCTGACCGGCGCGGTTTCAAATGTATCACCGTCACGGTATGGGGGTCCGAAAGCTTGCGCCAGCACGCTTGATCTTGATCGCGACAGGACGAGCATCGCTGCGATCGAGATTGCTTTGTCGCTGGGTGTCCCCTTGTTCGGAATCTGCCGTGGGTTGCAGGAACTCAATGTTGCACTTGGAGGCACCCTTTCAAGCAATATCTCGGAAGGTGAAGGCCGAGGTGTGCATGTCGAAGATCTGTCTCTCCGGCGTGATCTTCAATACGCTCCCTCACATGGAATTGTCGCTGAAGGTAATGGCCATATAGCGGAGTGCATTCGCCGCCTTAAGACAAATTCTATTTCCGTCAACACACTGCACCAGCAG
>NZ_JBSKBR010000159.1:0-853 GCF_053714315.1 Mesorhizobium sp. PL10 | reverse complement strand
GGACTCACAGATTCAGCACTGGCGCCATATGTCACGTGTTAACTCACCCGATTGCCCTGAGCTCAAAGGGCTGAGCCCTGTACAAAACGCCCATAAATCACTATGAACCCTACCGCTTTACGGATCGAGTCTACGGTTTTTTCATCGATATCGATCAGGCAGCGTTCGAAATCCAGTTCAAAAGAGCTGTCTTCGGTTTGGCGCCGACCGAGAAATCGGCCACTTCGCCGCCCTTGAAGATCGCGAGCGTCGGAATGGAGCGCACGCCCAATTGGGCGGCGAGTTCCGGGTTTTCATCGATGTTTAGCTTGGCGACCTTGATCTTGCCTTCCATTTCGGCGGAGATTTCCTCGAGGCTCGGAGCAATCATCTTGCAGGGATCGCACCATTCGGCCCAGAAATCGACGACGACGGGTGCTGCGGATTCAATAACTTCCGACTGGAAGTTATTGATATCGACTTTCACGGTAGCCATGGCTGCTCCTTTGACTGAAGAAGATGTTGAACCACATGTAACGGTGCGGTGCAGAATTTTCAATTATCAACCCGACGCTGAAATGGCGGCATAGCTCGAAACCACAGGCGTCCCGTAAGACGTTCCCTGTAGGCCGGTGTTGTCATCTTCAACACCCATAGTCAGGAACTGGTTCTGCAGATCCGGATTGGAGCCGGGCTAATTCAAATAGGAGGCCAGCCAAGCCTTGTTGTCGGGAGTGCCATTGTGGTTCGTTTAATCTTCTCGCAAAGCCTGGGTTTCTGGCAAAAGACTGGCTCAGTATGCCGTTTCGAAACTCCAAAATCACAGCCTCGCCAGTCGGTTTTGCAGCGCCTGCCGATCGGCGACGAGGTTGTC
>NZ_JBSKBR010000158.1:0-857 GCF_053714315.1 Mesorhizobium sp. PL10 | reverse complement strand
TTGGCGGTTGACCAAGCCGGGGCGATGGCTGTTTCCCCGGCGCGATGGCCGCGGCCCGATCCACCCGCAGACCTTGGGGATCGCCTGTCGAGCAGCCTGCGAGTTCCTGGGCGTTGAGAAGCGGGTGACGGTGCACACCCTTCGCCACAGCTTCGCCACCCACCTTTTGGAAGCCGGCACGGACATAAGGATCATTCAGGTGCTGCTGGGCCATCGCAGCCTGGCGACGACGACACTGTACGCCCAGGTCTCAACGGCTGTGATCGGCCGGACCGCCAGTCCTTTTGACCAGCTCCACATGGAGATCAGGCCGCCCGGCTGAGCCGCGCGCCATGCGCCCGGATCTGGAAGTGGCGGATGTATTCCACCGTCACGGGGCGGATTATCGCCGCGACCATGCCGGCCATCTCGGGCGTGTCGAGCGCCGGGTGATGGCCGCGGTGGAGGCGTGCCGGACCGCGGCCCTGGGCGGTCACGCCGAACACTGCACCGACTGCGGCCTCGTGCGGCAAGCCTATAACTCCTGCCGCAACCGCCACTGCCCTAAGTGCCAGGGCCTAGCCCGCGCCCAGTGGCTGGCCGAGCGGCAGGCTGAGCTGCTGCCGGTCCCATACTTCCACGTGGTCTTCACCGTCCCGGCCCAGATCGCTGAGATCGCCTTCCAGAACAAGGCGGCGGTCTATGCGATCCTGTTCAAGGCCGCATCCGAAGCCTTGAGGGTGGCGGCGGCCGATCCCAGGCATCTGGGCGCCGAGATCGGCGTGGTCGCCGTGCTTCATACTTGGGGTCAAAATCTCCACCATCATCCGCATGTCCACTGCGTCGTGCCGGGCGGCGGCCTGTCGCTCGAGCCTGCC
>NZ_JBSKBR010000157.1:0-860 GCF_053714315.1 Mesorhizobium sp. PL10 | reverse complement strand
ATTTCGCGCGCCAAAATGGCCGGTCACGCTTCAGTCAGCATGTTGATCGAAGCGTCCAGCTTTTGGAAGATCCATCTCACCATCCACCCCGCGCTTGACTTGAGACCGCCGCGCGTCGAACGCCATCCGCAATATGGATGTATTCTATCAAAACAATCGATTTTACAAATTCATCGCCCTATACAAGTAGATCGTGGCCAGCAGGAGCGGCTCACAAAGAACGGTGATCGGCTGCAGAGGAAACGAACTTGGGAATGCAATACTACGGAGGATAGTTATCGCACAATAGCACGATTGAGATCTCTTCTGCCGAAAGTCACAGATTAATCCAACTCTGCTGAGTTTTCAGTTAATCGGATAATATCAAGAATTTATCATGCATTATACACAACCAGACTTTCGAATGGACATTAAAGCCCTTCGGGGCCTGGCCGTTTTGCTGGTCGTGGTCTATCATGCCCGCATTTGGCCATTCGCCGCAGGTTATCTCGGCGTTGATATTTTTTTTGTGATTTCGGGCTTCCTGATCACCGGTCTCATCGTGACGCAGCTTGAGCAATCCCGGTCTAGATGTAGCCGTTGAGGGCATTAAGGCTCTAGTCGAAGCCGTTCGCGCCTTGGGCAAACGAGTGGTTGTTGTTGCTCCTCCGCCAGTCGGAACCTTCGATGTCAGCGATTGCCTTGAGCGGAAGGCGCGGGGAAGGGTTATTCTCGGTCGCTACAGCGACTGCAGAATATATGTCAGCGAATACCGCCCGATCCGATCCCGCACTTTCGAGCTCTTGAACCAAGTGGCCTTAGCTCGACTTTGTACGTTTAGGTGGTGAAGCACAGGGCTTGCGCCATTCGCAGGATGCGCT
>NZ_JBSKBR010000156.1:0-896 GCF_053714315.1 Mesorhizobium sp. PL10 | reverse complement strand
GCGCCAGGCAAGTTGGATCAGGCCGCGGCGTACGCGGGCGTTGCCGGCCTTCGCCAGTCCCTTCTGCCGCCGCTTGGATCCGCTTTCGTCGGGCGCGCCAGTAGGGCTAGCATAGCGCGCTACAGCTCGCGGGTCGCGAAGATTCCGGGAAAGCACCTCCTGAACCAGCATGCTGCTGTCTCGATGCCGATGCCGATAATGCTTGCGATGAGACGCACCATCGCATGTGGTCTCGCCTCCCGCTCCTGTTCGAGACGCGCAAGGCCCGCCTGTGAGGATATTGGTCCTCGGAAAAGAGACAACAAGCACGGTGCGTTACTCCCTTTCGCCGATTGAGCGCACCTGTATGGGGACGCCGCGACGATCAGGCATTGACGTGATTAACGCACCAAGAATGATAGCCAGGGACGCACACATTCCTGAACCTGTCAGCCATTCGCCGAAGAACACGGCGGCAAAGAGCGCGGAAAAGAACGGCTCGCTCGATTCGATGACCTGTGTTTTGTACGCTTCGATATGCTGTAGGGCGAGAATCGTGCAGTAAAAGCCGCAAAATGACGGAATAACGCCCAGCGACAACAGGCTCGGCAATGCGTTTGCCGACGGAATTTGTGCACCGCTCCATAAATAGGGCACGGCGAGCATGACCAGTCCATACGCCAGGAACAACCAGAAATTTTCCAAGGACGAGCGGAGTTTGAAGAATTTCCAAGCGAAGATGAAGCTGGCATAACCCAGGCCAGCAATGAGGGCGAGAGTAACGCCCATCGTGCTTCCCGTTACCAGCCCGTCGCCGGCAATCAGGAAGAAACCGCCAAGAAAGACCATAACCATGGCAAACGCCTTCTGCGTCGTTACTCTTTCCTTCAAGATGACGATGTCGAGCGCGATTGCGC
>NZ_JBSKBR010000155.1:0-898 GCF_053714315.1 Mesorhizobium sp. PL10 | reverse complement strand
TTGCAGAGTTCGGGGTCACCGACCAGCACCGGCACGATATGCGTCGGCGACTCCATCACCGGCAGGCCGGCGGCGCTGAGGACCTCCTTGGTCCGCGCCGCCTGGCGCTGCTGCGCATCGCGTTCGGCCTGCGAACGCTTCAGATGCCGAATGGAGGTGGTGGCGGCGGCGGCAATCGCCGGCGGCAGCGCCGTGGTGAAGATGAAGCCCGGCGCGTAGGAACGCACGGCATCGATGATGGCGCTGTTGCCGGCGATATAGCCGCCGAGCGTGCCGAACGCTTTGGCGAGCGTGCCTTCGATGATGTCGATGCGGTCGGCCAGGCCTTCGCGCTCGGTGATGCCGCCGCCGCGCGGTCCGTACATGCCGACGGCGTGGACCTCGTCGACATAGGTCATGGCATTGTAGCGTTCTGCCAGTTCGACGATCTCTCTGATCGGCGCAATGTCGCCATCCATCGAATAGACGCTCTCGAAGACGATCAGCTTGGCGCGTTCGCGACCCGCCGCCTGCAAAAGGCTTTCGAGATGCGCGACGTCATTGTGGCGAAAGATCTTCTTTTCGGCGCCCGAGCGCCGCACGCCCTCGATCATCGAAGCGTGGTTCAACTCGTCCGAGATGATCAGGCAGTTGGGCAAAAGCCGGGCAATGGTCGAGATCGAGGCTTCGTTGGAGACGAAGCCGGAGGTGAAGACCAGAGCCGCTTCCTTGTCGTGCAGATCGGCCAGTTCCACTTCGAGCTGGACCAGCGGGTTCGAGGTGCCCGAAATGTTGCGGGTGCCGCCGGCGCCCGAGCCCATCTTGCCGGCCGCGCTCTGCAACGCGGCGATGACGTCCGGGTTCTGGCCCATGCCGAGATAGTCGTTGGAACACCAGACGGTGATTTCCTCGGCGCGGC
>NZ_JBSKBR010000154.1:0-900 GCF_053714315.1 Mesorhizobium sp. PL10 | reverse complement strand
CATCGCGTACTGGCCGATTGTTGAGCCGGGCTTCGCAGGCTTCGACACGGCGAAGCGTCGCCTCCCAGCTCTTCTCAAGCTGAGCCGCTATGAGCCTATTGTCGGGATCGCAGGCCGCATAGCGCCGTTCGGCAAGCGAGGCTTCGTAGCGGGCCTGCTGCAAATCCAGTTCGATCATCTGCCGTCGCTGCGCTTCGCCTTCAAGATGCATCCGCTCCGCCTCCAATGCTGCTTCGATCGCCATGGGTGCCACGGCGCGCAAAACCTCTTGCGAGATCGCGGCGTCGGCTCGACCGCCATTGGCGGTCATGCATCGGGGTCGCGCCAGCGCGAGGTTCGAACGGTCGCAACGATAAATATGATACCCGATGCGGCGGCCGACATAAACGACGCACAGGCGGCGGCCGCAATGACCACAGGTGAGCATGCCGGCCAGGAGAGCCTTCCCGCCCCGACCGGACTTTACACCGCCGCCCTTGCCGTAGGCGTTGGCGGCGAGCAGCTTCTGATTCCGCTCATACTCGTCCCAGCTGACATAGCCTTCATGATGCTCCCTGAGCATAACCGCCCAATCCTCATAGGATTTACGGTGCCCGTAGCTCTTACGAACGCGGCCATCGACGATCTCGGTCCGCTTCTGCGTTTTGCCGTACACATAGACCCCTGCATAGAAGGGGTTCTTCAATACGCTGATGACGTTGCGATAGCGGATCGGAACCCAGTCGAAGGAGACCATTATCTTGCCGTCAGATGGGCGCGGAAAATGCATGCCTTCGGCATTGAGCGCGATCAGCACCTGGCGGGCGCTGCCGATCTCGCGGAACCGCGCGAATATAAGCCTGATGGCTTCCTGGACCCGAATATCAGGGTCGAAACCCAGGCCGTAATCGCGGTGCCAGA
>NZ_JBSKBR010000153.1:0-918 GCF_053714315.1 Mesorhizobium sp. PL10 | reverse complement strand
TCTGTGGCATGGCCGGGTCGATCGCGCGATCCGCGACCTCGAGTGTTTCCTGGCCAGGTTGAAGGGGTCACAGCAAAGCAGCGAGTTCTCGGTCGCCCGGCTGCACAGCCTCGGCTTGCAACTCCTGACCTACGTCCGGTCGAACCGCGGCGCCATCGTCAACTATGCAAAGCGCTACCGGGCCGGTCTTCGGGTCGCTAGCACTTTGGCCGAGTCGGCGGTGAATTCCCTCGTCGGCAAGCGGATGGTCAAAAAGCAGCAGATGCGGTGGTCGCTCCACGGCGCGCATATGCTCATGCAGGTCCGGACGGCAGAGATCAACGGCGAACTTCGCAGTCGGCTGCGGGCACCGTTTCGGCAACCAGCCCCGAGCGTGCCTTCAATATTCAAGCCGAAACCGCCCTTTCTGCGTGCCGCCTGACCCCAGACAAATTACCGGTCTCAATGCATTTCACCACATCGGGGCGCTGATGGATGAGGCGCTGGCGAGCACGGAACAACACCGCCCTGGCCTGCTGTTCTTCTGATTTCGACTCGACCGAACCGCATACCTACACTGTTGGGAATGCTACTCGGCCTCAAATTGTGCAATCCCATTCACGATACTCTGTAGCCAAGACGGAGCACGCGCGATTTGCACGCTGTTTTGGATGCACATTTCTCTGGCTGTGCGCCCTAACCACGGATGAGCAATCGTACCGACGACCAGTCTTCTCATAACTTCAGAAGCTTTCTCCTCGATGCGCGGTTCTTGTATAACAATTCCATTGACGCCATCGATAATCTGCCGTTTTAACCCGAATGCGTCTGAGACCACTACGGGTCGACATTTAAAGAGCGCTTCGGTAAGTGCAAGGCCGAAACCCTCCTCTTTTGAAAGCTGAAAAACCGCAAAAGCGCGAGCTTGAAGTCTGCTGA
>NZ_JBSKBR010000152.1:0-937 GCF_053714315.1 Mesorhizobium sp. PL10 | reverse complement strand
TCGCCGGGTCTGCCGCGAGCGCAAGACACTGACCGCTGAGCGCGTCGCCCACGTCAATCGCATCAAGGGGCTGCTGTTCTCGCAGGGGATCACGGACTATGAGCCGCTGCGCAAGAATCGACGAAAGCGGCTTGAAGAGTTGAGGACTGGCGACGGGCGCGCGCTGCCTGCCCATATGAAAGCCCAGATTGGCCGCGAACTGGATCGGCTCGAGCTCCTGCTCGAACAGATCAGGACGGTCGAAGAGGAACGGGACGCACTCCTCGCAGCGCAAGACGCCGAGGCAAAGCCTTCGCCTGTGAGAATGCTGCTCGACATCAAGGGGATCGGCGCCGAATTCGCCGCCATCCTGTGGTCGGAGGGATTATTCCGACATTTTGATAACCGTCGCCAGGTTGCCGCCTATGCGGGCCTCGCGCCGACACCCTGGCAGAGCGGCTCGGTCGATCGGGAGCAAGGGGTATCAAAGGCGGGTAATCCCAGACTGCGGACGACGTTGATCCAGATGTCCTGGCTGTGGTTGCGACATCAACCGAGTTCTGCGCTGGCCCGATGGTTCAAGGAACGCGTTGATCGCAACGATGGGCGCATGAAGAAATCGACCATCGTGGCGCTGGCGCGAAAGCTCCTGGTCGCTCTTTGGAAATACGCAACCGCCGGCGTAGCCATAGAAGGGGCGAGCATGAACAGCGCCTGACTGTCCTTCAACCTTCAACCCCTTTCGGAAATCTACCAGAACTCTTCTGTTCTGGCGGATTCAGGCCGACGAACCGTACGCGCACTTGGCGAAATGCCGTCGTCCAGATTGGTTTCGTCGTTCTGAGCTCTACCCGCCGCAAGCGGGATGTTGGTGCAGCCGCAATCAGCGGCGACCGTATGTGAGCTGGATGAGGTTCGACAAACGAGCCGCGTCATGCAGTCGAGCTCAGGCCCCTGG
>NZ_JBSKBR010000151.1:0-946 GCF_053714315.1 Mesorhizobium sp. PL10 | reverse complement strand
CGTTCCGGGACTACACCTTGCACGTTCTGTGGGGCTGAATTCTCAACACGCGCCCTTCCCAATCGCTCACCTGGACTGGAGACCGATTGGCCACGTGCCGGAGGTACGTCTGTTTGCGGATTTTCGGCAGCTTGGTGGGCTTGCCGTCGCTCGCCCTGAGAATGCGACAGCCCTGTCGGTTGATTTGCTGCACCGCTGTACGGTTTATGAGACTGTTGTGAGTTTTCACGCTGGGTTGACGTGGATCCATCGCCGATATGAGGTCTTCCTGCGGCGCCACGCCATTCCAGCGCCGTTTGCGCATGCGGCGGGATCGTGCCTGCGTGCATGCCTTCATGCGTTGGATCGGCGCGCCAGCGTTCGGCATCAGAACGCGACCGCCTTGCATCCTGAGTTGCTGAGCCACGGTAAGGCTCATTAGGCCAGTTCAGGTTTTCACGCCGAGGCGGAGCAGGCATATCGCCAGCGCGCCATCCTGCTCTTGTGCTCGGCTCGGATGCGGACAACCGATCGGGCGGGAGCGCACCCCTTTCCACGCCCCCGGTTGTTCGGCCGGCGCGCCAGGAAACGCCGTCCGAACGTGAGCCCGCATCGCGATTTTGTCGGCCACCATGATCTCCAAAAGGTCGCTGCGAGCCGGATCCTTGGACGAATTGCTCAGAACCATCGGGATCACGCCATCTTCCCGGCCCGCCACTGCGGCCGGGCTCGGATTCCACGTCCGGGTGCGCGCTGGTTCGCGAGCTTTCAGCTTCGTCCGGCCAGAGATTCTCATCAGAAGGCGATGAGGTAGTTCCCGGCACGGCGCGAAAACGACGACGATTCCCACCAAGGGCGCCCTGCAGCGCAGCGCCAAGGAGTCGATGTGCGCCACCGCGAGGACCGGCGATCCGATCCGTCGGACCCCCGCTGGCGCGGGCGGCACCAGCGGAGGAGGAAGCGCCGG
>NZ_JBSKBR010000150.1:0-958 GCF_053714315.1 Mesorhizobium sp. PL10 | reverse complement strand
CTGGCAGTCCGTTGCCCGTCCTGCGGCACGCTGGTCGTCGCGGCTGTGCCAGATGCGGCGAAGGGGACGCCGTTCGGGCCACGCGTGCACGCCGTAGCGACCTATCTCAAGACTTTCCAGGCCCTGTCCTACGAGCGGCTGCAGGGCGCGTTCGCGAACCTTTTCGGTCTCACCATTAGCCAGGGCGGACTGATGAACATGTTGCGCCGTGCGCAGGGCGCGTTCGCGGCCGAGCGCGACAAGGCCGTCGCGGCGTTGCGCCGGGCCAAGGTCATCGCCTCCGATGAGACCGGCGTGCGGATCGAAGGAAGCAACGCCTATCACTGGGTGTTTCGCTGCGCCGAAGCGGTTGTTCATCAAGCGGCGCCAACGCGCGGCGCCGTCGTGGTCCGGAGCCTGATGGACGGCCATCGGCCCGACGTCTGGTGTTCCGATCGCTATGCCGCGCAACAAGGTCACGCAGATGCGCATCAGACCTGCCTGGCGCATCTCGCCCGCGACGTCGCCTATGCGGACGAGGCAAGTGAGGACATGCTGCCCTCACGGCTCAAGCGTTGGCTGCAAAGGGCCTTCGCCCTAGCCGACGGTATCGAAACCTTCGCCGCCTCGACCATCGCCGGCAAGCGTCGCGCCCTGGAGCGAAGTCTGGACGATATCTTCGCCACCACAACGTCGTGCGATCTGGCCCGCGACATCCAAAACAAGTTCAGGCGAGCTCGCGATCAACTTTTGCCCTTTGCCCAATGGCCAGGAATGGTCGACGCGACGAACAACGCCTGCGAACGGGCGCTGAGACCCGCCGTCGTTCAACGGAAGATCACCAACGGCTATCGCGCCATGTGGGCCGCCCAGGGCGAAGCCGACATTCGAACCGTCGTCGACACGGCTCGTCTCGCGCCAGGCACGAACCCCTTCAAAATCATCCTTCAAACCGTCAGCGCCTGAAATCCGCTATGAC
>NZ_JBSKBR010000149.1:0-960 GCF_053714315.1 Mesorhizobium sp. PL10 | reverse complement strand
GCAGGCAATAACGCGGGCTCTTCAGGCGCACGTCGCCGAACAGGGTATGGAAGGTTACGGGGTAGCTGCCCTTGCTACGCAGACGGCGGCCATCCCGGTCGCGATTTTCCCTGAGCCAGACGCCGGCCTGCGTTTCCACCACCTTTTGCTGAAGCTTGGCAAGCAGGGCCTTGCCCTCGGCAAGCGACAGGCCGAGATCTTCGGCGCCCCTCGTGACCTTCGCCAGATCGGCGACGACTTCGCTGGCGATCAGCCCTCCGTCGTCGCCGGTGATTTCCATGACGATCCGAACCTGCATGCCGCGCCTCTCACAACGGGTTTTCCAGAATAGCCGGAGTGGAAAGCCCGATGTTTGCCAAAACATCGGTTTGCACACCTCGACCGTGCCGGAAACAGTGATGGGGATCGTCAGTTAGCAATCCGAAAATCTTTGGTAGAATGACTTCGATCGGGCGAGCCGCCAAAGCCATCATCCTCATCCGGGAGGGCATCGACTATCCGTCACACCATGGCGACAAAACTGTTATGGCTCGGCATGGACATTACCGATGTGCAGCGCTTCCTTGGCCACAAGAATATCGAGACGACGCGCCATTACGCCGAAACGCCCGCCGCGACCTTGCGCCGGAAATTCGATCGGCTCACGGACCCGACCGTCCGCGCCTTGCTTTCAGGCATCCTGCACATTCGCGGTGATGAGATCTTCTTTCGAAAGATCGCGTCGCTGGAAACCTCATCACATCTGCTGATGCATAAGGTTGAGATGTTCACTTTGTTGCAGGCGTTCATTCGTTTTCCGGCGTTCGAAGCGTTTTCCCAGCCAGCTTGCGCGCTCCTTCAGTCTCTCCAGCGAGGCGCGCAGTTCCTCTGCGCGGTCCGGATCGTCCAGCATAGCAAGAGATTTCGTTTCGGCGACTTCCTGCAGAAACTCCGTCGTGATCTCCAGGTCGTCCATCGTCT
>NZ_JBSKBR010000148.1:0-999 GCF_053714315.1 Mesorhizobium sp. PL10 | reverse complement strand
GGGACTCACAGATTCAGCACTGGCGCCATATGTCACGTGTTAACTCACCCGATTGCCCTGACCTGCCTGTCAGAACAGTTGACAGGGCGCCTCTGCATCGTCAAACGTGTCCTCTCACCAGGGGAGTCCCGGCAAGGGGCTGAGATACTGCTATCGCGCGCAGTGACCCGTTGAACCTGATCCAGTTCATACTGGCGTAGGGACGGTGCGAGGCTTCACGGGTCGGCAATCCGGCTTCGGCATTCGGGCTGTGCCCGTCTTCCAAGCGAAGCGTCCTTCCTCCTCATCGCGTGAACTGGGTCTCCGTTGCATCAGAGCAAGGAGGCTCACTCATGAATGCCCACCCCCCGACCGTCACCGTCGGCGAACTCCCCGCTTCCAAGAAAGTCCACAAGCCCGGCCGGATTCATCCGGACCTGCGTGTGCCGATGCGCGAGATTTCGGTCCACCCGAGCGCCGGCGAGCCGCCGGTCACGGTCTACGATCCGTCCGGTCCCTACACCGACGCCGCCGTGATAACCGATATCGAGCGCGGCCTGCCACGATTGCGCGAGACAGGGATCGAGGCACGCGGCGATGTCGAGCGCTATGAGGGCCGCACGATCAAGCCCGGAGACAACGGTTTCGTCTCCGCCGATCGCCTGACGCCGGAGTTCCCCGTGCGCAACAGGCCGTTGCGCGCCGCCGGCGGCCGTCCCGTCACCCAGATCGCCTATGCACGCGCCGGCATCATCACGCCGGAAATGGAGTTCGTCGCCATTCGCGAAAACCTCGGCCGCGAGCAGTTGCGTTCGAAACTTCACCGTGACGGCGAGAGCTTCGGCGCCGCGATCCCGGATTTCGTCACACCGGAATTCGTGCGCGACGAGGTGGCACGCGGCCGCGCCATCATCCCTTCCAACATCAACCATCCCGAGAGCGAGCCGATGATCATCGGCCGCAATTTCCTGGTCAAGATCAACGCCAATATCGGCAATTCGGCGGTCACCTCGTCGATGA
>NZ_JBSKBR010000147.1:0-1030 GCF_053714315.1 Mesorhizobium sp. PL10 | reverse complement strand
GAATCGAACCCAAGAGCGAACGCTGCTGCGTGAATTATCGTGTTAAAAGGTTGTTATTGCTGTGTTTTCTGGAGACGGCGGAGAATTTCGCGCTATACGTGAAGGGATTACCAAAGGCGCTTGTTGGCGAATGCATGTCCCGAACCGGACTTGAGGTAACGCTCGAATGATGTCGCCTTGGTCTGGCTTGAGAAGGCCGCATAGGTGACAATCCGCCAAGGCAGAAACTTGGATGTATGACTGGATTTTCCTGCGTTGTGGTCGGCGAGCCGCTGTTTCAGGTCCGACGTTATGCCGACATAGCGCTCGCCTTCGGCGGCTTCGCTCTCAATCAGGTACACGTACCACACGAACCGGCCCACCTTCGCCAAGGTTTTGGGGCATCGCGCTTCGAGCGGGACGCTGCCGCCCTCCTTCGCCAAGGCTTCGGAGGGCATCCTGCTTCGCGCTGAGGGCAGGGCTTGTCCTGCGAAGCTCGAAGAGCGAAGCAGGATGGCGGAGAGGATGGGATTCGAACCCACGAGAAGCTTTTGACCTCTACTCCCTTAGCAGGGGAGCGCCTTCGACCACTCGGCCACCTCTCCGTTGCGCCGCTGGATAGAGAAAAGCGCCGGCACAATCAACAAGCCGGCGCGATATTCGCTGAAAAATCCGCATTCGGCCGAAGCGGCACCTTGCCGTGCGGCGATTCTGCGGCAGCTCGCAGGCCGGCGAGTCGGCGGCATGGCCGCAATTTAGGCAGGCGATCGCCGGATTCGGCCCCATTCCAAGGCTCGGACCAAGGCTTCCGGGGCCCTCAATGGTTAACGAGAGCTTTCGGACTGAGGCCAAATCGTGTCATTTGTGCAACAACGCCAGGGGATAGCACCCGGATAGCCCTTTTGCCGGTACGATCGTGGTTGAACGCCGCCGCCTCATGGGTAATGTCGAATTCGAAGGAGCGGCGCGGTGCGCATCTTTTTCGGTAGTGGGGATGGGGCAGGGAACGCTGTCCTTCAGCAAAGAATACCCAGACCCGTTTTTTAACTTT
>NZ_JBSKBR010000146.1:0-1035 GCF_053714315.1 Mesorhizobium sp. PL10 | reverse complement strand
GCGCACCGATGCGCGACAGCGCTTCGTCAGCGATCGGAGATGGCTTCAGCTTGATCACATCGTGGAACTTGCGGCGTACATGCGCCATGCAGGCGGCCTCGATGATTTGGTTGCCGTAAAGCTTCTTGTAACCCCCATACCCATCGGCATGCATCACGCCGCTGAAGTTTGCGAGATGGTCGGCTGGATGCGCGCCCTTGCGGTCGGGGCTATAGTAGTAGGCAATGGCTCTTGGAGTGGGATCTTGATAGCCGCTGCCATCGAAGACATAGACCCAGACCCGCCCGGTTTTTGTCTTTCCTCGCCCAGGGTCGAGAACATCGACCGGGGTATCGTCCGTATGTATTCGGTCGACCGCAGCGATATGGGCTCTGATCAGCAAGATGAGGGGCGAGAGCAGAACGGACACGCGGCCGACCCAGTCGGCCATCACGGATCGGGAGATATCTATCCCCAGCCGGTCGTACATCTCGGATAGACGGTAGAGCGGGATGTGATCGTCGAATTTGGCGACCATGATATGGGCCAGCAACCCCGGTCCGGGCTTGCCGCGCTCGATCGGCAGGGTCGGCATTTCGCCTGCCACCGTCGTATCGCAGTCCCTGCAGATCATGCGCTTTTCGACGTGGCGGACAATCTTGACGGACGCCGGCACGTGCTCCATCACCTGGACCACCCTGTCGGCGGCCTTCAGGAACGATGTGCCGCCACAGGTTGGGCAATTGCAGGGTGGCGCATAGACCAGTTCTTCGGTTGGAAGACCATCGGGCAATGGTTTGCGCTTCGGCTTATCCGGCGCGTCGTCCAACTCCGGCAAAGGAGCTTTCCCGGAGCGCATCTCAGCCTCGGCGCGGGCGGCCTCGATCTCCTCCAGCATCAGTTCAAATTGCTCGATCTTCCGGTCGATCTTTTCCGAAGAAGCGCCATGCTGCCGATGGCGGAGCAACTCCAGCTGCGCGCGCAGAAGCCCGATAATGGAGTCGCGCTTGCTGACTTCGGCTTCTTGGCTCTCAAGTTTCGCCGCCTGTTCAGCGA
>NZ_JBSKBR010000145.1:0-1104 GCF_053714315.1 Mesorhizobium sp. PL10 | reverse complement strand
GCGACGCTTCGCCGTGTCGAAGCCTGCGAAGCCCGGCTCAACAATCGGCCAGTACGCGATGACGCCGCCACGCCGGATTTTGCCGGCCTGGCTCAGGATCTGAGGGCTGCATGGGACGCTCCCGATGTCGACATGCGTTTTCGGCAGCGGCTCCTGCGTGCACTGATCAAGGATATCGTCGTTACCGTGGACGATGATGCGAGACAGGTCGAACTCACTATACACTGGCAAGGCGGACAGCATTCCCAGGTTCACATTCGCAAGCCAAAGTCCGGCGAGCACACCAAAAGCACGCCCGAGGAGGCGATGGCCATCATCCGATCGATGGCGACGCGCTGGTCCGACGCAGATGTCGCCGCCACGCTCAACCGCATGGGGATGCGGACCGGTCAGGGAAAGACCTGGACAGGGCATCGCGTCAGCTCATTGCGCCGGGTGCACAAGATCGAGGGCTACCGGTCGGCCTGCAACACCGGCGGAGAATGGCTCACCATGTCGGAAGCCGCGACCAAATTCGGCGTCACCAACCATAAAATCCGGCGTGCCGTCGAAGCCGGGCTCTTGCCCACCGAGCAAATCATGCCCGGCGCCCCCCATCAAATCCGCGCAGCGGACCTCGAAAAGCCCGCCGTCAAAGCCGCGATCTCGCGTAAAGGCCCGTGTCGCGTCACCGACCAAACCCAGAAATCCCTGTTTTCCGCCATTTGAAGAGGAGCAGCATAATGAATCATGCATTGGAATCGGAAGAAAAATTGGCTCTTCGCCGGGTCAGACAAGGGCGGTGAGCGCACGCCAACATCCTGACCATCATCGAGACTGCCAAACTCCATGGCCACAATCCGGAGGTCTATCTCACAGACGTCCTGACTCGGATCCAGAGCCATCCCAAGGATCGGCTCCAGGATTTGCTGCCGTGGCAGTGGGTGACGGCGAAAAACCGATACGAGGCTGCGTGATGGCACGCTCGAGGTTCATCTATACGCTCAAAGAAGTCGCCGTCATGATCGGCGAGAACCTTGAACTACTCGAGGAAGTCACCGCCAACTCGGACAATATCGGCGAGGGCGAATTGGTGTATGTCCGCGATGGCAGTGAAGATGGCAC
>NZ_JBSKBR010000144.1:0-1114 GCF_053714315.1 Mesorhizobium sp. PL10 | reverse complement strand
TATGAGACAGCTATTCGCGGATGTTTGCCGGCAGGGCGATACCGGTAGCCTGGAAGACGCTGCCGACCATGCCGGTCGTTGGCGTACGCACCGTGATGGTCTTGCCGTCCTTTTCGATGGTTGCCTGCTGCAGGCGATCGAGATCATTGAGAAGCGGCTGCCACTCGGGCTTTAGGCCCTTGTCCCGGCACAGCCTGGTCATTTCTTTGGCAAGCGTGAGCGCCAGGAAGGAGCAGAAGACATGGCCACGAATGGCGGCGTCGGACTGATGGAAGACGGGCCGCGTGTCGAAACTGGCCTTGGCGCTGCGGAATAGGTTCTCGACCTCGAGCAGATCGCGATAACGCAACACGGCTCGAAGCGGAGAGATCGTCGTGTTGGTTCTCAGCACGGTGATACCGTCGAAACGGGCTTCATCGGCAAGCTTGCCGGGATCGACCTCGAAGGCCCTGCCGCTATCGGTGCGGCGGAGATAGCGCCGGTAAGCCGAGTTGCCGACGAGCGCCTTGTCGCCCTTCTTCAACTGGGTCTCGAGCCCGGCGATGATGGCCTGGCGGTCGTTGCGGTCCTTCTCGGCCTCGGCTTCATTGAGGCTGACGATGTAGCGCTGCCTGTCGACACGCACCTCTTTTACCCACAACTGGGTCTCGCCCTTCTGCCGCTCGAGCACCATCGGCACCATCGGCGCATGATCTTCGAGCACGATGTCGCGGATGGTGCTGCTGGAACGCTCACGGGCACCCAGGATGTATTCCATGCCCCGTTCCTCAAGCGCGGCAATGGTGGCGGCGCTGATCATGCCGCGATCAGCAACCACGCAAGCCCGGGTAATCCCGAAGCGCTCACGCAGACGATCAACGATCGGCAGAAGGACACGGCTGTCGGCAGTGTTACCCGGCACCATCTCTGTGCAGATTGGCCGTCCCTGGGCATCAACGACGAGGGCAAGGATCATTTGTGCCAGATCCGGCCGGTAATCCTTGGAATGCCCGCGCTTGCCAAGGCCCTCGCCGCCTTCGCCGTAAAACGACAGCGAGGTGGTATCCATGAATACCAGGCTCAGATCGGTGAACAGGTCCCGCCGGCGATCGAACAGCTTCTCCTCGATCACATC
>NZ_JBSKBR010000143.1:0-1116 GCF_053714315.1 Mesorhizobium sp. PL10 | reverse complement strand
TGGGGGCCGCACATCTCATTGATTATAAAGATCTATTCAAAAACAACTGTTGAAGTCGGGCCTAGCAGGCTTCTCTGATTGGGGTCGTGGAGCTCAAGCTCCGCTTGAAGAAGCACTTGGCTGCTCTGCGCGTGTCGATAGAAATACTTCCACTGGCAAAGATGCTTGAGATAGTTTTTGTGGACATGCCATCTACCGGCAACGACCATTGACCGGTCAACTCGGCGCCCCTGGAACACAACCGCCTGAAATCGATGGAGACGCTTCTCGCGCCGGCCGGCCGTCAAAGCGGTCGCGCAACAGATCCTTCAAGAAAGTTTATCGAAGCTTTGCAACGGTGGATCGCTGACAATGGTACGTTCACCACAAGGTCTAACGTCAGGCCCGGCCGAGCTTCTGCCGATGTACCCTCGGCACCGCCGCACAATACGCAATGTCGGGGTCAAAGCCAATGGCTAAAAGAACGCTCATCCTGCTTGATGGTTCAAGGTACAACGGTCCGCTATACGTCCAGGCGGCCCCAGCATATTGGCCTTCATCCAATTACCCTGTCGGCTGATCCAGCTCAATACGACTATCTTGCTGCGGACGGAGGCAATCCGTGTTGATACAGGCAATCTTGACGCGCTGATTCACGAAATTTCCCGGTTAGCTAAGGACCATGACATTGCTGGCATTACCTGCGCCGGGGATCCGTTCTATGCCACAGTTGGCAAGCTCTGCCGCTATTTCGACCTGCCGGGGCCGAACCCCACATCCATCGAACAATGCTGCGACAAATTCAAGCAACGTCAGCTTCTCGACGAAGCGGGCGTTCCAGTACCTGCTTATCGCTTGGCAGCGGATGCGCCAGAGGTGGAAAGCGCTGCCGAGGAGATCGGCCTGCCGGTGATCCTTAAGCCTGTCGTAGGTACCGGGAGCAGAGGGGTTCGATTGTGCCGCGATCCCGATGAGCTAACCGAACATACGACCTATCTGTTGGGTGGGCATCATATATGGCGGTCCGCGCCGAGGGTATGAACCGCCCCGGGTTTTCCGGAGGCCGTTTCGTTTGACCCGACTTCAACAGTTGTTTTTGAATAGATCTTTATAATCAATGAGATGTGCGGTCCCCAA
>NZ_JBSKBR010000142.1:0-1169 GCF_053714315.1 Mesorhizobium sp. PL10 | reverse complement strand
ATGGCAAAAGGTAAATTCGAGCGCACTAAGCCTCATGTGAACATCGGCACGATTGGTCACGTTGACCATGGCAAGACGTCGCTGACGGCGGCGATCACGAAGTATTTTGGCGAATACAAGCGCTACGACCAGATCGATGCGGCGCCCGAAGAGAAGGCCCGCGGCATCACGATTTCGACGGCTCACGTCGAATACGAGACGGCCAATCGCCACTACGCCCACGTCGACTGCCCCGGCCACGCCGACTATGTGAAGAACATGATCACCGGCGCCGCGCAGATGGACGGCGCGATCCTGGTGGTGTCGGCCGCCGACGGCCCGATGCCGCAGACCCGCGAGCACATCCTGCTTGCCCGTCAGGTCGGCGTGCCGTCGATCGTGGTGTTCCTGAACAAGGTCGACCAGGTCGACGACGCCGAGCTGCTGGAACTGGTCGAGCTCGAGGTTCGCGAGCTTCTGTCGAAGAACGAGTTCCCCGGCGACGACATTCCGATCGTCAAGGGCTCGGCTCTGGCGGCTCTGGAAGATTCGAACAAGACCATCGGTGAAGACGCGATCCGCGAGCTGATGGCTCAGGTCGACGCCTACATCCCGACGCCTGTTCGTCCGCTGGACAAGCCGTTCCTGATGCCGATCGAAGACGTGTTCTCGATCTCGGGTCGTGGCACGGTCGTGACCGGCCGTGTCGAGCGCGGCGTGGTCAAGGTCGGCGAGGAACTGGAGATCATCGGCATCCGTCCGACGACCAAGACGACCTGCACGGGCGTTGAAATGTTCCGCAAGCTGCTCGATCAGGGCCAGGCCGGCGACAACATCGGCGCGCTGCTGCGCGGCGTTGATCGTGAAGGTGTCGAGCGCGGCCAGGTTCTGGCCAAGCCGGGCACGGTCAAGCCGCACAAGAAGTTCGTGGCTGAAGCCTACATCCTGACCAAGGACGAAGGTGGCCGTCACACGCCGTTCTTCACCAACTACCGTCCGCAGTTCTACTTCCGCACGACCGACGTGACGGGCATCGTGTCGCTGCCGGAAGGCACCGAGATGGTGATGCCGGGCGACAACATCACGGTCGATGTCGAGCTGATCGTGCCGATCGCCATGGAAGAGAAGCTGCGCTTCGCCATCCGTGAAGGCGGCCGCACCGTCGGTGCCGGCATCGTCGTCACCATCAA
>NZ_JBSKBR010000141.1:0-1212 GCF_053714315.1 Mesorhizobium sp. PL10 | reverse complement strand
GAGATGAGGCTGACGAGAAAGTCCTCGTTCCATCCGGCCTTCAATCGTTTGTTGGTCATGGACAGTTTGGCTGGATGACGGCGCAACAGGTTGAGAGCGATATGTTTGATAGTGGTGAAGTTGGCCGGGGCATGTTCGGTGCGGACCCGGCATTCGTCGTCTCGGAAGAGGCAGTCCATCAGCCAGTGCATGCTCTCGACCGCCCAATGGCGGCGGACAACGTCAGCAAGCCTGTCGGCCGTGCCGGTTGACGAGGTGATGTAGAAGCGCCTTTCACGCTCGATCTTGGCGTCGATCTCACGCTCGCTCTCGACCATGATCACGGCCTTCAATCCGGGCCAGTTGTGGCGCTGCTGGAGCCAGCCGATGTCATGGAAGACGGTGGTTCGGCGGGTCTCGATGCGGCCGTGATCGCCATCGACCGTCTTGTCCTGGCTGACCGTGGTATCCTTGAACTTCTTGACTTTCTGCTCGTTGGCGAAGAGCTCGACATCGTCACGAAGGGTGCCCTGGTTGCCCTTCAAGGCGAGCACGTAATCGGCCTTCTTGTCGATGATCTTGCTGGCGATCTCGCGCTGGCAGCCCATGGCGTCGATGGTGACGATGGCGCCCTCGATGGCCAGCATGTCCAGAAGCTTGGGGATGGCGACGATCTCATTGGACTTCTCCGTCACCTTGACCTGCCCGAGCACCAGACGCTGGCGGGCGGCGAAGGCCGAGACCATGTGAATGGGGTTCGCACCCTTCTTCTGATAGGAGCGCCGGCTGGTCTTGCCATCGATGGCGATCACCTCGGCGGGTATCCCGGTCAAGGCGGTGACCCAACTGACGAAGCACTTCTGGAACTGTTCGGCATCCAGCGCGGCGAACACTTCGCCCAAGCGGTCATGATCGGGCGCGCCATTCGCAAAGGGCCGGAAGCGCTGCAAAAGATCGACTTTGTCTTTCCCGAACTGGGCGATTGCAGTGAAGGTCTCGGCCCCGGCCAGCACCGCAAGCAAGGACAGCAGCAGGATCTCGTCCAGCGGATAGATGATTTTGCTGAGTTGCCGCGGGTCCGGCAGATCCGCAAAATGATCCAGAAAAACAACGCTCTCGAGTACCGCCTCGTCGGATGTGGCCATCGCAGGTATCTCCCAATCGAATCAATTGGGGACTCACAGATTCAGCACTGGCGCCATATGTCACGTGTTAACTCACCCGATTGCCCTG
>NZ_JBSKBR010000140.1:0-1218 GCF_053714315.1 Mesorhizobium sp. PL10 | reverse complement strand
GGTCAGATAGTCTGGCATCCATCTGGAGCCGTCGCGGGTAACGAACGGGCTGGTCATCGTGAATTCTCCCAGGCTGCGAGTTCTCTCCTTGCCGTCCAACTCGGCAAAAAACGTCGAACGTTTTCTCCGCGACAGCCCTTATCCTGCGCCAGCCGACCGGGAGGTCCTTGGCAAGGTCGCGCAAGTCATCATCAAGGGACGCCGAAAAATAGCCACGTCTGCGATCTGAGTTCGCATCGGTTGCGTTCAGATTCATGGCTTCAATAGGCCAGCGCCCCGCCTTAGGCCGCATGCTCTAAGACGGCTAGCTTTCGAGAAGCTGACGAATCTCAAAGGAATCGGGGTAAGGGGAGTGCCTATGGATCAACGCCTTTTGGTGGAAGATGCTCTAACGAGCAGCCTATGATTCAGATCCTTCATAGGGCTAGGTGACCGCTGTCGCGGGAGAGAATTTGCCGTCGATCTCATTTGTGCATGGTGTGTCGTCGCAGAGAAAGTCGTGGTGAGAAATAACCGCTAGCCCATCCTTCAACGCCGCCACCGGTTCAAGTCACGCTCTTCTAGCGGCACATTGGACAATTCGGAAAGTTGATTGTTTGAAGAGTTGCGGTTGTAACCAAATTTAGTTCCTAACTTCGAGTAGTTTTCGCGTTCGTCCGCAGAGATTTCTCGGGCCACGCGACAAGGGTTAGGTGACAACTGGAACACCTGGGTAACGCTCCCGCAGCAGCCGCACGTCTGCGGGTGTGATTGAATCGGCCAGCGAGCAGCCGGCGTCGAGGTCCGGGATGAGGACAGTCTTGTCCGGATGGAGAAGCTTCGCCGTCTCAGCCATGAAATGCACACCGGCGAGCACGATGACTTGCGCCTCGACCGTGATGGCCTTGCGGGCCAGCGCCAGGCTGTCGCCGACGATGTCGGCCACGCAGTGGAATATCTCGGGCGTCTGGTAATTGTGGGCGAGGATTACGGCGTCGCGCTCGCGCTTCAGCGCAAGGATAGCATCGATGTAAGCGGAAAAAGCCAGCCACTCGATCGGCGGAATCACGCGCCGGACGCGGTCGTATAAGGATGCGGCCGATGGCAACGCGGTGGTCGTCGACACCTCCAATTATACTCGACCTGAATATAAGATTAATATTATTGCGGTGAGTATACAGGGCAATCGGGTGAGTTAACACGTGACATATGGCGCCAGTGCTGAATCTGTGAGTCCCC
>NZ_JBSKBR010000139.1:0-1220 GCF_053714315.1 Mesorhizobium sp. PL10 | reverse complement strand
CTCGACCCAGACCTTCATACTCAATTGCGCTGTCACCGAGAGTACCCTTCCGAAAAAGAAGCCCCGGCTACACCAAATTTCTTACCCCCATCTTTTTCCCGCTCCCGAAGGAACTGATCGGCTTTCAGGTCGGTGTGCGCGAGAGCGCCCAAAGCTGGCGCGAATTGCTCGTCGATCTGAAGGCCCGTGGCCTTTCCATTGCGCCACAGATCGCCGTCGGCGACGGTGCGCTCGGCTTCTGGAAGGCGCTCGACGAGATCTTTCCTTCAACGCGTCACCAGCGCTGCTGGCAGCACAAGCTCGTCAACATCCTCAACAAGGTGCCGAAGTCGGTGCAGCCGAACATGAAGGCCGACCTGCGCGAGATCCGCGACGCGCCGGATCGGGCGACAGCCGAGGTCGCCATCACCGTGTTCGCCGACAAATACAGCGCCAAATACCCCAAGGCCGTCGACTGCCTGACCAAGGACCGCGAGGCGCTGCTGAGCTTCTTCGACTTCCCGGCCGAGCATTGGGACCACTTGCGCACGTCGAATCCAATCGAAAGTGTCTTCGCCACCGTCCGCCACCGGACCGTGCGCGCCAAAGGAGCGCTGTCGCACAAGACAGCGCGTCTCATGGTCTTCAAGCTGGTCATGAGCGCCGCCAAAACCTGGCGTCGTCTCAAAGGCGAAAATCAGTTGCCAATGGTCATCGCCGGCGTCAAATTCACCAACGGTGTCGCACAGTCTGTGACACCGGATCACCGCGCCGCCTGATCGGACGCGTCACCCAATTCCGACCATAGCTCCATGTGCGCCGCAAGTTCCATGATGTGATCAAGCTGAAGCCATCTCCGATCGCTGACGAAGCGCTGTCGCGCATCGGTGCGCTCTACGATATCGAGGATCGTATCCGCGGCATGTCGGCTGACGAGCGGCGTACACTGCGCCAGCAACACGCCATGCCTATTCTGGCGAACCTCAAGAGCTGGATAGAAGAAGCGCTTTCGACGCTGCCACAGAAGCAGAAGCTGGCCGAGGCAATGCGATATGCCCTCTCTCGATGGGCAGCCTTGAGCGTCTACATCGACGATGGCCGTGTCGAAATCGATAACAACATAGCCGAGCGCGCCATGCGTCCGCTTGGAATCGGAAGAAAAAACTGGCTCTTCGCCGGCTCAGACAAGGGCGGTGAGCGCATCGCCAATATCCTGACCATCATCGAGACCGCCAAGCTCC
>NZ_JBSKBR010000138.1:0-1239 GCF_053714315.1 Mesorhizobium sp. PL10 | reverse complement strand
TTCGTGAGGCGTATATAGTCGCCACCATCACAAACTGTCAACACCGATCCTTCATGTTTTTTCGATTTCTCGCAGAGATATCCACGAGGCTGAAATTCGTGAGTTGGCTTGGCTGAAATTGCGAGCGGTGTTCCGCAGTCGATCACTTCTACGAAGCCTCACCCCTCTGGGCCGAAGACGCCCACCATTGGCTTGAAAATCGCCTGCCTGGCTGGCGAACATCGATCTCCATGTCGGCCTGCGTAGTGCTTCAGAGCCGGCCTTCCAGCAATTCCGCCGTGATGTTCCGGCCGGAACAAAAGATACCCGGGATCAAGACCCGCTCGCCCTCGACCGCAAACGCTACGCGGACGGCGCGTCGATAGCCGACAATCCGCAGACCGGGCATGATCTCAACCCGCTCTGTGCCGCGCTGTGGAAAAGTCGACAAGCCCAGGCAATGGTCACGGATGCCGGCAATGAAATTCCAGGCAATCTCCGGCGACGCACGCTCGGCTATGTCATCATATAGCTGTTCCAGTTCGGCTTCCGTCTTGGGGTGGAAGACAATGGAGTACTGCCCGCGCGATGACGCGCCTCACGCCGCGAAAAAACCGTCTCGGCAGGGATAGCCTTCGCCGGATCCCGCTGGAGCTCGGTCAGGCGCGCCGGGATTTCCTCGCGCAGCCATCTTTCCCGCTCCGCCTCGAAATCCTCGAGCATACGCAGGCCGGCGCGAACAACCTCACTGGCATTGTTGTAACGGCCTGATTCGAGCTGCTTCCTGATGAAGCTCTCATAGTGGTCGTTCAGGGCGTAGTTGGGCATGGCAACCTCCTTGGGAGATTATGGTGCGAATCAGGATTCGACATCCATCGTTTCCATGATCGGCTGGCGAGCGAATGATTCCATCGCCTCGTTCTGCTGCTTCGAAATGCACGAATCGCGCCGGCGCGATCGTGGTTCGGGCCCGGATCATCCTCCGGTATTGAAGCCGACCGGCTTCGCCTGATGCGACTTCGCTTGGGTGTGCACATGAGCACCAGGCCATCGGCGAGGAATCTCGTTTCGAGAAGCGGGGCGCCGGGAAAGTTGGCTTGGGGATGGGACAGGATTTGAGTTTTTCTGTCCCGTCGGCGTCGGCTTGGCCTCGTTGCGGGCGGCCGATGCAGGTTAAAGCCGCCGGGAGCCGGCTTCGCAATACACAAAAGCCCGCACGAGGCGGGCTTTTTATGTTGGTTGCGGGGACAGGATTTGAAC
>NZ_JBSKBR010000137.1:0-1285 GCF_053714315.1 Mesorhizobium sp. PL10 | reverse complement strand
TTGCGGACCGAGGCAGCCCTTCTCGCGCGTTCTTCAAAGCATTGATCCTTTTGTCGGCAGCCGGCATAAAGATACGTGAGGGCAAAACTGCTGCGGCCGCGCGCCACTCCCGGCGCGGCGCAATGCTGTTTCGTCGGTTGAACGGCCCGTCGGAACACATCTTTGAAAACGTGCTTGGCCTCCCGCCAGCAATCCTCGCCGACTATGCCGAGGCAGCGACAGAGGTCCCGGCATCGTTGCCGGCCGTGCCACTTGGCCGGCCGCAACCGGTGTTTGATTTCGTCCTCGGGATCAGATCATCGTGGCAAAGCCACGCGCAACAGCATACCGCATAGCACATAAGGCGGCTGACCACCACGTTCACACGCCCCTGGCGGCCCGGCCGTCACCAAATGCAGCGGTTTGCCGCGACCACCTCTTCCGGCGACGTAACACCGGAAAGAGCATACCCCAAGCAGGGTCGGTTACGGTGCCACGGCTCGCAATTTGGCTGCTTCAAAGTCGAACGAAACGCGGTTCCGGCCGCGCTGTTTCGCTTCAGAAAGGCATCGTCCTGCAGTGCGAAGAATATCCTGAGTATCTGCATCGGGAGGGATTTCCGCACCGCCGATGCTGACAGTCACTTTTACATCGTCCTGTTGCCCTTTGATCCAGGGAATCCCTTCAACAAGACGCCGGATGTTCTCCGCCATGGTCATTGCCTGCTCTTTGTGCACCCCTCGCAGCAGGACCCCGAACTCTTCGCCACCAAGGCGCCCGACTGAATCGCCAGGGCGCGTTAGATAGACAAGCGCCTTTGCGATTCGAACCAAGGCCTCGTCGCCTTTGGAATGTCCGTGCTGATCATTGAACAAGGAGAAGTGATCCGGGTCGATAAGGAGAAGCGTGTCGTATTCACCCTCATCGCGGTTCCTGTCCATTCTTGCCATGAATCCGCCGCGGCTAAGAAGCCCCGTCATCGGGTCGTGGCTGGTCACGAACGCCAGCCTGTCGTGGGTCTCTCTCAAGGCCGCATACGACTTCTCCAGCTTGTCACATGTCTCCTGGATCGTTTCCGACTGGGCGAAGATGTAGGCGCCGACGGGCATTCCAATCAGGATAGGAATGAGGGTGCATTCCACCCAACTCAGCCAATCGATGGGCATGTGCAAGGCGATTCTGGCCGTAAACGACAGAGCAAAGGTCGCGACGATTGCAATTATCGTCACAACCATTGATTTGCCTAGAATACGCTTGGTGCGAGGCGTCATATTTTTTCTTTGAAGATTGGCACTGTTTCTTTAGA
>NZ_JBSKBR010000136.1:0-1302 GCF_053714315.1 Mesorhizobium sp. PL10 | reverse complement strand
ACATCGACGACGAGTGACGACGCACCATGCCGCATCGAGGGGGCGAGGGGGTGGGTAATTATACCAAGAGTCATGGAGTTTGACCGACGTGCGCCCACTGCCGCATTCCGATTGATGTGATGGTTTCGGGCGCGGCGAGGAGCTTCTGCCAAGCCTCGCAGGCGGCGTCGATGATGGCGTCGTAGTCGTCGAAGACGCGGTTTGAGAGCCAATTCTGCCGCAGATATTGCCAGACGTTTTCGACCGGGTTCAGTTCCGGGAGCGCGAGGGCAGGAAGATCGGCGTCATGTTTTTCGGCATCCTGAGATTGGCGGTGGTGTGCCATCCGGCACGATCCATGACGAGCACGGCGTGTGCGCCCTTTTCAACATGGCGGCTGATCTCGTCGATATGGCGTTGCATGGCCTCGGTGTCGGCAAAGGGCAGAGCCAGAGCCGCCCCGGCGCCGCGCGCCGGGCAAATCGCGCCAAACAGATACGCACTCTTGTAGCGCTGATCGGCCGGCTGGCGGGGCCGGGTGCCGCGCCTTGCCCATTGCCGCACGATGCCGTTCTTCTGGCCGATGCGGGCTTCATCCTGGAACCAAAGCTCCACCTTCGTGCGCGGCGGCAGGTCGCAAAGATGCGCCTTCAGCGTGCGTGGCCAGTTTTTTTGTACTCCTCGACAATATGGGCATCCTGGCCCGGATGATGTGGGCGCGCGCTGATGTGCGAGAAGCCGAGCTTGTGCAGCAGTTTCCCGACATAGCGCGCGTCGTAGTCCACGCCGAAGCGCTCCTTGATGACGCGCTTCAGGTCGATGCGCCGCCAGCGCACGACGCCGTCAACGGCACGGTCCGGCCCCGTCTCCACCATCGCAGCCAATTCGCTCTGCTGCTCTGGCGACAGCCGCGACAGCGGACCAGGCGACCACTGATCGAGAAGACCGTCGGGGCCTGCAGCATTGAACCTGTGCACCCAGTCGCGCAGCGTCTGCCGATCCATCCCGCCGATCCGCGCCGCATCGGTTCGGTTCATCCCGTCCAGAACCGCCGCGATCGATAACAGCCGGCTGCTCTGCCGCACATCCTTCGAAGCCCGCGCAAGGCGTCGAAGTTCGCTCGCCGAATAGTCATCCCGCAATTTCACCGCTGAACCCATCGCCGAATCTCCTTCGGCATCAGGGAATCACGGTCCACCTGCGATACAAAATCACGAAAGAGTCAGCGCCCGAGACCGTTGGTATTACGGGTCGAATCCGTATGGCCCAACTTGAACAGTTGGAGGTGAACGGATGGCGAACACTGCCGGTTAAGCTGTTGAA
>NZ_JBSKBR010000135.1:0-1322 GCF_053714315.1 Mesorhizobium sp. PL10 | reverse complement strand
GTTTGTGGCGACAGTCATTCAGCTATGTCAGTCAACCGGCGATGTTCCTTCCGGTGGAGATCACCGAGGAGGGGTGCGTCGTTCAGGCTGCCCCCAACGGGGGCGCCTATCCAAAAGCCGGCAGTTAATCCCAAAAGATCCGTGTTCCCGGATTATATCATCAGCCTCGAAGATGGCCAGAAATCAAGTCGCTCAAGCGACATCTTGCCGTCAGACACAGCATGACTCCCGATGAATACCGGACAAAGTGGGGGATTGGCGAAGGATTACCCCATGGTCGCCCCGAATTACTCGGCAACCCGATCAGCGCTAGCAACAAAATCGCTGGGCTTGGGGAGGAAGGCGGCTCCAGCAAAGAAGCCTCCCGCAAGGCGCTAGGCCAAGGCCTGGGGCGTACCCCACTAAGCGGGAGGGTCCGACAGGTCAAAACATCGCCGTGATCATATCAGCGCTGCTGACGCTGCCGATGATCCGCGCCTGGTCAGCAAAGGCGGATCCTAAGAATTAGAAATTTCGAGGCCAATGCCCTTAGCTTCAAGTTCGCCTTCAAAAGAGACGACCAACGACCGGTTTTGGCCCGAAGCCCCCCGTATGTTCTCTACGAGGTGACACTTTCAGCCGTCGCGCTGGAGTGGTGGCTTACCGCGAATAGAAGATCCTAAATGAGCTGCGGCGCAAGACAAGGGGCCGGAAGACTTGGTTAGCAAGTCGTTACATGAAGCAGCGCCTAGTCTCTCCAAATGCCGCGATCATGCGCACTCCAGCGACATCCTGCGAGAGCTTGCTCAGGCCTCTCATACGGCGCCTTGCCGGTCGATTGCTGCATCGGTCCATCGACAACGACGGCGGCGGCGATATCAAGTGGGGCTGCCTGTGTCATCGCTCGATCCTGGTCAACGGATGTGAAACCCTCGCGCTCCTGCCTCTGCGTTTGGAACAAGGCGGGCCCGACCTCTCGGTTCCTCGCGCGAGGCGCATGGTGACATTCGGCCTCTCGCCAGCGCAGCTGAACTCGACACCAGAAAAACCATGGGCATCGGCCATGCCACGGTCAAGCGCTTTTCCCGTGAAGGGTGGCGCGTCATCACATGTCGCGCCAGGCGTTCGCCGAGGACTGCCCGTGGCCGGCCGGCCCTGAGGAAGGTCGATCTCGCCGACCAGGAGGATGTCGGGATCGCCGTCTCGGAAATCTGCCATCGTCTGGAGGCGCATGGCGGCAATTGTACGCGTTGGTCAACAATACCGGCATTTCGCCGAAAGTGAATGACGGCAACAGCCGCTGAACTCGATCGACACGCCGATGCATGTTTGACGCGACGTCT
>NZ_JBSKBR010000134.1:0-1405 GCF_053714315.1 Mesorhizobium sp. PL10 | reverse complement strand
CTTCTTTTTCGGAAGGGTACTCTCGGTGACAGCGCAATTGAGTATGAAGGTCTGGGTCGAGTTTGTTGGGGCCGATGGCGTTCCACAACGTCGGGAGATCGCAGTTGTCGAGCGCATTGTCGACGGAGCGCGCCTCGACGACTTCGGCCTCTCTTTGGAGGAGGGCAAGGCGATACAGCGCCGCCTACAGGAGGAACTCACGCAGTTTCAGGCGGATCAAGCCGGTTGGCAGGATCGGAAATGTCACGAATGCAACCGATTTCGCAGGATTCATGATTATCGATCTCGTACAGTCCATTCGCTCTTCGGCATTTGTCGCCTGCGAGTGCCTCGGTTCCGCAGTTGCGCCTGCGGAAAGACGGCAAGATCGGACACCGGAAGCATCGAGACCCTGTTGAAGGGCAGAGCAACGCCGGAATTGGAGCGAGTCCAGGCTGAACTCGGCTCCCGGCTATCGTTTCGAGAAGCCGCTCGTGTGCTCGATCTCTTTGTGCCCGCTCCGCGACCACACAATCATCGGACCGTTGTCAACCGGCTCGCCAAGGTCGCCGATCAGATTGAGAAGCGGGACGTCGCAAGCCCCTATCGCATCAGCCGAGCCGACGGATCGCCCATTTCCGTATTCATTGACGGTGCCTACATCCGCGCAGTTCCCGGATATCAAAGCCGGCATTTCGAAATCACCATGGGGCGCGTTGTGGCCAAAGGCCGGCCATCGCGCCAGTTCGCTGCCGCGCCAAATGTTGCCACTGGCAAGCACGACGCGGTTCGTGCCGCGCTGCGGGCTCAGGGATGGTTGCCTGGCCGCGACGTCACCGTTTTCAGCGACGGAGACGCCGGGCTGAAAGGTATTGTGCTCAGCGCAAACCGGCAGCCCGTAACCCACATTCTTGACTGGTTCCATCTGTCGATGCGGCTTCGGCACATCGAACAGACATGGGAAGGAATCAGGCTCGGCGGTGATCTGAACATCTACCTTTGGGACGTCGCCGTTCAAGTGCCGAGGCTGCGGCATCTCCTCTGGAGCGGTTATATCAAGGAGGCGACGAGAGCTGTGAGGAACATGCTCTATCAGTTGGAGCAGCACGCTAAGATGCGAGACGCCAGTAACAAGCTCAAGCGCCTATACGAACTGGTCGGCAATCTTCAGACTTACCTGGTCCAGAACAAGACTTCGATGGTCGACTACTGCCACCGATACTGGTCGGGTCAACCGATCTCGAGCTCTCCGGCCGAAAGCGCCGCCAACAGCCTCGTGAATGCTCGTATGAACAAGAAGCGTCAGATGCGTTGGTCTCCCATCGGCGCTCACAGAGTACTGCAGGTCCGGGCAGCGGTTGCTGACGGTCGACTCAAGCAAGCCAAGCTTGCTCTTGCAGCTTGACCCCCATCTTTTCCCGCTCCC
>NZ_JBSKBR010000133.1:0-1414 GCF_053714315.1 Mesorhizobium sp. PL10 | reverse complement strand
ATAGTGATGGGGTGGATGGCTCCTGCTCCCCGGCATCAAGGTGCCATATGGTAGGTTGTGTAGTGACCACAGACCCACAGTCGAGAGGAGCCATCCCATATGAAGATTACCACGATCGGCCTGGATTTGGCCAAGAACGTCTTCCAGGTTCACGGCGTCAATGCCGAGGGGAACGTCACTGTCCAGCGCCGGCTGCGTCGGAAAGAGGTTCTTTTGTTCTTCGGCGGCCTCGAGCCATGCCTCGTCGGATTGGAAGCCTGCGGATCGGCACATTTTTGGGCGCGGGAGCTTGCGGCTCTCGGACACGATGTTCGCATCATGCCGCCCTCTTACGTGAAGGCCTATGTCCGGCGTGGCAAGAAGAACGACGCTGCTGACGCCGCCGCGATCTGCGAGGCCGTGACGCGGCCGAACATGCGCTTCGTGCCGATCAAGACCGAAGTCCAGCAAACGGCGCTGATGCTTCACAAATCGCGCGACCTCCTGATCCGGCAGCAGAACATGCTGATCAACGCCGTCCGCGGGCACGCCGCCGAACTTGGCCTCGTCGCCGCGCAGGGACGCGGAAAGGTTGAAGACATCATCGCCGCAGTGGAGGCCGACGACGACGATAGCCTGCCGACTTTGGCAAGGGGAGCCTTGAGACCGCTCGTCGCGCAATTGCGCACAAACGAAAAAGCGATTGCCGAGCTCGACGCCGAGATCAAGGCCTGGCACACGCAGAACGAAATGAGCCGGCGACTGGCGACGATCCCCGGGGTAGGCGTGCTGACCGCATCCGCGATTGCGGCGACGGTTCCCGATCCTTCCTTCTTCCGGTCTGGTCGCGAGTTCGCGGCTTGGCTGGGCCTCGTCCCTCGACAGAACTCGAGTGGCGGCAAAGAGCGGCTGGGCCGGATCTCAAAGCAGGGCAACCGCTACATCCGGCGCATGCTGGTGATTGGCGCGACTGGCATGCTTCGCTACGCGCGAGCAAAAAGCGCGGCTGGCGCACAATGGGTCACCGGTCTGCTTGAGCGCCGCGCGCCGCGTCTGGTTACGGTCGCCATGGCCAACAAGATGGCACGGATCGCATGGGCAATCATGACGCGGCAGGAAACCTTCAGGGCACCCGCGACGGCGGCGTAGCAGCGAGGATCGCGGATTAGTTGAGATAGGAGAGCAACAGGCTACCAGAGACCGTAAGGTGAATAAGACTTGATGCCAACCGGTCGAACCGGGGATTGGGAAAACTCGCCGATAGCCATGCGGATTATCAATACCGCGTAATAGTGATTGAGACCCGATCCGCGAACTTCATCAGGGCCAGCGGTTATTAATGGCCGCATCAACAGGCCGGACACATGACCGCACCCGATCGGCAGGTGGAAAAGTCAGATTCTCTCTTGCGCGGCAGGAGCCATCCACACATGGC
>NZ_JBSKBR010000132.1:0-1458 GCF_053714315.1 Mesorhizobium sp. PL10 | reverse complement strand
CGTCAGGCTGGTTTTTCGGTACCACGCTGCTGCGTATGGGGTGGTGGTGGTGGTGAGCAGATCGCAGGCCCATAGCGATACGAGGCTGTAGAGCCCAAGCAATGCTGGGGTGGTTCGCGCAATGGCTTTGTCAGACCATTGCCGCTGGGTCTCAACGCCAAGGTGGGCACGGGTCTCGGCGAACGTGACCTCGATCTGCCAGCGGCGGACGAACAGGGCGATGATGTCGGCGGGCTCGAGAGTGATGTCCGTGCTGAAGAAGGCTTGAGGAGGGCGTTTGCCATCGGGATGCCGGACCAGCACCCAGCGGAGCGGCATTACCGGGGTACCGGGCCTGTACCACAAGGCGGTATCAGATGTGATCTCGAGCGTTTTGCCGTCGACATGGCCGTACCAGGCGGACACGATGATCCTTGCCCAGATCGTGGCAGGGTTGGACAGGAGTGTCTTGAGCTTTGGTAGCGCCGGACCTTTTTGCGCTGGCCTGCCGAGGGTGCGCGTGGTCCGCTTCGGCGGTGGCGCAAACAGGTTGGCATCCAGTCGCAGCCGGCTGATGAGCGTTGCCCTGCCAGTGATGGCATGGGCCAGTTCATGGACGGCAAAGCTGCTGTCGCCCACGAAGATGATGCGGCGCCCTGGCAGCCAGCGACAGAGTTGCAGTGCGCCCTGCCGCGCCCATTCGGTCAGCAGCTTGTGGCGCCGCCCGCGTTGATGGTCGGATCGCTCGGACGGGGCAAGCAGGGTCAAGACGGGCAAGGCCTTTACCAGGCTCGTCCATGGCGCCGGGGTCAGCACCATGAAGCTCAACCAGCGCAGGCCACTGGCTTTGACGAAATGGCCATGGCTGGAGCGCACTGGATCCCGGTAGATGCCCCGTGCGCTGATCCGGCGTCCCCATCGGCGTTCGATGGTGTCGTCCATGCCAATGACGATGGGTCCATCCGGCACGAGCCGTTCGACCACAAGGCCCAGCAATCGCCTGGCAACGGCACGGGGGCTCCAGCAGGCTCGGTTGAGGACCTGGTGGTAGCTTGCAAAGTTGGCGGCCTCGGCCCGGCCAGTCATGCGCAGGCAGGAACTGACGGTCCGCTTGCCCGGCGCCAGCAAAGCTCCCATGACCAGAACAAGGACATGTTCCCAACTAGGCGCTGTGAAGCAGGTGCGCAACGCTTGGAGCCACTGGCGCAGGATCTGGGGAACGGTATCGCCGACAGCGGCGCTGGAATGGTGCAGCATCCCATGCTTCGAATCCCGGCCAGCACATGTTGCAAGGCAATGACCCTGCGGCGAAGTGAATCAGGCCTGCCCGGGCCCGCGGCAGCTATGACTGCACAATGGAAAAGGACAATATGGCCCTGCGCATCGAAGCGTTCGACCAGGCCAATGGTGGCGGCGTTGGCTGTTACAAGGACAAAGGTGCCTACCACCTTTATCTGCTGGCAACCGAGGCGCCGATCG
>NZ_JBSKBR010000131.1:0-1491 GCF_053714315.1 Mesorhizobium sp. PL10 | reverse complement strand
GCGCTCGCTGTCGCGGACCGACTTGTTGCTGTAGTCGGCGGCGGATCCCTTGTTCCTGCCGCCGCGGAGAGACGGATAGCCGGCGGTCAATTCCAGTTTTCGGAGCTTCCAATCCAGGAGCGCCGGGCGGATCCAGATATAGTCCTCGTTCTTGGTCAGCATGTGCCACACAATGACTGCCAGCTTGCTGCGCAGTCGCGACCGCGGCAACGTGCTTGCCACGCTTGTCCCGGATGCGCATGAAGAAGGCGCGCAGTGGGCCAGGTACGCCAGAGATGACCCAAGCGGCTTCAACCAGCATCGACCGCGCATGCGTTCTTCCCTGTTTGGTGATACGGCCGTGGTAGGCTGGCTTGTCGCCGGACTGCCGGACCCGCGGGTTGAGCCCAAAGTAGCTAACAAGTTTTTCCGGGGATGAGAACCGTTCAATGTCGCCGACGGCTGCCACGATACTCAGTGCCACCGTGACATCCCACGCCGGTTATCGTCATCAGCCGCTTGACCCGCGGTTCCTGTAGGGCAGTCTGTGCAAGGCTTTTGTCAACCTGTGCAAGCTCTCCGCCAAGGCGTTCGAGTTCTCCGACATGGCGAAGGACGACTCGCCGCTGATCCTCGGCGAGCGGCTGAGCCATTGGCCAAACCTTGCCGCGTTTTGAGAACAGTGAGCCGTTGTAGGGTGGGATCAGATTGGCGTGCAGAACCGAATGGATTCGGTTCTTGAGGCGGGTCATCTGGGCGACGAGCTGCGTTCGTTCCGCTACCACGCGACGACGCGTCTCGGTTTCCTCGTCCGGCATCCACACTTCGGGTAGAAAGCCACTCGCATGAAGCTTCGCCAGCACTGCCGCGTCGATCTTGTCGGTCTTGACCTTGGCCCAGGCGATGGCCCGGACTAGGATCGGATTGGCTATGACCACCCGGCCCACAAAAGGCGACAATAATCGCACGATCGCACTTGTATTGCCTGTCGCCTCGATGACGATCTCGTCATCCGGCTTGAGCTTCGTGGCGAACTGCAACAGGCGGCTGCGTTCGAGATCGATCCTCCCGGCATCCCGGATTTTGCCTTTCTCCAAGATTGCCATTTGAGCGAATGATCGGTGGACATCAAGGGCAATGATTCTCATTCCCGGCTCCTTTCCAGGGTCAGCAACCAGGGAGCCGGCGGGCTACACGACAACTACGGATACGCGCTCGCAGCGCAACCGGGCAAGTCGAAGGGGGCGGCCAGATAACAACTCGAACTCAGCTCGACTTTGTACGTTTTGGTCATGTCCAGGTCCAGAAGAGGCTGTTGGTTGCGATGAGGTTGAGCGCCTGATCGAGGGGCAGGACACAGCCGCCCATATCGTCGATGTCTTCCCATTTTCTGCGGTGTGACCAGTAGGCGATCCTGACCTCGTCGCCTTTGCCGGTCTGCTTGAGACGGGCGATCGGCGCCTCGGTTGCCAGCAGATAAAGGTGGTAGGCACCTTTGTCCTTGTAACAGCC
>NZ_JBSKBR010000130.1:0-1507 GCF_053714315.1 Mesorhizobium sp. PL10 | reverse complement strand
CCCCCCTCATATGAGGCGTGTCGTGTCAATGGTAGCGGCGGCGGCCTAATCACTTTCGGACGCTGTCGGGATCGGCCTCGCGGCGAACTGCGGAACAAGTCCACATCACCTCATATCCGGTCGGCTCGCGTGGAGCCTGCACCCATATCCCGCATGCACGGGCAAGTTTGGCGAGGCCGGGAGGATGGGACCCATCTTTTGACGGCATTGAAAGCCCTGGGGGGCAGCGGTCCACACCCATCCCGTTTCGCCGCAAGTGACGTTGGCCGTCCCTCGCGTCGAACTCTTGTCAGGCCTTGGTCATGGCGCCATCCGGCAGCAGGCCCTGCGTCAGGTACCGCCACAAGGCGACTACCAGTTTGCGCGCCAAGGCGACGATCATGGTGCGGCGGATGCGCCCCTTGCCGGCGCCGACGCGCTCTTGGAACCAGCGGGCGAGACGGCTATCGGGCTGGTGGCGCAGCCATAGCCAGGCAAGCTCGATGGCGGTTCGCCGCGCACGTGGGTTGCCCGATCTCTGGATGCCTTGATCGCGGCTGACCGCGCCACTGCTCCAGGGACTGGATGCAAGTCCGAGATAGCCGGCGACCTCACGCCGGTTCTGGAAATCGCGGAAGAAGACCTCGTTCGTCAGCACGCTTGCTATCGTCAATCCGATGCCACGCAGATGGCTCAACTGGATGGTCGCGGGGGCCGTGGTCTCGGCCGCCTGGCGCTGTTCGTCCTCGACCTGCGCGATCATCTCGATCACCAGCCACAGACGGTGGCATTCGCGCCCTATCTCGCGCTTGAGGCAGGGTGGTAGATCTCGTCCGTCGGCCGTGCCCAGCGCCTCAAGCTGTTCACGCCAGTCTCGCCTGGCCGGTTTGAAGTCGCGGATACCCTGCGTCATCAAGAGCCCCTTGATGCGGCTCGAATGCTGGCCGCGTTCGTTAACAAGGCGAGCCCGTTCCCGGCTGCGACGGCGATCGTTCTCCTGCTCGAGGCTTGGCACTCGCACTATCCGGCAGACCCTCGGCTCGCCGCGTTCCAGCGCCATCAGCGTGCGCAGCAGCGCCGCCGCATCGAGGCGATCCGTCTTGGCCCGGCGTGACCGGCGGTCGACCAGGATGCTGGCCGCATCCAGAACTCGATTGTCGATGCCGCGGTCGCACAGGAAACGATGCAGCCAGAAACCGTCGTAACCGGCCTCGTAGCACGACATCACCCGAACCGGACGCGTCAAGGCGGCCTGCGCCTGTTCGCGCCGGTGTTCAATGAGAGCTATAAGCCCTTCGGTGTCACCTCCTTGCAGGCGATGCAGGCTAATCTTGTCGGCCGCTGGCGAGTGCAGGGCTACAAGCCAGGCCGACTTGCTCAATTCCAGTGCAACGAAAATCGTGGCAGTCTTCTCGCCGACGGGCGGCAGAGCAACGGATGAGAGGTTCATGAGACGTCTCCAAGGTTAGGATGTCGGACCCCGAAACCTTACCTGAGTTCCGCCGCCCGTCGCCTCATGGGATCTTTT
>NZ_JBSKBR010000129.1:0-1520 GCF_053714315.1 Mesorhizobium sp. PL10 | reverse complement strand
GGGCGATTTGCACCCGTTGAATCTTCCATGATTCTGTCTGTGACGCCGAATCATGGAGGCGTCACAGATGAGCGGTGCTACGAAAGCCGGCGGCAAAGGCCGGCTCGACGATGAAGTCGTTTCGGCGGGGCTGCCGGACAAGCGCCTGGCGCGGCGGTTGCGCCGCCTGCTTGATCAGATATCGGCAGCGCCGGGCCAGTCAGTCCCGGCAGCGTGCGGCGACTGGGCAGCGACGAAGGCCGCCTACCGGTTCTTCGACAACCCACGGATCACCGAGCATGGTATCCTGGCCGGCCATTTTGCAGCGGCCGCCATGCGCTGCGCGGCGAGTGAGGGACCGATCCTCATCCTGCAGGACACCACGGAGTTCATCTACAGCCGCGCGCGACCGGACAAGATCGGCTTCACCAGGACCATCAACGCCGGGCATTATAAGGCGGGTCAACCCAATGTGGTGACCTTGTGCGGGGTGCTGATGCATTCGAGCTTGGCGGTGACCCTGAGCGGGACGCCGCTTGGGCTGACGGCGGCGAAGTTCTGGACACGCACGAAGTTCAAGGGAACCTGGACGCTTAAGCGGCATGTAAATCCCACGCGTGTGCCGATCGAGACGAAGGAAAGCTATCGTTGGCTGGAAAACCTGCGCCAGTCGATGGCGCTCGTCGGCGCGCCGGAACGCTGCGTGCATGTAGCCGACCGCGAGAGCGACATCTACGAACTTTTCTGCCTCGCACAGGACCTTGGCACACGCTTTCTCGTGCGGGTGCAGACCAATCGGTTAGCCGCTGCACCCACCGACGCAGAACCGCAGCATGGGGCGCATCGGGTCTTTGCCCAGCTCTCGGCCGTGCCCTGGGCGGGACGCCATTGCGTCAAGATCGGCCAGGGCGAGACGGCGTGCGCACATGTGAAGTTTGCCGCTATCGAGACCTTGCCGCCCGTCGGTAAGCGCAAGCGCTATAGTCCTCAGCTTCTCACCTACATCCACGCTTTTGAGATCGACCCGCCGGCGAACCGTCCGCCGATCGACTGGAAACTGGTGACCAATCTGCCGGTCGCCGATCTCGCAGCCGCGGTCGAGAAGCTTGAATGGTACGCCTTGCGCTGGAAGGCGGAGGTGTTCCACAAGGTCATGAAGTCTGGCTGCCGCGCCGAGGAGGCGAGGCTCGAGACCGCCGAGCGGCTGGCGAAGTTCCTCGCCCTCATCGCGGTGGTCAGTTGGCGGATATTCTTTCTTACCATGTCCGCACGAGCAAAGCCCGAGGCCGATCCTGAGACAGTCCTCACTCCGGCAGAAATCGCGACGCTTGACGACATCGACGCGGCGCGCGACAAGCCGCGCATCCTGCGCAGGACCCTCGCCACTTATCTGCTCCAGCTCGCCATGCTCGGCGGCTACCTCGCTCGCAACCACGATCCGCCACCTGGAAATATGGTTGTCTGGCGAGGCTTGACCCGCCTCAATGACATCGCCTTCGGCATATCCATCGGAACACGCCGACGATGTGGGTAATAGAAAG
>NZ_JBSKBR010000128.1:0-1590 GCF_053714315.1 Mesorhizobium sp. PL10 | reverse complement strand
ACGACGACCCGTCTGAGAGGCGGCGGATGTAGCCTAAGCGATTGATTTGGCGTAGGATTCGGTTGTAAGCCAACCCTGCCACCACATTTCGCGAGCCACACCCGCCATGACCGACGATACGTTGCTGCAGCTCTCATTTCCAGCCGTTGGACGCAAGAAGATCACAGCTGCGTTTGACGGCGGACGCATCACCTCGGATGGTGGCGTCATGCTTTTGGCCGCGGCCGAGCGACGCCTGCAACTGGCCGACAGGCTGTCCGCTGCGACCCACAGCGGGTGACGCACGCCATGGCCGACATTCTGCGCGCCCGCATCTTTGCGATCGCATGCGGCTACGAGGATGCCAACGATCTCGACTGGCTGCGCACCGATCCGGCCTTCAAGCTCGCCTGCGGGCGGCTGCCCGACAGCGGGATTGATCTGTGCTCGCAGCCGACCTGCTCGCGCCTGGAGAACCTGCCCGACCTGCGCACCGTCATCCGGCTCGGCTGGGTGCTGGTCGATCTGTGGCTGTCGAGCTATGCCGCGCCGCCAAAAAGCGTGACGCTCGACATCGACGACACGGGTTGATGTCGTTCACGGCCATCAGCAGCTCTCGCTGTTCAACGCCCATTACGACGAGCGCTGCTTCCTGCCGATCCACATCTACGACGCCGCGACCGGACGTCCGGTCGCCATGATCCTGCGTCCTGGCAAGACCCCGACGGGCAAGGAGATCCGCGGCCATCTGCGCCGGCTTGTCCGGCGCATCCGCGCCCGCTGGCCGGCCACCCGCATCCTGGTCCGCGGCGACGGCCACTATGGCCGGGCCGAGGTCATGGCCTGGTGCGAGAACAATGCGCTCGACTACCTCTTCGGATTGCCCGGCAACAAGGTTCTCCAGCGTCTCGTTGATGAAGCCGCCGACGATATCCGCACCCGCCGCGCGCTCGAGCAGAGGCCGGTGCTGCGCGGCTATGCCGAGACCCGATACAAGGCGAAATCCTGGAAGACGCAACGTCGCGTCTGCGCCCGCATCGAGGCAACCACCCGCGGCCTCGACATCCGCTTCGTCGTCACCGATCTCGACAAAGATTCCGCCGCGCATGTCTACGACGTGCTCTACTGCGCCCGCGGCCAGGCCGAAAACCTGATCAAGATGCACAAGAGCCAGCTTGCCTCCGACCGCACCAGCTGCCGCTCACCGATTGCCAACCAGGTGCGCCTCGTCCTCCACACCGCCGCATACTGGCTGATGCTCACCCTGCGCGAGGCGGTGCCCACAACCGATCATCTCAGCAACGCCGAGTTTGCCACGCTGCGGCTCAGGCTCCTCAAGCTCGGCGCCCGCGTCATCGAAACCGTCTCGCGAATCCGCCTGGCCTTCGCCGCCGCTTGTCCCGAGGCCAGCCTGTTCCGACAAATCGCTCTCACGCTGCAGCCCGCAGTACCATGAGCGCCGGGGCATCAAAGCCCCGCCGAAACCCAAACCTTGACCTCCAGCGCGTTCCAAAGTCCAGTCTCAGCTGCGGTGAAAAAGACGCCTCACACCTGCATGACCCAATGCTCAGCGGCGCTCGAACCACAAGGCTCATGAATAGGACGGGCTAG
>NZ_JBSKBR010000127.1:0-1621 GCF_053714315.1 Mesorhizobium sp. PL10 | reverse complement strand
CAGACTGTGCAAAAAGTCTGCGGGATTCCAATGGCAAGTGAACCGTAGTATGTTGTTTTCATGGCACATTTATCTGGCTCAGATCGCTCGCAACTGCTGCTTCTCCCTGAAGCGATTGATGACTATGTCGGATTAGACAATCCGGTTCGCCTCATAGAGGCTTTTGTGGATAGCATTGATCTTGTCGCCTCTGGGTTTTCCCGCGTAACTGCAAAAGAGACGGGACGCCCCGGCTTCGATCCGGCCGATCTGCTTAAACTTTATCTCTACGGATATTTGAATCGGGTACGTTCGAGCCGAAAGCTGGAAGCAGAAACCCGCCGTAATATCGAGGTGATCTGGCTGCTGCGCCATCTGAAACCTGATTACCGGACAATCGCATCTTTTCGCCGAGTGAATTGCGCAGCTTTCAAGCAAATTTTCCGCGAGTTTGCCATCGTCTGTCGCCGCCTCGATTTGTTCGGCAGGGAAATGCTTGCCGTGGATGGTACGCGCATCAAGGCGGTCAATAACAGGCATCGCAACTTCACCCGCACAACGCTGTTGGATCTTGTGCGTCGCGCCGACGAAAAACTCTCCGACTATATGAAAGCGCTTGATGACGGTGATGCCGACGACTCGAAAGCGGCCAATGATATCGATTCGAACGGCAGAGGCAGTGACACTGAGACGAAGATTGCGGCGCTCAGGACGAGGCGGCAGAAGTTCAGCAGTTTACTTGCCGAGCTAGACCGCACAGGTGAGGATCAGATATCGCTGACGGATCCAGATAGCAGGGCTATGCCGAGCATGATGAAAGTTGGAGTTGGGTACAACGTTCAGCTGGCAGTTGACGTGAAGCATAAGCTGATCGCTGAGGAAGACGTCAGCAACAATGTTCTCGATATCGGCTTGCTCGCGCCGACTGTTGAAGCGGCAATGCAGGTACTCGGTGTCGAGCAGATCGAGGCAGTTGCCGATCGAGGTTATTACAAGATCGAAGACATAGAAGCTTGCGAGAAGGCTGGCATCACCGCCTATGTGCCAAGACCAGTCCGTGGATCAACAGTAGGCGATGGGTTTTTCTCGAAGGAGAAATTCACCTATCAGCCAGACACAAACGTTTATATCTGCCCCAATGGCGCAGCTATGTCTCCTCGGCGGAGTGGTAAAAAACGAGGCCTTACGAGAACCTATTTTGCAAATCGCATCGCCTGCCAATCATGTGCCATCAAAAACAGATGCACGCCAACCGCCTTTCGACAGATCATGCGCCTGGAGAACGAAGCTGTTCTTGATCGTATGGCGGAAAGGCTGAGCCAACGTCCAAATATCATGGCTCAGAGAAAGGAAAGCGTCGAGCATCCTTTTGGGACAATTAAGCAATGGATGAACCAAGGCGCGTTCCTGATGCGTGGGCTGAACAACGTTCAGGCAGAGTTTAGCCTAACTGCAGTCGCCTACAATATCAGAAGGGCAATCGCTCTCGTTAGCATCCCGGAGCTGATAGGCGCTATGAAGGCTTGATTGGGAAATCTGCGTTCTGCGCGAGAAAAATCCATTAAGGTACTACATTTGGGCCCCTTGCTGGCCCAATCGCGTTAATGAAAGAAATTCCCAAGAATTCCCCATCAGTCCAAGA
>NZ_JBSKBR010000126.1:0-1652 GCF_053714315.1 Mesorhizobium sp. PL10 | reverse complement strand
TGCCGTCTTCTTTGTATCGCGTAGGTATTCCCACTGGTTCAGAGTGTAGGACACGGCGTCGATGGGCGTGGCGGCCGTCATTATCGGCGCGCGCAACCGTTCGGATCTGACCTCGAACGTCGCCGTCTCCTGCCTCGCCCTGAGCGCCGAGGACCTGGACCTCATCGCCGGAGTGCTGGCGGAAATAAGGGAGCTCGAGGACGACGTCTATGGGCTGGAGCGCGACACTGAAACGGCAGCCTGTCCGCAACTCCCGTTCGCTTGGCTCAACGTCCGGCGCCCCGGACAAAGTTGGAGATAGTTGAATGAGAAAAGCCTCCCCTTCCAAGCTAGCTTTAGGCATTTTCGATCATTTGGACGAGGACGGTAGGGCTATTGCACGTCAATACGCGGACCGCCTCAGGCTAGCAGAAGCCTGTGATCGGCCAGGTTTTTATGCTTACCACCTAGCGGAGCACCATTGTTCGCCGCATGGGAGAAGCCCGTCGCCAAATCTGTTCTTATCGAGCGTCGCACAGCGTACCAGGCAACTTCGTATTGGTCCGTTGGTCATGTTGCTGAGTCTTTGTCCCGCTGCGTGCGTTCGAGGAGATCTGCATGCTTGACCACTTGAGCGGTGGTAGGGTCGAGTTAGGTATAGGGCGCGGCTCTCTTCCGATTGAGCTAGCGTACTTCGGGATTGATGCGGACACAGTTCCAGGGCGCTATCTTGAAGCCAGCGAACTCCTGATGAAGGCGATGAGGCAGGCCACTCTTTCCTACCGGGGCCAGCATTTTGAGCTAAACAATGTCCCTTTGACGCTGAAGCCTCTTCAACGTCCGCAGCCGCCAACATGGATCGCCACAAACCGACCTGAATTTGCGTGCTGGGCCGCAAATGGCGCAAATGTCGAGTGTGTTGAACCCGCCTCGGGCAGACGGAAGGCCGCGATCAGATCGGCCGATTTCGCAATACGCTCACGCGCGGTGCCGTCGGCCTTGTCCATCGTTTCGGGGCTGGTCACGAAAGCCGCGAGGCTGGCTTGAGCAAGCCGATCGCCTTTACGATGAAATAGTCTTGTAGAACGCGACCGCCGCGCCATCCAAGCCGCAGCAAGGCCGCCCCGAATTGGCGAGTGCACTGAGCTCGTTGAGCGCGGCCTGGTCTCTTTTTCCATTTAATTCTGCGAATCCGACCTCAAGGATTTCAGGAGACCGGTAATCAACGCCTACGCCAAGGACGGGCGGCACTTTTACCTCCTGGTGCCGGCACCAGGGTCTCCAGCCTCTCCCCGGATCCCAAGATCATCAGGCTCTACATCAGCGCCTTCGCCGCCGGCGAGCCGAGGCAATAGGAGGGGTCAACTTCTCACTTCGCTTGACAGCCAAACGTTCCGTTCGAGCAGCCGATGAGATGGGCACTTCGGGTTGCCGCACTGGTCAGCATCACGTTGGCAGCCGCCGCGCTGACCACCGACCGAAGCATGAACCGGGGGATGACCTCAATAAGAAGGCCGCGAAACATCCGTCGCTCGATGACGGGCGCGAAGATACCCCTTAGAAGGGCCGCCAGCCAATGTGGCCCGGCCGCGAGCCACCATTTTTTCACGCACCAGACGCTTGACGTCAGGCTGTCGTCAGGAAGGTCTCCTAATCAGTTTCTGCCGCCGCTG
>NZ_JBSKBR010000125.1:0-1682 GCF_053714315.1 Mesorhizobium sp. PL10 | reverse complement strand
CCAGGAAATCGAGCGGGATCTCGTTGCGGCGGGTCTTGTCGAAAAGGTAGCGGCTGCCGCGCACCCAGGTCCACATGCCGAGCACGATGGTGAAGGCCACCGCCAGTGAGGCCCAACCGCCTTCGAACACCTTGACGATGTTGGAGGCAAAAAAGCCGATGTCGATGAACAGGAACAATCCCGTCATCGCCACTGCGACCCACAGCCGCCACTTCCAGATACGCGTCATGACGACGAACAAAAGCACCGTCGTCACCAGCATGTTGCCGGTCACCGAGATGCCGTAGGCGGAGGCCAGTTTGCTCGATTCGCCGAAGCCGACCACCAGCATCATCACGACTAGCGCCAGCAGAAGGTTGACGCGCGGCATGTAGATCTGGCCGGACTGCCGTTCCGACGTATGCAGGATTTCCAGGCGCGGCAGCATGTTGAGCTGCACCGCCTGCCTGGTCAGCGAGAACGCGCCTGATATGACCGCCTGGCTTGCGATCACTGTTGCCGCCGTCGCCAGGACGACCATCGGGATCAGCGTCCAGCCCTCGTTCATCTCGAAGAACGGATGACCGACATGGCCGTTCTTGGCCAGCACGAAAGCGCCCTGCCCGGCATAGTTGAGCAAGAGGCACGGAAACACGATTGCCAGCCAGGCAAGCACGATGGGCTTGCGGCCGAAATGGCCGAGATCGGCATAAAGCGCCTCGGCGCCGGTGACGGCTAGGAAGATGGCGCCGATGGTGACGAAGGCGACGTCGGGCGAATTGATCAGGAAAGCGACGATATAGTGCGGGCTGACCGCCCACAGGATTTCCGGATCGGCGATGATGTGGTTCAGGCCGGAAAGGCCGATTGCCAGGAACCAGACCGCCGTGATCGGCCCGAAGATCAGCCCGACACCGCCGGTACCGAATCGCTGCACCGAAAACAGGATTGCCAGGATGACCAGCGTCAGCGGCACGACATAGGGCTGGAAGGTCGGCGTGACGACATTCATGCCCTCGACCGCCGACAGCACCGAGATCGCCGGCGTAATGACGGCGTCGCCGAAGAACAGCGACGCGCCGACGATGCCGACGGCGAGAATGATCGCCGAGCGTGTCGGGAAACTGCCGCGCGCCAATGCCATCAGCGACAGCACGCCGCCCTCGCCGCGGTTGTCGGCGCGCAACACGAAATTGATATATTTGATGGTGACGATGATCGTCAGCGACCAGATGATCAGCGACAAAACGCCCAGAATATCGCCGCGGTCGGCGATCTCGCCGCCGGATGACGCCACCAGCGCCTCGCGGAACGCGTAGATCGGGCTGGTGCCGATGTCGCCATAGACCACGCCGAGCGCGCCCAGCATCAGCACCTTGGTGCTATGCTGTTCGATTTCGGGATGGCTCGATTGTTCGACGGGTTCTGCCTCACTACCAGCATTGGTAAGGGCCATGGACGACACTCCGATAAGCGCGCGGTGCTCTACGCTTGCTGCGATGCAATATCAAGTGCCGTAAGGTTATGGCACTCATGCTTGCAGCGCGGGGCTTCTCGCGATCTGCCTGGCGAGGACACCTGTCAAATGGCGACTTGCGTGCCGATTTCAACCACGCGCCCGGTCGGGATCTGGAAATACTCGGTCGCATCGGCAGCGGTGCGAGCCAGCCCGATGAACAGCTTGTCCTGCCACACCGGCATGC
>NZ_JBSKBR010000124.1:0-1710 GCF_053714315.1 Mesorhizobium sp. PL10 | reverse complement strand
TGGCCAAAGCCTATCCAAAGCCCACCGGCAAAGAGTCATAATCCCTGTGCAGAGCCACTAGCCGTGAGCGGTTCAGCTGGAGGCTGGGCCCAGCAGTATCGCTATGTGTGTCTCCTCGATCTCGTCGACGGTGAGCATGATCAGCGGCTCGGAGGCGTTATCGCCGATGCCGATGATGTCGGCGCTGGCAAGCCTGTGGCTGAACGGCACCCACAGCCGGTAGGCCGAGACTTCGAGGACTTCCGACTGCAGCGCGGTGCGGTCGCGCAGGTTGGACGTGACCATGACGGCGATGTCGAGCTTACCGCCGACCAGAAGGTGCTCGAGATAGTCGCCATTGTCCTCGATGGCCGAAACCTCGACGCCCGGATAGGCGCGGCGGTAACGGGCGAGCAAATCGGACAGCACATAGCCGGCGACCAGCGAGGTGTCGCCGAGCTGCAGGCGGCCGCCAGCGACAGCCTGGTCGCTGAAGAAGGAACGGCGTGCATCGGAGACATCGGCCAGGATTTTGGTCGCGTGGCGCAGGAACTGGTGGCCCTTGTGAGCGATGTTCCGGCCGCGTGGATGGCGCTCGAAGAGCTCGACGCCGAGATCGCTCTCCGCCTCCTTGATCGCCTCGGTGACCGAGGATTGCGAAATCGAGAGGTTCTGCGCGGCGCCCTAGACGGTGCCCTGCTCGGCGACGGCAATGAAGAACTGCAGTTGGCGGATGGTGAAAGCCATGGCCGGACTAAGCACCGGCGCGTGCGGGAAAGAAAGGGGCAGCGTCTACCTTCCTGCCGGTCTGGCGCGACGCCAACGGGAGCGCAATGCGATGAGGAACGCGACTTCCAGCGCAAGCACGATGGCCATGATGCGAAACGCCACCGTGAGCAGATCATGGACGCCGTCGCGCATCGCATAGCCCGCAAGAAGGAAGCCGGCGTTCCACAGCATCGCGCCAAGCAGGGTGGCCAAAGCGAAGGGCAAGGCCCGCAGACGCAGCGCGCCGGCGGCGATCGGCAGATAATTCCGCACCGTCGGCACGAACTGCGCCAGCAGCGAGGCCCGGATGTGATTGCGGCGATAGGCGCCGGAGAAACGCCGATAGGTCTCATGGCGCAGGAAGAAATAGCGGCCGAAGCGCCCGACCAGGGCGTCGGCGCGTACCGGGCCCAGCCGGCCGCCCAGAGCGAACCAGAACAGGCAGCCGGCCGTCGAAGCCAGTGTCGTGACCGCCAACAGGGCGCCGAGCGCGGCAATATCAGACGCCCTGGTCATGCCGAGAAAAAGCAGCAGCACATGCGACGGCGGCACGGGCAGTATCTTTTCGGTGAAGGCTAGACAAGCGGCGCCGAACAGGCCAAGCCCCAGCACCGCCGACAGGAGATCGGTCATGAGAAACGCCAGTCATAGGTGCTGAGGCTCTTGATCCTGGCGATCCGATAGACCGTCGCCGGGGGGAAGTTGCGGAAGGTCCCGCCGATGCGGACCGCCTCGAGGTCGAGGGCTCCAAGATCTTTCAGCGTTTGGCCGAGCGCCCCCTCGATCAAGGGGGCGTCTTCGGGATGAGGAGCCAGCTTACGACGGCGCCCAATCCTGGGAGGGAGCTCCCCAGTGAGTTCCTCTCGCGACGGGAGGCTCCCTGGCGCAACCTTATTCAGGTACGCAACAACAGCAGAGCGGCCACCAGCCTTCAGATAGTCCTGCACATCAGCTACAAAAGAA
>NZ_JBSKBR010000123.1:0-1771 GCF_053714315.1 Mesorhizobium sp. PL10 | reverse complement strand
CAGCACTAATGCTGGTTCTAATGCCAGAACATCGCCCGATTTGCCCGATCAGCAAAATCCGATCGCCGGACGCTCACAATGATCCGGCGAGTTTCGAGCAAGCCTGTTCGATCCCGTGGACGCTCGTTTCGGAAGAGATGCACTATCGGAAGGCCCATCAGTATCGCACGAACCGCAAAGCTTACGAGGACAGCCGCCCGCGCAGGCGGCGCTCCATCGAAGGCATGCGCCCGATGGAATTGGTTGTCGGAGATGTGCACCCGATCGACGGGCTTCTATGGCTCACGGTCATTGTGACAACGAGTCTTCGCTAACACAGGCGCAAGTACGGTTCGGCAGCCGCACCAGATTGTAGGCGGCGGCACCGAAGGTGAAGCCCCATCCGACCCGGTCGCGGCCGCGGAACTTGGTTTGGCGCTGACCGGCGACCATCTTGATCCAGCCGAACGCCTCTTCAATGCGCTTGCGAATACGCTGACTGACAGCATAGCCGCTATGCCGGGTGGTGCGCCCGTCGATGGCCGAACTACGGCCGCTGGTGTTCTGCGCTACATGCGGCGTCACCTTCATTGAGCGCAACTCATTGATGAAGTCCTCAGCGTCATAGGCCTTGTCGGCGCCGAGTGTGATTGTTTGCGGACGGTCGGCACGCGGTTCGATCATGTGCAGGGCCGCCACCCGCTCGGCATGCCCGTCGGCAAACGTCAGGCAGGCGTCGACCAGAAGGCCATGGCGGTTCTCCATCAGCCCATGCCCCATGAAGCACAGCTTCGCCTCCTTGCCCCGCCCTTTGCGGTAGAGCCTGGCGTCGGGGTCGGTGGTCGAGGCGTGCGTCTCGTTCGATCGCCTCTCGCCGTGGAAGTCCGCTTCCGCATTGCGTCCGCCGCCGTCTGCCGGCGGCTCGCCATAACAACCGCCTGGGCCGGCCTTCTGCTTGACGCTCTTCATCGACGCCCAGGCCTCGATCAGCGTCCCGTCGACCGAGAAGTGATCCGTCGACAGAAGCCTCTTGATCTTGGGCTGCGCCAGCACCGCGCTCAGGAACTTTGCGGCGATGTCGCCCTCCAGCAACCGGTCGCGGTTCTTGGAGAACACAGAATGATCCCAGGCCGCATCGTCAACGCCAATCCCGACGAACCAGCGGAACAGAAGGTCGTATTCCAGCCGCTCCATCAACAGCCGCTCAGAGCGGATCGAATAGAACGCCTGCAACAGCATCGCCCGCAGCAGCTTCTCCGGCGGGATCGATGGCCTTCCGATCGGCGAATACAGCGCCGCGAAGTCCCGCTCCAGCGCCGACAGCGCCTCGCTCACAATTAACCGGATCGTCCGCAACGGATGGTTGCGCCGCACCCGCGCCTCAAGGTCAACATAGCTGAACAGTTCGCCAGTTCGATCGTCGCCACCGCGCACTCGTCACCTCCGAATCCCTTCGGAACCAGTGAATCACCGCTGTGGTCCGGTGGCGAGTGCCTTTTTCAACAGCCTGCTAGCTAGAGCACACTAGACCGCGCAGCTGACCATAAGCTTACGCGCAGATTTCAAGAATTCAGGGCGTCTTAGCTAGATGCCGTTGTCTTGTCGCAAATCCTCGATCAAGCCCTTTTTTGACACTATTCAATCGACAGCCGTTGGGTTGTTGGACCAAACGACACGTTGAGATGCGGAATGTGGTGCGCAGCGCTGTTTCTTGATGCGTCGCTGATTGGCGGAAGAGAAGGACGACATCAAGGCCGGCCGGATCCCGCAAGATTGGCAGGACAAGCCGGCG
>NZ_JBSKBR010000122.1:0-1829 GCF_053714315.1 Mesorhizobium sp. PL10 | reverse complement strand
CATTGGAATCCCGCAGACTTTTTGCACAGTCTGATTTTGGTGGACACCTCATGCGGCAGAGCACTCAACAGCAAAAGGTGCGTAGAAAATCGCGCTTACGCTCTTAGCAAAATGGCACGCGCTAGATGGCGATCGAAGAACGCAAATACCCCGGTGAGCTGGCATCCCCGCAGCAGGTTCACGAACTGGCGGAAGAATACCGCAAGGCCGCAAACCACCTCCTTCAGCTCGGTCGGCCCGGCAAGCCGCTTTCCAGAGCTCCGTTCAGATTGGCGGCGATCCATGCGATCGAACTCTACCTGACCGCGCTGTTGCTCCACCGCGGACACAATCCCAATCAGGTCCGCAAACTGCAGCACGATCTATCGAAACGCACGGAACACGCCATCGAGGCGGGCCTGCATCTTCGCGCGAAGACGGCCAGGCATCTCCAGTCGCTAAGCCAGAACCGGGAATATCTCATAACCCGCTATGGGCCGGAACTGGCGGCCACCGCCTCCCAGATAAACCGCCTCACCGCCACGCTTGAAGAGGTGGCGGCAAAGGTCACGGTATTGATCGCGCTGCCCGCCAGATCGCGGCAGGCAGACCCACCTGCCGCTGTCGAGGTTCAAGGCCGGGATTCGGCGGCCTCCTCGTCCGCGGCGACCGCCAATTGAACGACATGATGTACGAGGAACACGTGGACGAGGTGTGCGGCCTCGTCCCGCGAAATCGGCAACATGTCCGCAGTGATTTCATTGTCGATATAGCTCTCGGCGTCCCAGTGGGTGCGAGTCAGCTCCTCGTTGGTCGGCTCAATCCGCTCAATAACCCTTTCGAACGCGGCATTGGCGGCATCGATAAGCACGGTACGGTCGGCCCCGGCGACTGGCAGGGACGCAATGACGGCATGGGAATCCATGACTAATGTTTCCTTTTGGAAATGGCGGTCTCTTTCCTCAGCATTTTCGGTCGCCATGCCGACGCTGGTCTTGAATCGGTGGCTCGTCGAAGCGCCAGGCGCCACCTTATGCTCACATGCGCAGCGGCAGGATACCCAAGAATCCGACAGATGCAATCGAGGCTACTGGCGAGAATTCTGCTGCTGGATGCGGCTCGCAACCGGTGCAATCACACAGTTTGCCGCTGCACGCATGATTTATTATGGGGCAAGAGGTGCGTGGCGAAAGATTTTCAGGGACAAGGATCCTCGCAGAGGTGGTTTCGTTCCGGAACGTGGTCATTAAATGGAAAGGTGTTCCGCACTACCTTCGCCGACGGCAGCGTTATGAAGGAGGCAATTGTGAATACAGTTGGCCATCGCGTGTTAGCGTTCGCCGTGGCGGCGATCGCATTCCTTCTGTTTATCTACTGGGAGCCCGAGGCGTTTAGGGGAGTGGTTTCCTCGGTGGTACGGTTGGCTGTCCTCGCATTAGGCCTTGCCTTCGCATACCAGTCATTTGACGCGTTCCGGTCAGCACTGACGGGGCAAGAACCAAAGGTCTCAGCCTCCACAGGAAACCCAACAAGCGCTTCCTCTCGTGTCGGCGGAATTATGTGGGGATTTATCGCAGCGGGGGTCGCTTTCGTCGCGGTCACGTGGGGCTTCGGGCTCTGGGGTGATTTTTCGCGCTGATTGGCAGACCCGGTCTCGCATTGGTCCGAGAATGGAGCCGCGCTGGATGCGATTCCCCACCTTCACCTCCAATATCGGCCTATGACCGACTTCACGAGATTGACCATTCGCGGCCGCCAGGCCCCGCTGGAACCAAGCCTGATCCCCGGAGCCCGAGACCGCGCACTTCATCGAGCATGAGGCATACAAAGACATCGCACTGGTCATCCCC
>NZ_JBSKBR010000121.1:0-1862 GCF_053714315.1 Mesorhizobium sp. PL10 | reverse complement strand
GATCCTGATGGTGAGTAGACCCGCCCTGGGTGAATGGCGGCGCGGCGTCGCGCGGCCATTGAGAGCGCAAGCGACGCCTCTGCGGCTTCACTCTTGAGGTGTAAGAATCCGTTTGGAAATTCACGGATGAGCGGTTCTTCGTAGGAGGTTGCCGCCCATGGCGACGAGGATCATGGCGTGAGAGACATCGATGCGCTGCTCGTAGTCGCGCACGAGGCGTCGCCATCGGGTCATCCAGCCGAAGGTGCGCTCGACGATCCTCTGTACAATGTTGCTTGGAAATTGTCATTTCGCGTGGTGATTTTGGGCCGGCCGGGCCATCGATCGGAGGCACCCGGAAGATGATCTCGATGTGCGCGTCGTCGATTTCGACTTGGCGAACCACGGTGCGGATGATCTGCCGCATGCCGATCCGATCAAGGCCGGCGAGCCCTGCTGTCACCTTGGCGGAGAAGTCTTCCAGACGGCTGATGAGGAGAGAGAGGTCGCGTTCGTTCTCGGCCACTTCGACCGCCGCCCGGTGTCGCTCCTGAAGCTGGGAGAGGCGTTGTTTCAGGCCAGCGATACGCGGTTCGAATTCCGCCTTGTCGATGACGCCCTCGGCATAGCTGTCAATCAGCCGGCCGATGCCGCGACGCAAGGTGGCCATCTGTCGTTCCAGGCGGACGATCTCATCCGGCTCGCGGGTTTCGTCGCGGGCTTGGAGGAGGCGGCGGCGATATTCGTCGGCCACGCGACCCGGGTTCTCCAGGAGACCTTTCACCTGATCCCACACCGCTTCTTCCAGGTGATCGCCGCGTACCGCCGGGTTATCGCACACGGCATGGCCGCTGAAGCGGTAGCCATCCGCACCGATACAACGATAGTAGCGCAGCGTGTTCGTCCGATCGTACTTGCGGGAACGAGGCGCGCGCTTGCCATAATAGGCGTAGCCGCAACGCCGGCAGACCGCGAGGCCCTGCAGCAGCCAGTCCGCGCCGGGTATGCGTTGGCGCTTGCGCTTCCGGTTCTCCTCAAGCTGTGCACGGGCCGCCTCGAATACGGTGAGATCAACAGGACGGTCAAGCTTAGCAGGAAGCTTGCGACAGGACACTTCGGGTGGCTTCCAACCCCTTGAGCTACGGAAGCGCTTCTACTGTCCAATTTTCATATAAATCGCCCACGGAATCTATGCAGGTTCCGTGGGCGTTTTGTTTTCGGGTAGCTGGGCAGGAGCAGGCTGGTGGGCAAGAACGGTTCCCACCCGGGTACCGTGAGCATTCCGCTGGGCAAACGCTGTCACCACTGAATAATGGACATCGTCTCCGTGCGTCTTGTGCTCAAGCACGGCAATGCCGACTATCGTCCGCACTACTGTCACACGCACGTTCCGGATATGCCCGAACTCGCAGAAGACAGGTGAGCCGGGGCGAACGATATCCGCTACGTATTTTGCGACGTCTTCTTCCTCTGAATACCCGCGAGCAAGGATTTCCGTCTTATGCCGTGCCCAGATATGGCGCACGCCGAATCCTCCGCGACTGCTGTGTCGTCCGCGTTTCAAGACGATCGGCGCGCCCGGAATCAGGATACCTCTGATCTGACATTCTTGTCCTCGACTCTCCCAAAATAGTAGGTGCCGTTTGAAGGATGTTGAACAAGAGTATTCGGCATCTATTCCGTAATGGTTGCATCGGCAGTTTGGCAAAATGCGCCGTAACATGAGGAGCCGAGCATTAATAGTCGCCACATAGAATCAATTGGCTCGATAAATCTCCTTAGGAAACCCGGAGGTTCCTACTTGCTCGAATTGAGCTATTACCTAGCCCGAAAAATTCGCGGCGGGTTGGCGGATGTGGTGCAAGCCGTTGAAATGAACTAGG
>NZ_JBSKBR010000120.1:0-1869 GCF_053714315.1 Mesorhizobium sp. PL10 | reverse complement strand
CCCAACTTGAACAGTTGGAGGTGAACGGATGGCGAACACTGCCGGTTAAGCTGTTGAATTCCCTTGCCTTGAATTTCCGGTGCGAAAAATTGTGGTAACAACATTTGCGCTGTTATCCCTGCTTTGTATGGATTTAATGGCATTTATTGGCTAACAACGCTGGCATGTTTGTCGTTGAGAGAGTCGCGCGCGGCCACCGCTATCTCTACCTCGTGGAAAGTGTCCGCGACGGCAAGACCGTTCGCCAGCGCACGATAAAGGCGCTGGGCCGCAAGGATGCGCTGGTTGCCAGCGGCGAACTTGACAGATTGGCGGCCTCGATTGCGCGCCATGGCGAACGCAGCCTCATCCTGTCCGACATTGACGCGGGGCGGATTGCCTCTCGCCGCATTGGCGGTCCGCTGTTGTTCGGGCGGCTGTGGCAGCGGCTCGGGATCGGCGATGTGCTGGAAGAAGTGCTGGAAGGGCGCCAGTTCGGCTTTGCGGTGGAACGGGCGGTGTTCATTGGCACGTTGCATCGGCTGTTCGTCTCGGGCTCGGACCGCGACTGCGCGAACTGGATGGCCGATTATGGTATCGAGGGCGCCGAGGGTCTGGCGCTCCATCACTTTTACCGGGCAATGGCGTGGCTGGGCGAGGAACTCGGCGAAAAGGCGCAAGGCGCGCTGGTGGCGCGCTGCGTGAAAGACGTGATCGAGGAAAAGCTCTTCGCGCGCCGGCAGGACCTGTTCACCGACCTCAGCCTTGTGTTCATGGACACAACCTCATTGTCCTTCCAGGGCGCGGGCGGCGAGACGCTGGGCAAGCGCGGGCATTCCAAGGACTTCCGCCCCGATCTGGCGCAAATGATCCTGGCGCTGGTCGTTGATGCCGAGGGCCGGCCGATCTGCACCGAGATGGTGCCCGGCAACACCGCTGACGTGACCGTCCTGTTGCCGGTGGTCGATCGGCTGCGAACGCGCTTCGGCGTCACACGCGCCTGCGTTGTCGCCGATCGCGGCATGATCAGCGCCGATACCATCGCCGCGCTCGAAAAGCTGGGCATGGAATACATTCTGGGGGCCAGCGAACGCTCGAGCAGCGTGATCCACAACGTCGTGCTCAATGACACGGCACCGATGGTTCCGCTCGTTCTCGAGCGCCAGCGCGGTGAAACTCAGTTGTGGGTCAAGCAGGTCAAGGTCGGTAAAGACCGCTACATCGTCAGCCGCAATGACGCCGAGGCCGAGAAGGACAAGGCCGACCGCCAGGCGATCATCGCCGGCCTCGAGGCCCAGCTCAAGAAGGGCGACAAGGCACTGGTCGGCAACTCGGCCTACCGGCGTTACCTCAAGGCCAGCGGCAAGAACTTCAAGATCGATGTCGGCAAGCTTGCCGAGGAAGCCCGCTACGACGGCATCACCGTGGTGCGGACCAACGCGAAGGTGACCCCGCTCCAGGCCGTGCTGCGGTATCGCGATTTGCTCGAGGTCGAGAGCCTGTTCCGCGCCGCCAAGGCAACCTTCAATACCCGGCCGATCTTCCACCAATCCGATGCCGCCATCCGCGGGCATGTGTTCTGCTCGTTCCTGGCGCTCGTGCTCAGCAAGGAACTGCGCCGCCTCTGCCGCGCCAAAGGCCTGACGCCCGAATGGCAGCCGCTCCTACGCGATCTCGACCGCCTCCAGGAAGCCACCATCGAAAAGGATGGTCGCATCCTCACAACCAGAACTCACGTCACGGGCCAAGTGGGCAACGTCTTCAAGGCAGCTGGCATCGCTCTGCCACACAACCTCGACGAACAACTCGCCTGAGATCACCCCCAAAATGTAGTGGTAACACGCGCCGGCGCGCGCCTAACATGCTGACTTAATAACTTATTCTTACAGG
>NZ_JBSKBR010000119.1:0-1895 GCF_053714315.1 Mesorhizobium sp. PL10 | reverse complement strand
TCTGTTCCACGGACGGCCTCCTTCGCTTGATATCAACAACGACCTCAATTTGGCACATTCGGTGCCGTTGGGGAGCCGTCCACACCAACAGGGACATAACACCGCCGAAAGGGCGGATGTTGTTGTGGGCTTAGCCGGTGATCACGCGGTCGCCCCTTCTTCGACCAGCGGAATTCGCTGCCGTCGATCCAGATCCGATGCATGATAACTGCCAGTTTGCGAGCGACGGCCACACGGGCTTTCTTGCTGCCTATCCGGCGAGCCAGGCGCGCACCCCACGCTTTCAGCGAAGACCATCTGGCGACCCGTGACAAGAGAGCGCCCGCAGCCTCGAAGAGATAGCTGCGTGTGAGGGCATCACCGCATTTTGACACCGACCCGTCACGATCGACTTCTCCGGATTGATACCGTCTCGGCGTCAGGCCGAAGTAAGCACCGACACCCGATGACCGCACAAAGCACGCTGGATCATCCACCGCGGTGACGAAGCTGACGGCCGTCAAGACGCCTGGTCCCGCGTCATAATGCCCATCTCGCTACGCTATTGAAAGACAAGGATCTTTTGATTCAGATTTGATGATGACGGGGCCTTGGAGCACGCCATGACGCGCTCGATCAGAGGCGGATCTTCGATATTCCGTCGTTTGATGATCCAAGGTGCGCCCTTGCAATATTGCTCGGAGGGGATGATGCCGGCGCGAATCTGGCGAAGTACCGTCATGGGGCTCAGATTGAGCATCCTGGCGGCTTCAGTCAACGTGACTTCGCCGCGCTCGGCCCATTCGCCATCCCTGTAGACTGCTATGTCGTGCGTGTTGCGGAAGCCGCGCACACGCGACTGTGTCCATCCATTCGATCGACCTGTCCGCTTTCCTGTCCGGTTGAGCATGCCGGCAATGGCCTTGTCCGGCATCATTCGCGCGCAGGCGCGGATCAACTCCACCATCTCAGGCTCGACGGACCACCGCGTTTGACCCCGCCGGTTCCTTCTCACCGTCAGGCGGGTATGATCGCCGCCCTGCCAATGCAACAGCAAATGAATCTGGTCGTCCTCGACGTGTGCCACGACCTCGCGTAACACGACCCGGATGATACGGTTACGCGTGACGGCAGTGGCCGCCGGATGACGCCAGGCGGCCTCCAGATCGGCACCCATTTGCAATAGGCGCTGACGCTCCTCGTCGCTCAAAGCTGCCGGTCGCTGTCGGAGCAGAGCCTCCAGTTCTTCCTCAAGCGCGCGCACGCTCGCGAGGGTCCCATTCCACCGCCGCTCGAGTTCGCCAGCAACCAGACGATTCTCGGGATCAACCGTGTCATATTGTCGGCGCGCCCTGGTCGCCTCATATCGCGCCTGTTCGAGCGCCAACTCTACCTGGCGCTGTTTTTCGCCAGACTGGTGCTCGCACTGCGTGATCGCCTGGATGGCCGCTTCAACGCCGAGCGGCTGCAGCAACCGCACGATCTCGGCTCCCACCGCCTCGTCGACCCGTAATGCGCCGAACGCGATGCAGGGATCACCGTCAGGATTGCTCCGGGTCGCGTCGCACTTATAGCGGCCGACATCGCCCTTGGCGCCATGGTAGCCGACAAGCAGCCGGCGGCCGCAATGACCGCAGCGCAGCAGGCCGGCGAGCAAAGCCTCCCCCTTGCGCACCGGCCCGCGCACCATCATGCCCTTGCCGTTGGCATTGTCAGCGATCAGCCGTTGGTTCCTTTCAAAGTCTGCCCAGGACAAAAAGCCTTCGTGATGATCAACGAGCAAGACCGCCCAATCTGACCCGACTTCAACAGTTGTTTTTGAATAGATCTTTATAATCAATGAGATGTGCGACCACCAAGTTTCCTTAGCACCACACGATCCCCAGATCGTTGCGTATGAGACAGCTATTCGCGGA
>NZ_JBSKBR010000118.1:0-1919 GCF_053714315.1 Mesorhizobium sp. PL10 | reverse complement strand
CCTAGTTCATTTCAACGGCTTGCACCACATCCGCCAACCCGCCGCGAATTTTTCGGGCTAGATGTCCCCAATCTTCGGCGGCGACTTGAACGGGTTTAGAATCCGGACACCGCGCCCCGTGATGTCTGAGACGTTCCGGGTCACGATGACAAATTCATTCACCTGCGCCGTCGCGGCCAAACCGGCATCGTCGGTGTTCTTGTCGGATTGACCGAGCATCTGCCCCCAACGACGTGCGACGGCCTCGTCGACAGGGAGGACACGACCTTGATAGGCGGCAAAGATGACGTCGGCCGCCTTGGCGATCATATTCGCCACGGCAACGTCGCTCTTCCGCTTCTTCTCGATGCCTTTCGAAATCTCGCGAACTGAGATCACGCTGATCGCGAGATCGGTATCGTCGATCGTATCGAGCCAAGCCGCCACATTATCGTGCGGCTGGGGTCGACTGATCTCCTTCAGGACATTTGTATCGAGCAGGAATTTCAAACTCAGTCATCCAGCGCGCTAAGATCGGCAGCGCACATGGCGGCTTTTGCCGTTTGCTTCGGATACGGCCGGCCCACTTTTGGGTGCGCCTCTGCATAGACCCGGGCCGCGACGACCTGTTGTTCCTTCAAGGAGGGATAGTCGCGGAGGACCTCTTCGACCGCGGTTCCAGCGTCGAGAAGAGCAGCGATGCGATGCGCCTCGATGTGCGTCCCCCGGATGACCGGCTCCCTCCCGGACAGGTCGATTTGCGCCGTGAGCTTCTCGAGTTCCTTCAGCTTGCGCTCGACGAAGACCAGGTGCTGACCAATGTCGTAGCGCTGTTTGCCAAAAGTGACTTCTTTCGCGAGGCCGCGCTTGACGGTGGTCCGCAGCGCCTCATAGAACTCGGACTGGCTCTTGGGTGTCAGCGCTTGTTTGAGTTCGTCATAGGCATGGAGAAACACCAGTTCGGCTTGGCCAAACTGTCGAATGCTTCGACCACCTCGCTTCACGAGTTGCGGCTTGATCGGCGCGCGCTCGACAACCTTTTTGAAGGTGTCCAGCGGCGCGCCAACTACAAAAGCCGCCTGTGCCGTTGTCAGATGTTCCATCTGCTCGCCTCTCTAATACACCCCGAAAGATAGGGTCGAATTAGAGAAAGTGCAAGGCCTGTCATGACACCGGTAATTTCTCCGGGGTCGAATACGGGTTATTAGGGCCGATCGGTCCATGACCATCGCTTTTGTTCAAGGAGGCGATGGTGGCGGTGGAGTGGACGATCACGATTGAGGGCAAGAACGAGTTCGGCGACGTTTGTCGTGAGCAAGTCCGGATTGGCAAGAGCTGGGAGCGCTTGTTCGACGGTGAGATCGGCTTTTCGATCGAAGACGGCAAGAAGGTCATGGCGACGCTGCAGAGCGCGGTCGTGAAGCACGAAGCCGAGACATACGCGCTTTTCCGTCGGGTTTGCCCAGACTGCCACACATTCCGGCCGGTTAAGGACTACACAACGCGCCGGATCCGAACTGTCTTCGGCGCCGTTGCGGTTCGCAATCCGCGCTGCATGCTGTGCCCGGGGTGCCATCCGGGCTTGGTTGGCGCCTTCGCGCCGCTGAAGGAAATCTGTCCCGATCGAGCAACGCCCGAGCTGATGGAACTGACCGCACGGCTGGGGAGTATGATGCCCTACCGGCAGGCGGCCAGCATCCTCGCCCAGTTTCTGCCCATCGAACCGACCGAGACGCACGCGACCGTGCGCAAGCGCACCATCAGGATCGGCGAGCGGCTGGATGATCAGATGGTGCAAGAACTATGGCGATCGAGGGCTCAAGCGGATGACCGGCGTCAGCTTGAGATGCAGCTTCCTGGCGATCGCCGCAAGGAGTTTGTCGTCAGCATCGACACGGCTCATGTTCGCAGCACCGAGCCCAATTCAGCGCGTAACTTCG
>NZ_JBSKBR010000117.1:0-1953 GCF_053714315.1 Mesorhizobium sp. PL10 | reverse complement strand
CGGATGTCCTTGCAAAATATAGCTTTTAACCCGTTCGACCGGGAGCGGAAGTCCACGCAGGCCGGCGCCAGTCGATACCCTCAACAAGCATCGACAACTGCGCTTGCGTCAGATGCGCAACCCCATCCTTCGCTGTCGGCCAGGGAAAGTATCCGCGTTCCAAAATTTTGTAAAACAGGCAGAACCCTTGGCCATCCCACCATAAGAGTTTGATCCGATCAGCGCGTTTTCCGCGGAAGCCGAAGATCGCGCCGGAACCTGGCGCCTCCTTGATAACCGTCTCAACGAGCGCCGACAGTCCATCAATTCCACGCCGCATGTCGGTCACTCCGCAGGCCAGATAGACCCGCACATTCCCGGATGGCCCGATCATGCCGCCTCCACACAAGCGACCAGCGACCCGAGCATCCTCAGCTCCACGTCTGCCGGAACCCTCAAGCACCGACCGTTTCGTAGCACGATCTCGATGACGGGTGGCGTCGGTGGCGTGTCAGCCGCCTGAACGACGCACCCCTCCTCGGTAATCTCCACCGGAAGGAACATCGCCGGTTGACTGACATAGCTGAATGACTGTCGCCACAAACGAATCTGACCAGGATGAATGTCATGCCGGCGAGCCACATCACCAATGCGAACACCAGGTTGATCCGCCTCCGCTAATATCCTCAGTTTCGCCTCGTCCGACCAGCGTCGTCTGCGCTCAGTGCCGGATATGATCTCCATGCGAGCCATGCAACCTCTTCGATCTGGTATTAATGTCAGCACTAATGCTGGCTAATGCCAGAACATCGCCCGATTTGCCCGATCAGCAAAATCCGCTCGCCGGACGCTCACTTTCCGAGGAAGGACGAGAGTTCGGCGCGGGTGACCGGCGGAAATACGCCACGCACATCAGCACCAGCACCTCGGATTGCGTCAGCTCAGCCGCCGTCTCGTTGCTGGCGGCAGCGGCGCGGATGGCATCGGCATAGACCGGCCGGGTCAGGTGCTTCCAACCGCCGGCGACGGCGACCAGGTCGTAGGGCCGGCCGCGCAGCTCTTCGCGAATGTCGTCGATCAGAAGGTCGATGCTGCAACTTTTGCCGACGATGCGAGCAAGCACCTCGCGGTCGACCGGCTCGCTGGCCGCAAATATGGTTGCCTCGATACGCTGAATCCATTCGCGCCAGCGCGCCTCCGGCGGCAGGTGATCCAGTTCCCGGTCAAACGTAAGCGGTACGAGATGGCCCTGCCTCTCCTCCGGGCTACCGGCCGGTTCTGAAGCGGGTCGGCATCCAAAACTGACGCATGGCCTCAACGACGGCCGGAATGTCGGACCATGCATTTCGGCCAGCGAGCGAAGACGGTGGCACTCGCAAGGGCCGGCCGTCATCGTCGACGCAGTGGAAGAGGATCGGCAGCAGCAAGGCGTGCTCGATTGTATTGGGCGAGAGCAACCGCGACCAGGCGAGCAGCCGAAGCTGCATGACCATATAGAAGCCCATACACCAGGGCCGTGCGTCGACGCCGCCACCGGCCATCCGCAGGAAGAGTGGCTCGAAGCTCTGCGGCCTCGTCGACAGCGTTTCGCTGATCGCGTTGTGCCGCATGAGCGTAGCCGCGATCGCCGAGAACTCCTCCGTGTCGTGATTGAAGGCGTCCGGATCGAGGCCCAGCAACGGACACACCCATTCTTCGGAAGGCATAGAGACCGGCCCGGCGACGACCGCAGCCACGGCGCCGTCGAGCATCGATAGGGAACTTGCCTTGGGGCGACGAAGCGTCGCCGACTGCCCTCGCTTATCCAGCCAATGTCCGAGCTTCTCGAAGGACATCGCGTAGTCGGCCATGGTGGTCTTGGCGGGCCTGCGCTCCTGTCGTGGCTTGTGTCTGGTCATGCAGCGGCTCTTTCACGGCGCGCCGGGAGACAGCACCTTGATCCTTCAGGCCGCGCTGAAACATCCTGTGAAGCTC
>NZ_JBSKBR010000116.1:0-1967 GCF_053714315.1 Mesorhizobium sp. PL10 | reverse complement strand
ACTGCCTCCGCGCAAATCACGCGTCGAGTGAATCAAAAACCGGTTCCAAACGCTAGGTATTTCGAACTGTCCAGATGATCCCGCCGCAGTTCGTCAAGCCATACGTCAAGCGAGGCAAGAACGATGCGGCTGATGCCGAAGCGCTGTGCGAGGCGATGAGCCGGCCGACGATGCGCTTCGTTCCGGTGAAGACAGCCGACCACCAGACGGCGCTGATGCTGCCCGGTATGCGCGACCGACTGATCCGAAATCGCACGCAACTCGTCAATTCGATCCGCGGTTATGCGGCCGAGTTCGGACTGACTGCCGCCAAGGGAATATGCAAGATTGAGCCGCTGCTCGAGCGCATCGCAGCCGATGAGTCGCTGCCGGAACTGGCGCGGGAGCTGTTCGCGCTCCACGGCGCGGAATATGCTCAATTGCAAGCGCGGCTGGAAGAGGTCGACGCCAAGTTGATGGCCTGGCATCGGGCCGATGAATGCAGCCGTCGTCTGGCGCAAATCCCCGGCGTCGGTCCGATCGGCGCATCGCTTCTGATGATGAAGACGCCAAGCCCCGAGGGCTTCCGATCAGGCCGGCACTTTGCCGCCTGGATCGGCCTGACCCCGAAAGATCACTCTACAGCCGGCAAGGTCCGGCTCGGCGTGATTACACGCGCCGGCTACGAAGCCTTGAGAAGTACGCTGGTGGTCGGCGCCACCGCTCTCCTGCGACGAGTGCGGGACGGACGGGGCAGGAATTCCTCGCCCTGGCTCCTCGATCTCCTCAAGCGCAAGCCGCCGAAGCTCGTCGCCGTGGCGTTGGCGAACAAAATCGCTCGCATCGCCTGGAGAATGATGGTGACTGGCGAAGCGTACCGAACCAATGCTGTGCCGCCAGGTGCGGCGTGCGCGGCTTAGAAGATCAGCCAAACACGGGGAGCAGACGAAGATGCGACCGTGTTGAGCTGATGTAGGAACTTGCAAGAGAATGAGCAGGTGGTGTGATCGATCGATCCACGACGCAAGATAATCCGGATGACTCACTGGCCGTTGTAGGTCGCAGTCGTGTTAGGAACTCGCGTTGCGGAAACCATCTTGGCCCGCGGTCATGTGCGACCGCACAAAACAGAGGCCGGACATATGATCGCAAGCGATCCGATCAAAACGCAGCTCAACACCTTGCGAGGAGGGGGCCGTCCACATATGAGTCATGGTGCCGAGCCTTCCCTTTTTCATCGGCAGGCCGGGCTGGGTGCGGTCGAGCGCCTGGATCTGGCTCTTTTCGTCGACCGACAGCACGATGGCGTGGGCCGGTGGATCGACATAAAGGCCGACGACGTCGCGCAGTTTGTCGACGAACTGCGGATCGTTGGAGAGTTTGAACTGGCGCCAGCGGTTGGGCTGCAGCCCGTGCGCCTTCCAGATGCGACGCACAGCGCTTGCGCTGATGCCAGCCGCTTGCGCCATCATGTCCGCGGTCCAGTGCGTCGTCTCGCCCGGCGGGTCCTGCAATGTCAGCGCCACCACGCGTTCGGCCACTTCCGGTCGGAGCGGCGGAATGCGCGAAGGCCGCGTCTTGTCGCGCAACAGTCCTTCGAAGCCTTCGGCGGCGAAGCGCTCCTGCCAGCGCCACACGCAGGTCTTGGACTTACCAGTTTGCCGCATGATCGCGACGGTGCCCAAGCCGTCGGCGCTCAACAGGATGATCCGCGCACGCCAGACGTGCTTCTGCGGCGCATTGCGATCTCTGATCAGTGCCGTCAGGCGCTGGCGATCGGTCGGCGAAACGGTGAAGGATATTCCTGTGCGCATACGCCAGACTCGCATGCGCACGCGCCCAAGGGAATCACCTGCCGGACTCTTATGTTAGGTAGGAACCACTAGCAGGCTTCTCTGATTGGGGTCGTTGAGGTCAAGCTCCTCCTCAGGGCAATCGGGTGAGTTAACACGTGACATATGGCGCCAGTGCTGAATCTGTGAGTCCCC
>NZ_JBSKBR010000115.1:0-2029 GCF_053714315.1 Mesorhizobium sp. PL10 | reverse complement strand
AGAACCGGCAACCTCACAGATCGAGACCACTCCCGAAAGGTGGTCCGGAAACACCGCTTACCCCTTTACCTACGGCCGAACCGCAGAATTTCTATCGGCCGGCCTGGTGCTCATGGACTTCATTGCGCGCGAAATTTTCAATGAGGCTGATTGGAACACTCCAATCTTCAGCTAGTCCTTTTCTAGAATCCCTCAGCTGGAGCGCCTCTCCTTCAGCGACCGGACTCTACGGCGTTGCCGCCGAACCCGCTAACTGACAGTTTCGGCCCATGCGGGTGACGATCAATGGCATAGATACAGCGCTCCTCGCTTGGGGCTATCGGCCGGCTTGTGACCTTTCCGTTCGACGTGACGGTTGGCTCGCTGCCGTAGAGGGGCTGGCTTCCAAACTTAATCGCTTGTTGGATTGGCGAGGACGGCTACACGTCAGATCGAAGCGCCAATCACAAGCCCTGGGCCGCCAACGGCCGGCTCAACTACAGCGATGCGCTACAACGACGGCTCGTTGAGATGCGTTAAAATTTGACCAGACTGCACTGGATCGATCCTGTCTGCCTCAGCGAGTGCCCAACGTTGCCATGCTTCCAGTGCCGAGGCATCGATGTCAGCCGAACCATCATCGATCGCGCGACGGACGCGCTCAACAAGCGCGCGAATGTCTTCGGCTTGACGTAGAAGTTCGCCGCTGTTGCGCAGATTTTGCAGGCGCTTTTGGTTAAGTTGAACCAGCCATTCCTGGCGCTGCTTCTCCTTCTCAAGCCGCTCCCGCTCCGCACGCTCCTCGGCTTCCCGCAGGCTAAGCCGGAACTTCTTCTCGCCAGCTACGATGATCGCAGCCGCGATCTCTGCAATCCTAGATTCAAGCTTTGTGTCACCGTCGTCCTGCCAAGAAACCGCATTCTTGCGGTCGAAACCTGGGTCGACCCGCAGGGCAAGCGGCGTTGATGCTGGCAAGTCCGGCGCCGGCCGCAGGTAGCCGTGCTGACGCACGGTGCGGTGGCTACCGACTATTCCAATGTCCAAACCAACATGTGTGTCACCGATGGCGGCTCCCGCGTGAATTTCTCCATCGCGCTCGTAGGCACCACCGTCGTGGCCCCGCTTGCTGAGCGCCAAGAACAATGCGTTGAAGATTCTCAGTCGTCGCTTGCCTAGTGGATTGTCGAACTTGGGTTCGTCAAAGGTCCACTCACGTTCTGCATTTTTATCGCGGCGGCGCTGCTCCTGCTTGAGTATTTGAACGAGCCCTTTGTGTGGCCTGTCCAACGTGTGTGGGACGGAAGCTTTGCCAATCGCTTGCAATTCCGGTGCGTGGAGTTCGTCGAGGTCTTCTGGAACCAGAGCGGATGCAAATGGCCCATTAGATGCGAGAGGGGCTGCAATCGACAGGACCTTTTTGAAGCGCGCGTCGACACTTGCTCGGCCCGTTTCACCGGGGCGCCGCGGTCGCGCCTTGGGTAGTGCCGGCACCTTCTTTCCGGCGCGGATTTTGTTCCAATAGCCTTGCGGCGGCGACGCAACGCCACATCGCGTCAGTAGCTTCTTCAGCCCGACGTCGGATAGTTCGATCTTCGCCGCCAATTCCCGCATCGGCGCAGACCAGGCGAACGCAATCAGGTCGTCAGGCAACACAAGAATGTCTTTCTGCCACACGTCGGTTTGCCTCCATTTTCGTTCAGCTAGGCTGCTTTTGGCACGCCTTCGCAGCGTCGATATGACAGGCTGGCCAGTGCTATCTAGGGTCAAATCTGGCAACTCCGCAGTGCCCTCGATCGTGCCAGGGATGCGCTTACATCATCAAGGCGGCTGCAGATCGGCTGCAGCTGAAGCAGCGCACACAGCGAGTATCAGCGGGACACTCTAGAAGCGAATTGCTTCCTTTCGTAGTTCCTCGTGCAGCAGGGGGCAGCCGGACATCGCCACGTGGCAGAGGGAGGGTTTGGCGCTATCGAGCGGGGGCAACGAAAGACGACCGAAGTAAGCGTCCGGAGCTTGCACGTGAGGTCAGGTCTTGACAGGGACTTGGGCT
>NZ_JBSKBR010000114.1:0-2070 GCF_053714315.1 Mesorhizobium sp. PL10 | reverse complement strand
ATCGATCAACTCTTCCTTCGTCAGACGCTGCAAATCAGTGCGATCCATATCCCCATAGATTCAGGGATTCTTGCCCCTGACAAGGGCGTGAGTAATTACTTCGACCCCTTTGCGTCACGTATAGTTATGTTTGATGTACTTTATCGTAATTGCGCAAGGCTGTTTCAAGTCATAGGTGACGAGAATAATAGCCATACACCAAACACCCGGTTGTAGCTTGCATGATCACTATTATGCTACCGCTGGATAGTTTGTTCGTAACGTACACAATCGCGTAACTTTTTGGCGTGTGTCGTGGTGTAATGTGAACCGAGAATACTGATCGCTCCTGACCGGCTCCTTGCCGAGGACTTCTGCGACAGCCTCGCCCCCATGACGCTTTGGTGCTGAAAGACCAGCACAAAGAGGGGCGTTCCATCTAATGTGACAGAGCAAGAGACGGAAACCATCCTAACGTTACATAGTTGGCCATTTTGGCAGCTTCGGGCCGACCAGGCCTTGTTGGCGGCAGCTTAGAGGCCAGGTTCTCGGCGACAACCGTTGAGGAGCTCCGCCGCACCACAATCGGGCAAAGAAGGGCTAGACCTGTCTTCCGCGCTTGGTCGGGCAAGACTTTCTGGGAGGAACCTGACCTGCAGACGCCATGACCGGATTGCGGGATGACCATCGCCATAGCCGGCCAGGCAATCATTGCTTTCGGCGGTGGGCATCACTATGGGGTGGAACTTCGCCGACTGCTGATCATGCCATAAGGAGCGTTCCGTGACAGAAGAAGCCGACAACAACACAACTGATGCCCTCATCGAACTCACCGCCGATGTCGTCTCGGCATATGTTTCGAACAATCCAGTTCCGGTCGGGGAACTCCCGGCCCTGATCGGGCAGGTACATGCAGCACTGAAGGGCACGGCCGGTGGCGTCGCGCCTGACAAGCCGGAAGCTCTCAAGCCTGCCGTGCCGATCAAGAAATCGGTCACGCCGGACTTCATCATCTGCCTGGAAGACGGGAAGAAATTCAAATCGCTGAAGCGGCACCTGTCGACTGACTACGGCCTGACGCCGGACGAATACCGCGCGAAATGGGGTCTGCCGGCGGACTACCCGATGGTCGCGCCAAACTATGCCGCCGCACGTTCGGCATTGGCCAAGACCATGGGCCTCGGCCGTAAGCCCAAGGAAGCGGAAAAACCAGCGGCTGCGAAGCGGACCCGCAAGGAGCCCGCGGCCTGATTGATCGCCGCCGCCGTCGTCTGGCCCATATCAGCTGCCCGCAACACTGCGCCGAATATGAAAAGGCGGGAGAAGTCCCGCCTTTCACTTGCAAACGATGTTGTTGCACAGGCAATTCTGGAAGGCGCGCAGCAATCCGCTGCGGCCATCCAGTTGAGTTAGCCTACCGTGCGCTTGACGAGCGGCGGCGGGCGAAAGTCAGCCTGCTTTGCTGAGATTGCCGGCCGAGGACTTGCCGGTGCGGCGATCCTGCTCGATCTCATAATTGATCTTCTGACCATCGGCGAGGGTCGATAGCCCCGCACGCTCAACGGCGGAAATGTGGACAAACACGTCCTGACCGCCGCCATCGGGCTGGATGAAGCCGAAGCCCTTGGTGCTGTTGAACCACTTCACGGTTCCTGTCGCCATACTGTATTCCTTCATAACAATTGCAGCGTAGCCTGGCCGTAAGCCAAGCCGTTCATTAGAGACTTGGAGATAGACGCAGGAAAAGCGAAAAATCGCAAGGCCTGAGTCGCTCGGTCGAAATATCCACGCCTTGCAAAACATCAGCTCAGTAGTGCCGCACCGCCGTCTCCCTTGGGCGTGCTCCATTCCCGCTGTTCTTCGCCCTTGACACGGGATTGCCAACCGCCTATCCACCCCCCTTGTTAGCACTCGTCCTCGGTGAGTGCTAATCGCGCTCCGGCAACGGGGAACCGTTCAGCATCAGCACCAGGGAAATCCAAAAAATGGCAAAGTCGAAGTTCCGTCCACTGCATGACCGCGTGGTCGTTCGCCGGGTCGAATCCGAATCCAAGACCGCCGGCGGGATCATCATCCCGGATACGGCAAAGG
>NZ_JBSKBR010000113.1:0-2111 GCF_053714315.1 Mesorhizobium sp. PL10 | reverse complement strand
ATCCTGGGCCATCTTGAAGATCGGATCGGAGCGCAGCCGGTTGGCATCATTGCCATCCTCAGACAAACCGCTCAGCGATAGCGTAGGATCGTTCATGGCGGGTGTGGTCTCCGGAAATGACTAGGGTTGGCGTAAGCAACCAAATCCTAGTTCATTTGTTTTCATTGAGCTTATTACGGCCCCGATTGGGAACTTAAGGCTACCTAACACGCGGATTGGTAACCCCCAGCGACAGGTTTGGTAACCCTCATCGAGTGAGTGCCGCTCGCACCTCTCGGCGGATTCGTTTCAGTTCTGCCGCGGTTAGCAGATTCCCGTCCGCGGTGCGCATGGCCAACCCGACAAGACGGCTCGCCACATATTGGTCATCGATTGTTTCGTCGATGCGTCTGCCTCATAGAGCTTACGATTTCCTGGAATATCTGAAGGCGATTATCAGCGATCCAACTGGCCCAGTCCCTAGCGGAGGCGTCATCGAGTTCACGACCCAGCGCTATTGCAGCGCTTAGTTTAGGCGCCGAACACAACGTTGAGGGAGCCGACGCCTACGAAGCGACTGTCATCTACGGTGGGAACACCTCCCTTCGCGCGCTTTGCCACCTAATCCGGAACTGCGCTGCCGCTACCAGCGGCGACGGCAGCATTCGTCTTCCCGGATCGAGACCACGCTTCGCGGCATGTCATGCGGCAGCGATGCGCTCAAGCTTCTGCACGAGCGCCGAGACGACCTCCTAAGCCCGGCTTAATTCCGGACAGCGACAGATAATTCGGCTTCACTGGAGCCCTATAGCCACCAGCAGATCAATCCTGGCAGCCAGTCCACGTCGGCGAAGTTTTTTTGTTTTGGTGGATTGATGTCGTTGGCAGCCTGGACGTCCCCAACCCCCATGCGTGGCGGAGCCGTCACATCGGCGCCACCCTTGTCACCAATTCCCAAGAGTTCCGTCAGGGCTGGTGACTGCCCCTAATTGCACCGTGGTCATCGTGGCCACTGCCGGAGTTGTTAGGTCGCCGGCATGGGTGTCTTGGCACTGTGTCGTAAAAGCCTTTGGGAGACGCCAGGGCGCCAATGGCAGCAAGGAACCATGACATGCCCGGACTAGACCGTTTGCTGTGGCGCATTTTGGAGTGGGTCGATTGTCGGATCGGGACCCAAAAGGTCGGCAAGTCGACAATGCCGACGGTCCGAGACGCGCAAAATCAGAAATTTCAAGTAGGTACGCCGCTTGCTTGTTCACGGTATCGCCGGACCGCATCTCCCGAATTCAACGGCCGGCACGAAGGAGATCGACATGAACCGAATTTTCAAGACGGCCGTTCTGTCCGCCGCCGTGGTCGCCACTACCCTCGCGACTTTGCCCGCTGCCAATGCGGGTGATTGGCGCCTTCACGGCCATCACGGCGACGGCGACGCGGTTGCCGCCGGCGTGCTCGGCCCTGCCGCCGGCGTGCTCGGCCCTGCCGCCGGCGCGCTGATCGTTGGCGGGTTGACCAATGACCGGCCGCCGCCACGCGATTACTACTATGGCGATTACTATCATCGCCACGTACGGGTGCGCCCGGCACCGGTTCGCCGCTACTACGCGCAGCCGCAGGTGTTCTACGCCTACCGTTGTGCCGAACCGTGGACGCGTGACTGGTATGTCTATTGCTCGGACCGTTATCGCAGCTTCAACGCCCGCACCGGCACATTCACCGGCAATGACGGCGAGCAGCATTTCTGCATTGCCAACTGAGGCTTCCCTGCCCAGACAAAAAGCGCTGGCCTTGCGGTCAGCGCTTTTTCTTAGTCGGCAGTGAAGAAGAGCGATTTCCGGCATGGGCGTCGAAAGGCAGCCGTGGTTGAGAGGTTATGCTGGTTGATTTTCCGGAGGTCAGGCTGATCGCGGCTGGACCGGTGACGCTGGAGCTGTTGCGAGCAGCGCCAGGAAGCAGGCGAACAAAAGCCTCAGCCAGTTGAGCAGGAGGCTGAAGTTGTAGCCGACGGCGGCGAGCACGGCGGTGTTGGCGTCGCCGTGGGAGAAGGCCAGTGTCGCACTGTATTCATTGAGGCTCTGCCTCAAAGTGTGTGGCGAAGTGGCAGCATTCTTGCCCGAAGCAATTCGGCGCCA
>NZ_JBSKBR010000112.1:0-2229 GCF_053714315.1 Mesorhizobium sp. PL10 | reverse complement strand
GGCGGGTGTGGTCTCCGGAAATGACTAGGGTTGGCGTAAGCAACCAAATCCTAGTTCATTTCAACGGCTTGCACCACATCCGCCAACCCGCCGCGAATTTTTCGGGCTAGCATTCGAGTCTTATCGATTCCTCACTCTGCGGCGCTCACCAACTTGTGTAACCTCCATCCACGTTAAGAACTGAGCCCGTCATGTAGCTGGAAGCGTCGCTGGCGAGAAACTGAGCGACCTGTCCGATTTCCTCAGCGCGGCCCAATCGGCCCATGGGCGTGAGTTCGACCCAAGTCGAGAATTGCTCGCTGGTCTCGTTGTTCATCCTCGTGGCTATGTATCCCGGAGCGATTGCATTGACACGAACTCCCGATCGTGCCCATTTGCACGCGAAGGTCTTGGTAAGCACGTGCACGCCGGCCTTGCTGGCGTGATAGGCTGGACAGTTCGACGATTTTGAAACAACGAATCCGCAAATCGAACCGATATTAATGATGTTTCCGGAACCGCGCTCCGCCATCATCCCGCCGAAAGTTCTGCAGCAATAGAACACGCCATCAAGATTAACTGAAGTCACGAGGCGCCAGTCCTCGTCACTCGTATCTTCCCCCTCGCGTCCGAGACCGGCATTGTTGACTAGCACGTCAGGACAAGGGCCGATCGCTTCGGCCAGATCACGGACTGCCTGTGGGTCGCCGACGTCGCAGCGAAATGATTTGACCTGCGGACCTATATCTGCTGCGGCCTTCATGGTGGCGTCGAGGTCGCGATCGCCGAGGCTGACCTCGGCGCCTGCCATGCTGAGCGTGCGCGCAATTTCCAGACCGATCCCTCGGGCGCCGCCGGTGACCAGCGCAGAACGCCCAGTGAGATCGAATCGTTTGATAAGATCGCGATGCATCATTAGCTTTGCTCCTCAATTGGGTAACTTTTGGCTAGTGCAGTGGCGCAGTGCCAGGTCGGTAAGACAAAGATCTCACCCTGGACGCCCTACATTTGCGGCGGACTCCAGTCCGCCCCGCAGTACTGTTGGCGGCGTGCAGCAATAGCGGTGGACTGCGAACGGCATGATCCTGCGCTTCGTGTTTTCCTTCCACTCCTAGGGGGCTCTTGCGGAAGGTCCCGGCGGTTAGCAATAGACCTCTGATTTCGCGCGGCGACCACCGCGGCTCAGCGGGTTGTCGGATTTGGCTGAGACTGTTGCGGCCGCGTACAAGAGCACCGATGAACCATGCTGCAATGACTTCTATATCCGTCAAATGCCCTGTGGGAAGTGGCGGGGGCTTCTTAGCCGCTTGCGACCGTATGGTGCGCCCCCGAGATCCAAGCGGGCGGTTGGGGCCAGTTGTAGAGCTGGCGTTTGGGTTGACAACAGCCGCACCACAAGCACTTTGCGCCAGGGCTCGGCTCATAATCGGCGAGTACAGCTTCTTTGTTTTGCTGCAAATTCCCCATGCGGGGCTTGCCAAAGCAGGCGAAGCAGACAGCCTTGTGCTTATCATTTGACTTCTCCGACGGTGTAGTGTGCCGCGATCACAGATTACGTGACGCAAGATGCGCACCAAAGCGAGCGGCCTCTCTGGCTCGTGGGTCTTAGGTTACCCGAACACCGCTCGGAACCGGGATCATCGCCGATCGAGAACTCGACCCAGCGCATTGGCATCCACCGTCCGGTTAACCCGAATGCAGCGTCCATCACGGAGATCGATTTCAATCAATCCGCAGGCGTGGCAGGAAGCCCGAGGGCTAAACTCACTCCTAGACCACATGTTCGCCTGAGGTAGGGCGACCCGTCTCACAGTATGCAGGTTATCGAGGGTTGCGCTGGATATCCCGGCGCCGAGCCTCATGCATAGGAGACGGGCCATGGACGAGCATATCACCTACATCGGTTTGGATGTTCACAAAGAGACGATTTCGGTCGCTCTGGCAGTTGGAGACCGGCGCGGGGAGGTTCGCGAACACGGGCGGATATCGAATACGCGCCTTTTGAGCAAGCTCTCCCAGCCGGGAGCGGTGCTGCGCTTCTGCTACGAAGTTGGACCGTGCGGCTACGGCATTCAGCGGCAGCTGGACAATCGATTTACCGCAGTTTTTGAACAGCAAGGCGGACAAACGGGCGCGGTTGGCCGAATCTGACACTGTGACAAGGTTTTTTTGCCCCTTGCCCGGGTGGAATGGCTGATTGATTTCGGCGTTGCGTCGGCGGTTTTCGCCGCACTCGCCGTTATGCGGACG
>NZ_JBSKBR010000111.1:0-2337 GCF_053714315.1 Mesorhizobium sp. PL10 | reverse complement strand
TGTCAATGCCGGGTGAAATTTCCTCAGAAGTGCCGAAGTAAAATTCCCCAATTATGCCGCCCCGGACGGCGTGGAGAATTGGGTATTTTTCGGCGGCCTGCCGCGTGGAGATGGTGGCGGGGCGAAGGACGGTGGTGCGATCAATGCTTTCGAGCGGACGTGTTCCGGCATCAATTCGGCATGTTGGCGCAGCCTGTAACTTGATCCTTCAATCTGAACGACCACGGCATGATGCAAAAGTCTGTCGAGGAGGGCCGTGGCGACCACGGCGTCTCCAAAAACATCGCCCCATTCAGCAAAGCCGCGATTGGATGTGAGGATCATCGCACCTTTCTCGTAGCGGGCGTTGACGAGCTGGAAGAACAGATTGCCGCCGCCGGCGATGACCGGGAGATAACCGATCTCGTCAACGATCAGGAGACTGGGCCTGCAGAAGAAGCGGATGCGTTCTTGCAGCCGACCCTCGCGCTCGGCCCTTGAGAGGGCCGCGATTAGATCGGCCAGCGTGCAGAAGTAGACGCTCTTGCCGGCCTTGACAGCCTCGACGCCGAGCGCCAGGGCCAGATGGCTTTTGCCGGTTCCCGGCGGTCCGAGGAAATGGGCGACCTCATGGCGGTCGACAAAACCTAGTTGCGCAAGCGTGAAGATCCGATCTCGATCGAGTGAAGGCTGGAAAGAAAAATCAAAGCCGGCGAGTGTTTTGATGGTTGCCAGGCGACCCATCCGCAGCGCCGTTTTGATACGACTGTTCTCGCGCAAGGTCAGTTCTTCGGAAAGCAGGATATCGATCGCTTCGAGTGCCGACAGCTCGCCATGCTCCAGGCGCCGGACAATATGGTCGAGGGCCTCAAGGGCCCGCGGCATCTTCAAGCCGACAAGATCATGGCGAATGCGGTCGATCATCGACGGCACGGAATCGAGAGCAGCGCTCATGTGCGGTTCTCCTGTGCCATGGCCCTGGCGACAGCGTCGTAGAAGGCGAGCGGCCGCTGTGTGACCCTGTCGCCGGTACCAAGAAGAATGATCTCGTCATTGTTGGCGTGTGGTCGCGATCGCGACGAGGAGCGAAGGGTTCGGTGTCCCGGTTCGACGCGGCGCTGATGACGACCCTCCAACACTGGATGCATAGCAATGAGGGCGCCATCCTCGAAAATCCGAACTTCATTGGCCAGGGTATGAACCTCGACAAGACGCCTTCTGGTGGCGTCGGGCACGCTGTAGGCGTTTCCGCCGACGCTGACCATTCCGTCTCGAGAGATCCTGCGCTCCAGTCTCAACACGGATCGGAACGGAGCCAGCGGCAAGGGACGCAAATGATGACGCTCCTCGGCGAAGGCCTCCATGACGACACGCTGCGTTGTCGCGTGCACACGCGGATTGGCAACGGTATCGAGCCAATACCGCAGCTGGCTATTAAGGTCGTCGAGGTTGCGAAACGAGCGTGCCAGGAAGAAGTCTTCACGGATGTAGCGGAATGGTCGCTCCACCTTCCCCTTCGTCTTGGCGCGATATGCTTTGCAGGCCTTAGGATGAAAGCCGTAATGGCGGGCAAGATCGATCAGGGCACGGTTATAAACAATGCCACCGGTTTCCCCTTCGCCGATGACCGCAGTCTTCATTCGGTCGTAGAGAATCTCGCGTGGAACCCCGCCAATTGCATCGAATGCGGCGACATGGCATCGCAGCACCGTCGGAAGATCCTGATGCATAGCAAAGCGAGCCCAGATGAGACGGCTGTGGCCCAACACCATGGAAAAGAGCCAGACGATCCTCGGCGTTGACGGCTCATCGGTGAAGATGACCTGGAACTGGGCGAAATCCACCTGGGCCTGTTCGCCGGGATCTGTTTCGAACCGAACTTCAAATCCCTGTTCTGAGGTCGGGCGAACATCTCTGAGAAAGTCCGTGACGGTCGTGTAGCCACCCGCATATCCGCGATCCTTCAGCTCTCGCAAGAGTCGCCGGCCGCTCAAGCCGGGATAGGCAGCAACCCGTTCACGTAGATAAGCCGTGAATGGATCGATCACCGTTGCCCGCGGCTTGCGTGGTCCATAAGCAGGCTCTTCGAGACCCCGCTCAATATATTTACGAATTGTCTTTCGATCGACGTTGGTCTGTCTGGCGATCGCCGACACCGACAACCCCTGCCGGTGCAAATCTAAAATCATGACTATCTCCCCGAGTTTGATCACCGACATTCCCCTCTCGACCATCGAGAACAGTATCGGTGATGACGCGCCGCCGGTCCCCCGGGGCGCGCCCCGGAGGACCGGCGGCAACGCTAAACTGGGGAAGATTCAAACGGCACTTCTGGGGAGTATTGATCCGGTATCGACA
>NZ_JBSKBR010000110.1:0-2382 GCF_053714315.1 Mesorhizobium sp. PL10 | reverse complement strand
CGCGATCGGCAAAGCCCATGTCGCCCAGCCTGGATGGGCGGCGCTGACCGCGCGAGAGCGCAGCGACATCCTCTGGCGCTGGCATCAGCTGATCGTCGATCACACCGACGACCTTGCGGCGATCCTCACCGCCGAGATGGGCAAGCCACTTGCCGAAGCCAAGTCAGAGGTGACGCATGCGGCCGCTTATCTGCAATGGTACGCCGAAGAGGCCAATCGCATCTATGGCGAGACGATCTCGCCGCCGTCGACCGACCGCCGCATGCTGGTGATCAAGCAGCCGATCGGCGTCGTCGGCACGATCACGCCGTGGAACTTTCCGGCGTCCATGGTGGCACGCAAGATCTCGCCGGCGCTCGCCGCCGGCTGCACGATCGTGCTCAAGCCTGCCGAACAGACACCGCTCGTGGCGGGCGCGATGTTCGCGCTTGCCCAGGAGGCTGGCTTTCCCGAAGGCGTCGTCAACCTGGTCTATGCCTCGCAAGGCGATGCGGTAGGCCACGAACTCTGTTCCAATCCCAAGGTCCGCAAGATCAGCTTCACCGGCTCGACCGAGGTCGGGCGGCTGCTGATGCGACAGTGCTCGGACCAGATCAAGAAGCTCAGCCTGGAGCTCGGCGGCAACGCGCCGTTCATCGTCTTCGACGATGCCGATATCGATGCTGCCGTCGACGGCGCGATCCAGGCAAAGTTCCGCAATGGGGGCCAGACCTGTGTTTCAGCAAACCGCCTTTACGTCCAATCCGGCGCTCACGACAAGTTTGTCGACAAGTTCGTCGAGAAAGTCCGCCTGCTTTCGGTCGGCGACGGCTTCGATCCGGGCGTGGCGATTGGGCCGCTGATTGACAGGCATGCCCTGGCCAAGATCGAAGCCCATATCGCCGATGCCGTCGCAAAAGGCGGCACGGTCCGATGCGGCGGCAATCGCATCGGCAAGGACGGCACGTTTTTCCAACCGACGGTCCTCACGGATATCTCCAGCGAGATGGCAGTGGCCCGAGAGGAGACATTCGGGCCGTTGGCTCCTATCCTTCGTTTCGAAGATGCCGATCAGGTCGTGCACGAGGCCAACGACACGATCTACGGGCTTGCTGCCTATTTTTACGCTTCCAACCTGAAGCGTGTCTGGCGTGTGGCCGAGGCCCTGGAATATGGCATGGTCGGGATCAACACCGGGCGCATGTCGTCGGAGGCCGCACCCTTTGGCGGCATCAAGCAATCCGGCATCGGGCGCGAGGGGTCCCGCCACGGGCTCGAGGATTATCTTGAGATGAAATATCTCTGCATGGGCGGGATATGAAATCGCTGGAGCAAGCCGTTAGTCCAGACCCAGTCGCCTGTCCATCAAGCCGAACTCTGCGAGATACTTCGCCGGATTTGCCAATGGCGCCTGCCCGGATCCGGGTCAACCGGCCATGAGAATTATCCACTCGCCGGCCTTTGGGCGGCCGACACTTTTCCTCGCCTTACCCGCTTGGATCGAAAAGCGTCAGCGCCGACCCTACCGCAAGGGTTGACAATAGAGATCGGCCGCCAATCGTATCTGTACCCAACCGGCATCAGCGTGACCGCGGCCGCAACTTTCCGCTTTCGCTTTCGTGGATCGGTTGATTGCCTTTGGCAAATCCCGATCAGGCAAAGCTCGGCGAGAAAGTCTCGGTCCCTTCTCGTCACCAACGCGGGCCTGCGGCTCAAGAGCGGATCCTACGCCAAGCCGAGCCTCATCTTCAATTCCGCGTTCTCCTTGCGAAGGCGCTCTGCGAGAAGGCCCTTTAGCCGCTTGTTTTCGTCCTCGAGCGCGAGAAGGTCCTTCAAATCGTCGCTTCGCGGCGCAGGTGTCGAGGCCCGCTTCCAATGATAATAGGTCTGCTCCGATATGCCCGCCTGCTTTGCGGCCAGCTTCAGAGTGGCGCCGCCGGTCATGGACTGCTGCATCTCGGAGAGCTTCTCGGCTCGCTCTTTTGCCGAGTAAATTTTCCGGCCGCTGCCAAGTGCTGCCGACGAGTCCGACGTCCGAGACTGAGCGATGGCACCATTGGTATGAGCAGGCGATGTTTTCTCCGGCTTCGATTTGCGCGATTGCGCAACTCTTTTCTTGGCCTTTGGCTTTTCTGCTTTCGCAGCGGTCTCAGAGGGGGATGCTGCAGCTTCAGCGCCACTTAAATCCGGCATAGGAGTCTCCGCTTGCGATTTGAATAGATATTCAGGATCGACGGAGATTGTGTTGGAGTCAATCGTCTGACAATTAGCGAGCTCGGTCGCCTCCGATTCTCGGGTTGTCCCGGCGACGGCCGCTGAAATATCAACATCCCCCCAAATTGACCGGGATTGTTTTTGAATACCCCGCTTCCGCTTGACTTCCAGGATGAATGGTCGCGTTTG
>NZ_JBSKBR010000109.1:0-2400 GCF_053714315.1 Mesorhizobium sp. PL10 | reverse complement strand
AACCTCGTTGAGGCGGCAAGTCGTGATGACGGAGAGCATGATGGCGGCTCGATCGGCCCCAACCGGCGAAGGTCCAATTTCGGCGCCTATGGAAATATCTCCATAGTAGAGAGCGTTTTTAGGTTGGCGGCGCTGTTGCGACCGCGCGCCTGCGTCCCTGCGCATGCTGGCGCAGATTTGTCCGAGGGAGGTAGCCGAGCGCGGCATCAGCAGTGTGGCAGGGAAAGACTGCGCAGGTGAAGCGTCGACCGGCCAATTCCGAATGTCCGGCAACAGGGTGCCGATCGCCCGACGCGGCGGGCAGCATGGCTGGCCAATGATGGTTGCGTGCATCCGCTCGTCATGATGTACCCGAAGAAAATGCCACAACCTCCAACGAAGCCGGTTTCAGGATCTCGATGCACACCATTCGCCCCTGGTGGCAGGTCGGGCACTCGCACAGGCAAATCGTATCCGTACGATTAAGGCCGCCTAGTGATGGCTACCTCGCGTCGCTAATGTCCGCTTAAATTTAATGGACATTAGCGGCATGAAATATCTGGCCATGGAGACGCCGTCTGCGGCGGAAGTTGACAAGGCCGCAGCTCTGCCGTTGCCGGCGGGTGTGATCGAAAGCGAGTTCACCGTTCCTGGACGGTCGAGCAGAAACTGGCGATCGTACGCGAGGAGGTGGAGGAGACCGGTGATCCGGTGGGCACCGGTACGTTATTGGGACACGGATATACGGCAGGCATGGCAATCATGCCTGATTGCCGCGCAGGGGCAGATATCCATCGGTGTCGAGCGGCAAGGCTTCGGACCAGATGTAATCGCCGGTGATATTGATGTGATCCCAGCCCTGCGGCGAGAGGCGAGTCGTGATCGTGTCTTCGATTTTCACACCTCGTGCCCTCGTTGCGCGGCGACAACTACGGTGGCCGGTTCGGCGGCGAGACATTCGGCAGGATCGTCGGGAAAGGCGGTGCAAAGAAATACGAGGAATCCGTTCGCGAGCTCTGCGCGGGGGAGCCTGGACTTGAAGCGGCTGTTTCAGCGTTGTTGGCTGTCCGCGCACGCATGAGCAAGAAATCGGGGCCTTGGAAGAGCATATTCTCGGGTTCGCCAAACACAGTAATCCGTGCCGCCGGTTGATGACGGTGCCCGGCATCGGTGCAACAACTTCATAATGCCCACTCGCCATGGTGACGGGGTTGCTCTGATCATTCGCCAGCCTGACGGCACCCTGGTGCGTCTGCCGGTCTGGATGACGGAAGATCGGGCTGAGGCGATGTTGGTGATGGAGCGTCCCCGTCTGCCGCTGGCGTATCTGCGGGAACTTCGGCGCGAGCTTGATGCCTGTCTAAGCTTGCTGCGCGACGATTCCCGTCGCGAAGGAGGAGACAAGCATGAAGCATCGTCAATCCTGCCACCGCCAATTGGAACTCTTCGTGCGCAAGCCGCCACCGGTGCCGATAGCAACATCCGAACGGACGAAGCTGGTGCCATTGGTAAGCGCGCTGCTGTCGGAAGCACTCAGCGTCGCCGCAGCGACGGAGGCCGGCGATGAAGATCACGTCTGACCACCTGGCGCGCGGCGCCTTCATCTACATCCGCCAATCGACCGTCGACCAGCTTGCCAACAATCATGAGAGCCGGCGGCGTCAATATGGCCTTGCCGAGCGCGCTCGTGGTCTTGGCTGGAGGATGTGACAGTCATCGATGACGACCTTGGCCGCTCGGGTTCGGGCGTCAGTCGTCCGGGCTTCGAGAAGATGCTGTCAGCGATCTGTGAAGGCCGCGTCGGTGCTGTATTCGCAATCGAAGTATCCCGTCTGGCGCGCAATGGACGCGACTGGCACACGCTGATCGAATTTTGCGGCCGAACCACGCCATCCAAACGATCGGCTATTGCTGGGCATGAAAGGGACAATGAGCGAACTCGAACTGTCGCTCCTGCGGGCCCGTTCGATGGAAGCTCTGAAGCAGAAGGCACGCCGGGGCGAACTCTTCTTCACGGTCGCCGTCGGCTATGTGAATGCAGGCCGTGACAAAATCGAAATGGATCCCGACCGGCGCGTGCGCGAGGCGATTGGCTTGGTCTTCACCCGCTTTGCCGAAATGCAAAGCATCCGCCAGGTGTTCTTATCGCTTCGCAGTGACCAGATCGCGCTTCCGTACATCAACCCCAGGATCTCGGGACAGCAGCAGGTGCTGTGGAAGCTTCCGGTCTACACGACGGTGAGCAATCTTCTCACCAATCCTGTTTATGCCGGTGCTTACGCCTTTGGCCGAACCGGAAGTCGGACGATAATCGACAATGGTCGCAAGCGAATCGTGCGCGGACGTCGCAAAGATCGCTCAGACCCGACTTGAACACCTGGACGAGAACACAAAAAGAACATAGCCACGTAAGTCATTGAT
>NZ_JBSKBR010000108.1:0-2402 GCF_053714315.1 Mesorhizobium sp. PL10 | reverse complement strand
CTCGACCCAGACCTTCATACTCAATTGCGCTGTCACCGAGAGTACCCTTCCGAAAAAGAAGGCCCGACGAAGCTTATTTCGGCTGGCAAGCGACGGCGACGGCCGCATGATCGTCGCCGCGCTTTATGTGACTCGGCAGGTTGCCACTTAGATTGCGCGGAGCGCTGTCCAAAAATGCGGAGCCAACTCTTTGCAATGAAACTGCGAAATAAATTCGCCAATTCTTAACCCTCGCAAATCGCTGATGACGCTAGCCTTGGTGCAGAGTCTGAGAGCGAGACCGGCTTCAACGATGCCGACAATCCCACGGACCGTCACGCACCGAAGGAGGCACAGCAATGTCAAGAGCGCTGATCTTAGTTGGGGGGACCGTAATGGGCTCGGGGCTACTCTACGTCCAGGCTGCTCAGCGTCTTGGTCTCCAGCCGATTACCCTTTCTGACGATCCAAGTCGCTGTGACAATTTTGGAGCGAAAGACCTTGAGACGATCCGTGTTGATACAGACGATCTGGATGCGCTGATCGGGGAATGTTCCCGGCTCCGAGAGACCTATGAAATTGCTGGCATCACGGCTGCGCGGGACTCAGTGTATGCGACAGTTGGCAAGCTCTGCGGTCATTTCGATCTGCCGGGACCGAACCCTGAAGCTATTGAGCAATGCTGCGATAAGTACACTCAGCGTAAACTCCTCGCGGCCTCAGGCGTTCCGATACCGGCTTATCGCTTGGCGGCCAACGCAGCGGACATAGCGGATTCGGCCGCGGAGATTGGACTGCCGGTGATAGTTAAGCCTGCGATGGGTAGTGGGAGCGTCGGTGTCCGATTGTGCCGCACGGCCGAAGAGCTAGCCGAACATACGACCTATCTTTTGGGTGGGCAGCAAATATGGCGGTCTGAGCCGAGGATGCTGGTCGAAGAATTCGCCGAAGGCCCCTGTTACTGGGCCGACATTATGGGGAATGAGGTCATTGGGATTGGCATCGGCGACTTCGGCCCTCCACCGCATTTCGTCTATCGTGCGGCGACTTACCCAGCACCGCTGAGTGATGACGAGCATGAGCGTTTAGCCGACATTTCACTGAGCTCTTTGCGCGCGCTCGGCCTCGGCTGGGGGCCAGTGGGCATTGAAGTTCGGTGGACGAAGCGTGGCCCAGTTGTCATTGAGGTCAACCCGCGCCTTCATGGCTCGCCGACTCCTCAAATGGTTCGTCTGGCTTGCGGTGTTGATCTTATCACGGCGCATATTAAGCTTGCCATCGGCGAAGAATTGGATTTGCGCAAAAGGCATTCGCAAACAGCGGCCGCAAGATTCTTGGTTGCTGATCGCGATGGGACGCTTGACTGGATCGGTGGGGAGAGCGAGGCAGCTGCTCTACCAGGTGTCGCCGAGGTCAAATTCTATGTTCAACCGAAAACTCCGATTGTTAGAAAAGGCGACTATAGAGACTGTTTGGGACATGTCGTCGTGGCTTCATCCAGCCTCTCTCGTACCGAGGCGATACTTCAGAGCGCCGTCGACTTGATCAACTGGTCCATCACACCCCAAGTGGCGATAGTTGAAAGTGGCTAAAGTATAAATTGGCCTGGTTCACATCGTAAATTCCTTTGCCGACCGGATTGCAAATTCGGTCAGGGTGATTTCGTCGAGGGACGACGGATTTGGGGTCGGACTGGAAGCGGCCAATCTGATCGTCGACATGATCACGAACGAAACGTCAGAGCGGTTCAACCTATGTAATGGGGACAGGGCTTCCGCGACTATCTCAGGATTTCCTTCGATAAGCGCGTATCACGAAATTTGGAGGATAGTTCTGTATGAGCGGCAGGAACATTGTCCAGGCGTTTGAGACGTCGGAGTATCGGGCTCGGCTCGATAACGTGCGTACCATGATGTGCAGCGCTGGGATGGACGCGTTGGTGGTCCTCTCACAAGCTAATCAGTGCTATCTCCTGGGGTATGAGTCCTTCTCCGGCGATGAGCCGCAGGCGGTGCTCTTGACCCTAGACGATGACCCGTATTTCATCCTGCGCAAGATGGATGCCGACGCTGCAGCGGACGCAGGATGCTGGCTCTCGCAGGATCGGGTTGTCGCGTACGCGGAAAGCCACGTAGCTGGGACAGGTGAGCAAAGTGCGTGGGAAGTGATCGGCCGGTTCGTTAGGAACACGGTGGGGGCGTCTGCACGCATTGGCGTCGAAGCGTTTGGGATGGGCGTGTTCAACTACCCCAAGCTCGTCGGCGCGTTGGGAGTTCAGGAGCCACTAGTGGCTCTGCACAGGGATTATGACTCTTTGCCGGTGGGCTTTGGATAGGCTTTGGCCATTTTGAGGCGGGCCTGTTCGGTTGAGAACATCCAATTGATGCGGGCGCCGCTGTTATTTCTCTGGTTTTCCCACGCAG
>NZ_JBSKBR010000107.1:0-2488 GCF_053714315.1 Mesorhizobium sp. PL10 | reverse complement strand
AAAGCCCCACCTACAAATCCACCGTGGCGGGCGACGTTTCCTGTGTCGACATCACCGGCGTGCATGACACGGAAACCGCACATGTCACCTTCTTTGCCATCAACCGCCATTCGAGCGAGGAAATCGAAACCGTCATCGACATCACCGGCTTCGGCGCTGCTGACATCGTCGACCATCAGCTGATGGCGCACGCGGATCTGAAAGCCGTCAATTCGGCAGGCAATCCCGGCAATGTCGGTCCCAAGAAGGGGAGGGGCGCCTCGGTGGCGGGCAGCAGGCTGAGCCTGCCGCTGCCACCCTATTCCTACCAGATGATCCGCCTGAAGCTCTGACTTCACGCGCATCGTCGTGCATGCGCCGAGGAGGAGCGCCGACGTGACGGCCGATATCGAGATCAGGAATGTGAGCAAGCATTTCGGTGCCATGACGGTGCTGGATGATCTGTCGCTCTTGTCGAGACCGGTAATTTCTCTGGGGTCGAACACGGGTTGTTAGGCTTGAGCCGTCCATCAGCATCGTTTTGCTCGGAGGCAAAACGATCACGATCGAGGGCAGGAACGAATTTGGCGACAGCTGCCGGAAGGAGGTCCGCATCGACAAGAGCTGGGAGCGCCTGTTCGACGGCGACATCGGACTGTCCATAGACGATGGCAAAAAGATCATGGCAGCTCTGCAGAGCGCGGTCGTGAGCCATGAGGCGGAGACCTATTCTCTCTTTCGCCGGGTCTGCCCGGACTGCTACACGTTGCGGCCGGTGAAGGACTACACGACACGCCGGATCCGAACCGTCTTCGGCTTGGTGAAGGTTCGCAATCCGCGCTGGATGCTGTGTCGGGATTGCCATCCGGGCATGATCGCTGCGTTCCCGCCGCTGAACGATATTTGTCCCGATCGCGCCACGCCGGAGTTGATGGAGCTGACGGCGCGGCTGGGAAGCATGATGCCATACCGGCAGGCGGCGAAGGTGCTGGCCGAGCTCCTGCCCATTGAACCGACCGAGAGGCATGCGACCGTGCGCAACCTTACCATCAGGATCGGCAAGCGGCTCGACGACCAGGTTGCACAGGAAACATGGCGCGCGAGGTCTCAAACGGATGACCGACACCAGCTCGAGATGCAGCTTCCCGGTGATCGGCGCAAAGAGCTCGTCGTCAGCATCGACACCGCTCATGTTCGCAGCGCCGAGCCCAATTCAACGCCAAACTTTGAGCTCGTGGTGGCCAGATGCGGGCGTAGGGGACGGGGCGAACCCGGTGGCCGCTCTTTCGTCACCGGGAGCACCGCCCAGCGTGCAATCCGCGATCGCGTTCTCCACTCCCTCCGGGAAGTCGGATATCGCGGCTTTGGCGATGTGACAGTAATCTCGGACGGTGCTGAAATCCTCAAGCGGCTGCCCCGCGCCATGCCGAAACCGACGACCCGCATCATCGATTGGTTCCACATCGCCATGAAGATCCAGCCCATGCAGCAGATCGCCGATCACATCGCGCGATCACAGTCCGGCCCCATTGAAGCGCTTCCAACCATCGACAGGGACATCAGAGCCGTGAAATGGCGGCTGTGGCATGGACGCGTCGATCGCGCGATCCGCGACCTGGAGAAGCTTCTCGCCAGACTGAAGCAGTCGCAGGGAGAAGCCGAGTTCTCGATCGCACGCCTTCATAGCCTTGGCTCCCAACTGCTGACCTATGTCCGATCGAACCGCGGTGCGATCTATGGGAAGCGTTACCGAGCCGGCCCGCGGGTCGCCTCGACCCTCGCCGAGTCAGCTATGAACTCACTCGTCGGCAAGCGAATGGTAAAGAAGCAGCAAATGCGCTGGTCCCTTAACGGCGCTCACATGCTCATGCAGGTCCGGACGGCCGAACTGAACGGCGAACTTCGAAACCGGCTGCGGGCGCCTTTCCGACAGCCTGAACCGAGCGTGCCGCCAGGAACGCGCTGCGGCCGAGCAGTTCGCCCGTGACATCCAAGCCTTCGCCGCTGATCTGGAATGAGGTCGGTGACCAATCGAGACAGCGTAGCCTGCCTCCACCCTCTGGATTTTTTCCTCAACGATCTCGCCGACAGCATCTGGTGGCACGACTGCGTCAAACTCCAGGAACTTATCCAGGAGCAGCAACGAACACCGACCGATCACAGCGACATCGAAACGCCCCGTCCTCGTTCTGAAGCACACATCCTCGACACTCGACGGCCTGCGAAGGCAGCGCGTTTTTCCTGACTGGTCAGCTTCTCGACAGCTGATTGCGATAGCTTGTCGTTTGGCGTGCGAGCTCAATCCATTCGCCGCTGAGGCTTTGCCTGTCTGCGCAGACTTGCGAGCAATCAATATTTCGATGGAGAGGGTATGCGTGGTTCTCAGTTCAATCCTCGGCAGTTGAACCCGTCTGCGCCACGCTTCGCGCGGCAGAATACCGGCATGCCCGTAGGGCAACAGGGGGACGGCGCGAATCTGCAAGCGAACTTTGAGCAGCAGCTGAACCAA
>NZ_JBSKBR010000106.1:0-2494 GCF_053714315.1 Mesorhizobium sp. PL10 | reverse complement strand
GTAAGCGGTGTTTCCGGACCACCTTTCGGGAGTGGTCTCGATCTGTGAGGTTGCCGGTTCTGTAAATGGGATCGGAGATCGACTTGTGTCTGGACTTGACCTTACGCTTGACCCGGAGCGCCAGCCTCGACGTTTCGAGGTGATCAACGGTGCTGGCGGCCGGCGTCAGTGGTCGGTGGATGACAAAGCGCGGATCATCGCGGAGACGCTGGAGCCGAACGCAATCATTTCCGAGGTTGCCCGCCGTTATGGCCTGAGGCCGCAGCAGGTCTTCGCCTGGCGCCGCGAAGCGCGCAAACAGGCCGCTTCGGCGCAGCAGGATTCTCCTGCCTTCGTGCCGGCGATTGTGGCGGGGCCGCCGACCGAGCCCGCAGCGAAGCGCCCAGGACGACCACGGAAGCAGAAGTCGGTGCGTGACGCCGGTGTGATCGAGCTTGAGATTGACGGCATCGCCATGCGCGTTGGCCGGGGCGCCGATACCAAGACGGTGGCCGCTGTAATCCGCGCGCTGAAGGCGACGTCGTGATCGGGCCGACGGGTGCGGTCAAGGTCATGGTGGCGACGAAGCCAGTAGACTTCCGCAAGGGCGCGGAGGGGTTGGCCGCGCTGGTGCGCGAGACGATGGGCGCCGATCCGTTCAGCGGTGCCGTCTACGTCTTCCGCGCCAAGCGCACCGACCGGATCAAGCTGATCTTCTGGGACGGCACCGGCGTCTGCCTCTATGCCAAGCGGCTGGAGGACGGCGAGTTCCGCTGGCCGAAAGTGCAGGACGGCGTGATGCGGCTGACTGCCGCGCAACTGTCGGCGCTGCTTGAAGGGCTTGATTGGCGGCGGGTCCACGAGGCGCGCCGGACCCGCGTTCCGGCGCAGGCGGGCTGATCCGCGACCAAGTGAATCAGGTCGGATTCCATTGTCGCCCGGCGTCGGCGAATATGGTCTGATCCGCTCATGGCGATGACGGCTGACCAGCTTCCCGACGATCCGGACGCGCTGAAGGCGATGGTCCTGGCGCGCGACGTCGAGAATGCCCGCCTGGTCCAGATCATCAAGGAATTGCAACGTCACCGCTTCGGCCGGCGTGCCGAGACGCTCCCCGAGGATCAGTTGCAGTTGGGGCTCGAAGAGGCCGAGCAACTCGAGGCCGCCGACGAGGAAGAGAACGAACAAGCATCTCCCGCAGAGCGTCTGGAGCGCGCCAGGAAGCGCCGGACGAACCGCGGCGCGTTGCCACCCCACCTGCCGCGGGTGGAAATGGTCGTCGACATCGAGGACCATGCCTGTCCATGCTGCCGCAATGGCCTGCATCGGATCGGCGAGGACGTGAGCGAGCGGCTCGACATCGTTCCGGCGCAGCTGCGTGTGATCGTCGTGCGCCGGCCCAAATATGCCTGCCGCGCCTGTGAGGACGTGGTGGTTCAGGCTCCGGCGCCGGCCCGGCTGATCGAGGGTGGCCTTCCGACCGAGGCAACGGTCGCCCAGGTGCTGGTCTCAAAATATGCCGATCACCTGCCGCTCTATCGTCAGGCGCAGATCTACGCCCGGCAGGGTATCAATCTCGATCGCTCTACGCTCGCCGACTGGGTCGGCCGCGCCGCCTGGCACCTGCGTCCGGTGCATGAGCGGCTGCTTGGCAAGCTGAAGTCCTCGCTAAAACTCTTCGCCGACGAGACGACCGCGCCGGTGCTCGATCCCGGCCGCGGCAAGACTAAGACAGGTCAACTCTGGGCCTATGCCCGCGATGACCGACCATGGGAGGGGAGCGACCCGCCGGGCGTCGCCTATGTCTATGCGCCGGACCGAAAGGCCGAGCGTCCGATCGCTCATCTCGCAGGCTTCACCGGAATCTTGCAGGTCGACGGCTATGGCGGCTATCGCGTGCTGGCCGACAAAAGCGGCGTCACGCTCGCCTTCTGCTGGGCGCATGTCCGTCGGCGCTTTTATGAACTGGCAGCAGCCGGTCCCGCGCCGATCGCCAGCGACGCGCTGAGACGGATCGCCGAACTCTACAAGATCGAGGATGACATCCGTGGCCGATCGGCCAACGAGCGCCGCGCGATGCGTCAGGACAAAAGCCGCGCCATCGTCGCCGATCTCGAACCCTGGCTGCGTGAGAAGCTCGGCCTGATCAGTCAGAAGACCAAGCTCGCAGAGGCAATCCGCTACACGCTCTCACGCTGGGAAGGCCTCTCGCGCTTCCTTGACGACGGCCGCATCGAGATCGACAGCAACACCGTCGAACGCTCGATCCGTCCGATCGCGCTCAACCGCAAGAACGCGCTCTTCGCAGGCTCTGACGGCGGCGCCGAACACTGGGCAGTCATCGCCTCGCTGATCGAAACCTGCAAGCTCAATGGTGTCGAACCGCTCGGCTATCTCGCCGATGTCCTCACCAGGATCGTCAACGGCCACCCCAACAGCCAGATCGACGATCTCCTGCCTTGGGTCTACATCCGGGCTCCCGAGCTTAAGGCCGTGGCCTGAGAACAGCGCTTAC
>NZ_JBSKBR010000105.1:0-2531 GCF_053714315.1 Mesorhizobium sp. PL10 | reverse complement strand
AGGTAAGCGCTATTTTCCCTGCACGTTGACGGCCCTTGCAACAACGGATCGCTTTCAGACGGACGCGTCGGGTCAGGCTGCGTCGGCTTTGGCGAAGTTGAAGGGCAGCAGATCGTCGATATCAGCGTCCTCGTTGCGTTGAGGCAATTCGGTGAGGACGTGGCGCAGCCACGCTAACGGCTCGACACCACAGGCGCGGCAGGTCAACATCAGGCTGTAGATGACGGCGCTGGCCCTGGCTCCGTCGACGGTATCGCTGAACAGCCAACTTTTCCGGCCAGTGGCAAAGATTCTGATGTCACGCTCGAGAAGATTATTGTCGATCGGCATGCTGCCGTCCTCGGTGTAACGAGTCAGATATCCCCATTGGTTCAGGGTGTAGGAGACGGCGTCGCCTAGCTTGCTGTCCGGCAAGACTTTTGGGGCGATTTCATCGAGCCATGCCTTGAGAGCATGGAGGATGGGGACACTATGTTGCTGGCGGAAGCGGCGGATGCAGTGATCTCGCGTTTCGCCGTCATCGGGGATTTCGTTCCGCGCCTGCCTTTCAACCCGATAGAGCTGTTCGAAGAACCGGAGCGCCTGTTCCGGCGGGCCGCCGCCTTTCTTCCTCGCCTTTAGGGCATCGACGAAGCGCCGCCTGGAATGGGCCATGCATCCAAGGTGCGTTGCCCCTTCCAGCGTGCGCCAGGCAGTATAGCCATCGCTCATCAATATGCCGCGGTAATCGCCCAAGAAGGTCTGCGGGTGTATCTGGCCGCGGCCCGGCTGATAATCGAGCAGCACGATCGGCTCGTCACTGTCCTCGCTGCTCCGGTAAGCCCACATATATGACGTGCTGGCGGCCTCTCTGTCGATTTCCTTCAGCACCTGGACCGTGGTCTCGTCACCATGGATGAGGGGCTGCGATCTGAGCCGCAGCTTCAGCGTGTCATAGATGCGGGAGAGATGTTTTTCGCTCGAGCCGATCACCCAGTGGCCCAGGGCGCCGCGGCTGACAGGAACACCTGCGCGCTCGAATGCCTGCGCCAGGCGGTAGAGCGGGGTGCCGTCGACATACTTATGAACGAGCGCGAAGGCCAGCGTCGAAGCCGTAGCGATGCTGCCCGGCAAAGGTTGTGCGGGCATCGGCGCGATCAGGACGGGCGTGTTGATCCCGGTGCGGTCGCAATGGCGGCATGCATATTTGAACCGCACATTCTGCAAGACCTTGGCCTTCACCTCGATATGAAGCTGCTCGGTAACGGTCTCGCCCATGCGATGCATCCGACCGGCGCAGCAAGGACACACCTTCTGATCGTCGGGAAGGTCATACTCGACACGCTCGCGCGGCAAGTTTTCCGGCAAGGCCTTGCGGCCGCGCTTCTTTCCGGTCTTGCTTTCGACCACTGGCAATCCAGTATCCGGAAGGGCGGCGACATCGTCATCTTCGCTGTCGGCGTCGTCCTCATCGGCAACCTGTTCGGCTTCATTGAAGAGGCGGTCAATGTGCTTTTCGCTCTTCGGCGCAAAACGATGCAGCCGCGCAAGCGCCAACTCTTCCTCGAGTTTGACGACCCGTTCGGCGAGTTGACGGTTCTGCGCCTGCAGCGCAGCAATGCGCGCCGTCAACTCTTCAACAGTCGGTTCGCCGGGTCGATTCATCAGATTCTTGAATCGAAAGCATGCCGCCGCGTCAACCGCACAATTCGGGAGCCGTCAGCCTGCGACCTGATATTGCCGCACCGGATGGCGGACCATTGCGTCAATATCGATGCCGTCGAGAATCCAGTGCAATTGCTCGGTCGTAAGCTGGACGACCGCAACCTCCCGGCGCGGCCACCGGAACTTGTCCTCGGTCAGCCGCTTCAGGACCAGCACAAAGCCCGACCGATCGAAGAACAGGAGCTTCATCCGGTCGCGACGGCGATTGCAGAACGCAAAAACCGCCGCAGCAAACGGATCGAGCGCCATCGTCTCTTGGACCAGAACCGCAAGGCTGTTGATGCCGGCCCGAAAGTCGATCGGCTCGCGGTGCAGGTAGACTTTCAGGTCAGCGCCCAGTCTGAACATGACCCAGTGCTCCGATGGTCGCCGTCAATGCATCCACATCACCGCATTCCAGCGTCAACTTCACGCCGTTCGGCAGTGACGCGCTCACCTTGGCTGGAGAGGAAAAAAGCGCAGCCCTTTTCGATGCCGACCCACGCACCCCATCGCAAGTCCCCGGCAAATCCACCGCAGCCATGCTGCTCTGTCGCAGCAAGGCCCGATCGGGAATGCTTCCAATCTGAACCGGGATAAACGCCGGTGATGAGGACGGTCGGAGGGACTGGGTCTGCGTGCGCTTCTTTATCCACTTCCGAAGAAGGTTCGCATTGACCCCATGTTCGAGCGCAAGCCTCGATACCGACACGCCAGGCTCAAGGCAGGCCGCGACAAGACGGTCCTTCGATGCAGGCTCGTATCGGCGTCGCCCGTTCCGACCAACAAGCCTCACCAGCAGTTTCTGATCATCTTCTTCCATCACTTGGTGTCCACCTATTTCAGAC
>NZ_JBSKBR010000104.1:0-2544 GCF_053714315.1 Mesorhizobium sp. PL10 | reverse complement strand
AGCCCAAGTCCCTGTCAAGACCTGACCTCACGTGCAAGCTCCGGACGCTTACTTCGGTCGTATTTCGTGGCCCTCGCTTGATAGCACCAAACCTCGCTCTGCCACGCGACAATGTCCGGTTGCCCCCTGCGGCGCGAGGAACTACGAAAGGAAGCAGATCGCTGCTCGAGCGTCCCGCTGATGCTTCACTGACAGCGCTCCTTCAGGTGCAGCCGATCTGCAGCCGCCTTGATGATGTAGGCGCATCCCTGGCGCGATCGGGCGCACGTCGGAGTTGCCAGATTTGACCTTAGATGGCACTGGCCGGCCTGTCATATCGACACTGCGAAGGCGTGCCAGAAGCAGCCTGGCTGAACAAAATGGAGGTAAGGCGACGTGTGGCAGAACGACATTCTGTGTTGCCTGACGATCTTATTGCGTTCGCATGGTCTTCACCGATGCGGGACTTGGCCGCGAAGCTCGAACTGTCCGACGTCGGGCTGAAGAAGCTGCTGACGCGATGTGGAGTTGCGTCGCCGCCGCAAGGCTATTGGAACAAAATACGTGCCGGAAAGAGAGTGCCAGCACTACCGAAGGCGCCACCGCGGCGCCCCGGTGAAATGGGCCGAGCAAGTGTCGACGCGCGCTTCAAAAAGGTTCTGTCGATTGCAGCCCCTCTTGCATCTAATGGGCCATTTGCATCCGCTCTGGTTCCCGGAACGTCACGTCTCTGCAGCCTGCGGCTTCGCAGACCTTGGCGGCGGTGAAATTCGGTCGGTGGCGTGCATTGCGATACATTTGTAGCATGCGAACGAAGGCGCCGCAGCGTAGCGAGATTGCTGCTCGCGAGCATTTTGGCTTCGACTATTAACTGTTCCACCAAGTTGGACGTTGACGCTTCCACCTCGGAAGAGTTAATAATCTCCTAATTTAGCATTCTATAAAAGCTCGTGATCAGTAACCAACGAGTAGATGATGCAATTGGGGTAGGGAGACGCAATGCGGCGATTGATGTCGCCGCGAGCCATCACCATCGAGCCACCATCCGACTGTGAACGGCCTTGCTGAGTTAGGCTGTTCATAAGGGGTGACTTTGCGGCGGCTTGGATGAGGCGCTGACAACAGACACAAGCTTTTTGATAGGGAGCGGTTTGTCTTTCAGTGCAGTCGGTAGACGGATGTGGGGGCATCTGTGCATGGGTAAAAGGGGGTTGGAATGGCGTCTTCTCAAATCGCAGACGGCGACGGAACTGCGAAGTCGCTTTCTGGTACGCCACAGGCCGGAGATGACGCCCACAGCTTTTCCGAAGATGCGACGATCCTCATTTCCACTCCGCTTGCCGTTGTTTCTCTTGATGTGCTGAGCAACGATCTAGCCGGAATCGCACTTTGCTCTATCGATAATGGGTTTTCCGCCTCGACCGGTCCGAAGCCGGTTGTTTCCTGCGATGATTCAGTAGGCATCAAGCTGTGTTTGCCGGACACGCGGGCGTGGGCGTTTGGCATTGGTACACATGCCATTGGTCTCGATGCGAACTCATTTGGTCCGGCGCTCTCTCCCAGGATCAAGCCGTTAGTTGGCGAAGGCGAACCTGCTCTCACAGGTTCACAATTTTTGAGCCACCCCGCCGCAAGCGGCAGGTGGATGTCGACACTTCTTGATCGACAAGAACAATTAGCGAGATAGGGGACAGGGTATGGCAACGACCATTGGCACAAGTGGCAACGACAATCTGGTTGGCGGTAGTGGAGACGACGTGCTTTTGGGTGGCGCCGGAAGCGATCGCCTGAATGGCGGGTCAGGCGCCGATACGCTCGATGGAGGCAGTGGTTTCGATACGGTCCTGGGCGGATCGGGAGCGGACACGCTTATCTATCGCGCGTGGGAAAATCAGTACAAGTTTGGTAGCCTGGTATACGGCACAGGGACGACCGCCGGACAAACAGCCTTTTCGGGCTACGACATCTATGACGGCGGCAACGGCAATGCTGCGAAAGGCACTGCCGAGATCGATACACTTGCTATCTACCTAAGCAATGATCAACTGGCCAATACGTCATTCATGACGGCGTTTAGCGCTGAAATTGCTCAATTCCGTGCTTTCGTTGCCGCAAATTCGAACTCGAATACTGGCCAAGCAGGTCAGGCAGAATTTACGTTCAGCACTATCAATCTTAAGGTCTCCGCGATCGAGCGGGTTACCGTTCTCGATAGCGACGGACGTGTTCCTGTATACGTCAATATTGTCGATTCTGCATTAAGTGATAGCGACAACAATTCGGTCGTGACGTTCACTTTTGTTGGCCCGGTGACGGGCTTCACTTTAGACGACGTCACGGCAACCCACGGCACGCTGACTGATTTTGTGATGATTGACGCTTCGCATTATATGGCGAAGTTCACCGCAGCAGACGGGTTTAGTGGCCTTGGCTCCGTTTCGGTAGCGGCCGGCAGTTACACCGACACTGCCGGCAACGCTGGCGCTGGGGGGGCCGACACGGTTGCGGTGGATACCGCCAACCCGACGGTGTCGATCGCCGACGACCAGCCCGGCACGGCCAGCG
>NZ_JBSKBR010000103.1:0-2639 GCF_053714315.1 Mesorhizobium sp. PL10 | reverse complement strand
GTCCGCGCCGCACCGCCTTACCGTGCAGGATCATCATTTCGAGCGTGACGCCAACAGTGGAGGACATGCCGTGCAACACCATGCCGACACTGTCGCCGACCAGCACCACGTCGCAATGCCCGTCGACAAGCTTGGCGACGGGCGTCGTATAGGCCGTCAAGCAAACAAGGGGCGACTTGCCCTTCCGCGCCGCGATTTCGGGCACCGTCAACGCCTTCGATGCTCCGGTTGCGCTCACCAGGTTTCTCCTTCCGCTGCGTCAGCGGATGGAAGCATGTGCCACATTTTTGTGCAGTTGCGAAGAGAGTATTTGCACCGCACAATCATTTGCCGACGCCATTCATCGTCACAACCAGTTTGGCGACCCTGCGCTCAAATCCTGAGCCATCAGTTCGGTATGTGTTTCTCCGTGCACAACACAACGCCAGTCGAGAACACAGACGGGACCGGTGAGCGCCTGGCTCCCCAGACGACAAACCGTCAAGTCGCCTCTGGAACCCGTTCACCTTAAGGATGGCAGTGCTGACGCACGCAGCCGCGACAAACGTCCGCGATAGTCGCTCATCGAATGTGAAGACCGCACCGCGTCGAAAACCGAGAAAACCAATTTATGAATAGCTGCAAACACGCAATATGCTTTCTCTATAGATTTTGTATAATTACCTAGGCTGATCCCGTCTTCACGAATGCGGCTGCATTCCAAAGGAGAAGGGCCGGACCATGACCACCCCCGCGATCGTCGGACTTTCCGGCAGCTACAACTCCCCTTCCCGCACGCGCGTCCTGGTCGAAGAGATCGTCAGGCGAGCGGCGCGCCGATATGACAAGACCGCCGAAATCCTCGACATCGGCCAGTTCCCCAATTTGGGAACCGCCGTCCGCCTCTCCGATCTCGATCCCAGCGCAAGGAGGCTCGTTGACCGCCTCCTTCAAGCCGAGGCATTGGTTGTCGCAAGTCCGGTCTACAAAGGCAGCTACACCGGCCTCTTCAAGCACCTGATCGATCTTCTGGAGCCCACTGCGTTCAGCGGCAAGCCGATCCTGCTCGCAGCGACTGGCGGCGGGGATCGCCATGCGCTGGTGATCGAGCATCAGTTGCGGCCGCTCTTCGGCTTCTTCGAAGCATGAACGCTTGCGACCGGCCTCTATGCCTCGGAACGGGATTTTGCCGATCCGACGTCCATTTCCCCCGCCCTGGCCGAGCGACTCGAGCGCGCGATCGGGCAGTTCGAACCTTATCTCGAACCTCGAAGGAGCCGTCCTCGCGGCCCAGAATGATCCGAGCCAACGGTTCGGCGAGCGGAACGCTAGGGCACTCACTGAGCCGAATTCCCCTCGCAAATTTGGAGTGACGGATCTTTCAGTCCCCACTTCGGACATTGGACGATTCCGAAATTGTCCAGACCAGCAGCTCACTTAACCCACGGAGAAAGCCATGACCAAGCCAGTTCTCGTTGATGCTTCCATACCGCAAGCCGATGTCGCGCCGCTCACGGTGCATGTTGGCGCCGAAATTCGCAACGTCCGCCTCTCCGGCGATCTGCCGCACGCGGTGGTGGCCGCGATCAACGACCTCCTGCTGCGCCACAAGGTGGTGTTCTTCCGCGACCAAGACCACCTTGACGATGCCGAGCAGGAGCGCTTTGCGCGACGGCTGGGCGACCTGGTGCCACATCCGACTCAGGGTCCCATAGCCGGGACCGCGTCGATCCTCGAACTCGATTCAAGCCGCGGCGGCGGGCGAGCTGACCAGTGGCACACCGACGTCACATTCGTCGACGCCTACCCAAAATTCTCGGTTCTGCGCGGCGTCGTCATTCCGCCGGCGGGTGGCGACACGATCTGGGCCAACACCACCGCTGCCTATGAGAGCCTGCCGACTGCACTGAAGCTGCTGGCCGAAAATCTTTGGGCGGTGCACTCCAACGCATACGACTACGCCGCCGCGCGACCGCGCTCGACCGAGGCGGAGAAAAGGCACTTCGAAGAGGTGTTCACCTCGACGATCTACGAAACCGAGCACCCGGTTGTGCGGGTTCACCCCGAAACGGGCGAACGCACACTGCTGTTGGGCAATTTCGTCCAGCGCTTTGTCGGCCTCTCGAAGAACGATACCCAAAAACTTTATGAGGTTTTTCAGTCCTACATCACCGCACCGGAAAACACCGTGCGCTGGCATTGGCGGCCAGGAGACGTGGCGATCTGGGACAACCGCGCCACCCAGCATTATGCCGTCAATGACTATGGCGACCAGCACAGGGTTGTCCGGCGCGCCACCGTCGATGGCGACGTGCCCGTTGGCATCGACGGGCGTCGAAGCGTCATCCGCACCAAGGCAACCAAGCCGGCGACAGCCAAGGCCGCCTGAACCCAGGCGATATCCCTTCACTCAGCGATGAGAGCACAAATGTCCAGAAAGATCAGACTTGGCGCATTCCTGCCCGGCGGCGGCCAGCATATCGCCGCCTGGCGCCATCCGGACGCACCGGCCGATGGCGCCACCAATTTCGAGTTCCACAAGCAGCTGGCGCTGACCGCCGAGCGCGGCCTGTTCGACGCCTACTTCCTGGCTGACAATCTGACCGTCGGCCTCGGCGCCCGCGAAGGCGGCAATGCCAAGATCGCCGGCTTCGAGCCGG
>NZ_JBSKBR010000102.1:0-2647 GCF_053714315.1 Mesorhizobium sp. PL10 | reverse complement strand
TGCGGCGCGACAATGAAGGTGCGAGCGTTGCGTCAATCAAGATGAGAATGCTGGCGGGTTGGAACGCAGGGAGGGCGTAGCCCGACTGGAGTTTCAACCCGCCAGCGCCGCTGCCTTTTCGGGGGCGTTTGTCTGGTGATCGCGGTCGACCGGGTATGCCGGTGGTTTTTCCGATTTGGAGGAATCACTTTGTGCCCGGCCGCCACGTAACCGATCACCAGATGAGGCTCTACATGAAGTTCCGTCAGACCAATTCGACAGCCGTCGCGGCGGCAAAGGCGTCGATCAGCACGGCCACGGCCTATCGCATCGAGAAGGATTCGAGGCTGCCCTCGCAGAAGAAGGCGCCGCGGGAACGACGCCGTGCCGACCCGCTTGCCGATATTTTTCAGACCGAGGTCGTGCCGATGCTGCAAGCCGCGCCCGGCATTCGCGCGATAGCTATCTTCGAGGAGATGCTGCGCCGCCATCCCGATCTGGGCAACGGCGTTCGCCGCACGCTGGAGCGGCGCGTCCGCTCCTGGCGCGCCGTCCACGGCGCGGAGCAGGAGGTCATCTTCCGACAGGTGCATGAGGCCGGCCGCCTCGGCCTGTCGGATTTCACCGACATGGGCAAAGCCGGCATCACGATCGCCGGCCAGCCGCTCGACCACCGGCTCTATCATTTCCGGCTCGCCTATTCCGGCTTCGAGCACGCTCATGTCGTGCTCGGCGGCGAGAGCTTCGTTGCCCTGTCGCAAGGCCTGCAGAACGCGCTGTGGTCGCTCGGCGGGGCTCCCCGCGAACATCGCAGCGACAGTCTCTCGGCGGCATTCCGCAACCTGGACAAGGACGCCCGGGAGGACCTGACGCGCCGCTACGACGAACTGTGCGGCCACTACGGCATGACCCCTTCCCGCAACAATCGCGGCATCGCGCATGAGAACGGCTCCATCGAAGGCCCGCACGGCCATCTCAAGCGGGCGATCGACGACGCGGCTCTGATGAGAGGATCGAGCGATTTCGGCGATCTGGCCTGCTACCGCCGCTTCGTCGACGAGATCGTCAGCCGGGTGAACGCCCGCAATTCCAAGCGCATCGACATCGAGCGCGCCGAGCTCCAGGAACTGCCCGTCCGGCGCACATCCGACTACGAGGAGGTCACCGTGCGCGTCACCTCATCGGGCGGTTTCACGCTGCGCAAGGTGTTCTACACCGTGCCCTCGCGCCTGATCGGCCATCGGCTCAGGGTGCGCCTTTTCGACGATCGGCTGGACATCTTCATCGGCGGCACCCTTCTCGTGACGCTGCCGCGCGGACGTGCCTCTCCATCGGGCAAACACGACCAGGTCGTCAATTACCGGCATGTCATCCATTCGCTGCGTCGCAAGCCGATGGCGCTGTTGAACCTGGTCTATCGCGACCAGCTCTTTCCGCGCGAGGCGTATCGGCACACCTTCGACATGCTCATGGAGCGGCTGCCGGAGCGGCAGGCCTGCCGCATCATGGTGGATCTTCTCGCCATGGCTCATGAGCGCGCCTGCGAGAGCGAACTGGCCGACCAACTGGATGCCGCGCTGCAGGCGCGCCGATTGCCCGACATGGCCGCCTTGCGGGAGCGCTTCGCCCCCGATCCCTCCCGGCTGCCGAATGTCGTCGTGCGCCTTGCGCCGCTCAATGCCTATGAAGCCCTGCTCGGCGCCAGCCTGACGGGAGACGTGGCATGAAGACCAACACCACTGTCGATACCGCCAAGCTCAGCCTGCTCCTCAACGAACTGCGCTTGCCGGCCATCAAGCTCATGTGGCCGCAATTCGCCGAACAGGCCGACAAGGAAGGCTGGCCCGCCGCCCGCTTTCTGGCCGCGATCACCGAGCATGAACTGGCCGAACGCGACCGCCGCCGCATCGAACGCCACCTCGCCGAGGCCCGCCTCCTGCCGGGCAAGACCCTCGACACCTTCGCGTTCGAGGCCGTGCCGATGATCTCCAAGGCCCAGGTGATGGCGATCACCGCCGGCGACAGCTGGCTGGAGAAGGGGGCGAACCTGCTTCTGTTCGGCCCGCCCGGCGGCGGCAAAAGCCATCTCGCTTCAGCCATCGGCCTTGCGCTCATCGAGAATGGCTGGCGGGTGCTCTTCACCAGAACAACCGACCTCGTCCAGAAGCTTCAGACGGCACGGCGAGACCTGGCGCTCGAGAGCGCTCTGGCCAAGCTCGACAAGTTCCATCTCCTGATCCTCGATGATCTCGCCTACGTCACCAAGGACCAGGCCGAGACCAGCGTGCTGTTCGAGCTCATCAGCGCCCGCTACGAGCGGCGCTCGATGCTCATCACCGCCAACCAGCCGTTCGGCGAATGGGGCAAGGTCTTCCCCGACCCCGCCATGACGCTCGCCGCGGTCGACCGCCTCGTCCATCACGCCACCATCTTCGAGATGAATGTCGAGAGCTACAGGCGCCGCGAGGCCATGGAGCGAAAGCGTGGCCCGGGACGCCCCGCGTCCTATGCCACCCCCGCCAACAGCGTCGCTGATTGACGCGCCGCGACAATCAAACCGACAAACCCTCTTGCGCGCGACAATCAATGCCGCGATCATCACCGCCGCCGCGACACCAGATTCTCATCCAGATTGTCGCGCGCTTCTCATCAGAATTGTCGCGCCACA
>NZ_JBSKBR010000101.1:0-2708 GCF_053714315.1 Mesorhizobium sp. PL10 | reverse complement strand
CGTCCGCATAACGGCGAGTGCGGCGAAAACCGCCGACGCAACGCCGAAATCAATCAGCCATCCACCCAGGCAAGGGGCAAAAACCTTGTCATAGTGTCAGATTCGGCCAACCGCGCCCGTTTGTCCGCCTTGCTGTCCAAAAACTGCGGTAAATCGATCTGTCCTCCTGAATGAATTCTTTTTTTGTTCGTCAGGTTCTCGAAAGCAGAACCGGTCATGACGAGATTCAGGATCCAACAATCGCCGGCCGGACCTTGAAGCCAATAACGAGCGCAGCAAGTTACGGTGCAGCCATGGGTGGGGCAGAATTGGCCTGCCGACGTTCATAATTGTCAACGTCCATGAATACATTTGGAGTCGCCCCTGTGGCGGATGCAACTTCACGTCTGAGGAGACACAATGCCAATCAATAACGCCAGCAACGTTTTCTCGCAGTCCGCACAGGCTTGGTCGGGGCCGATATCCGCGTTCGACAAGACTCAGCAAAACGTATCCCCCTTTGATGCGATGCTGCCCATTTACCTGCTCGAAGATAGGACCGGTCCCTTAGGGCTCCGGGACCCGCTGCCGCAGAATCTCGCATCGACGATGGAAGCATTGTCCCGGCAGTCTTCGGAATCGCTGTCGGATGTCGGGTCGTCGTTGGAGGAATTGGCCCGGCACCCATTGGACCTGCTGCCGCCAAATATGAGGGCAGCAATTGAATCGATGGATCAGGACCCGCAGCCATCTGCGATCGCCAACCCTTCGGTTGCCCCGGTGCCCATAAAAAGCGAGAGAATCACGTGGAACGGCGGCTCGCTGACCCCAGCCGAGTTGCAGATCGTAGCAGTGCTGAACCGCCACAAGGAACAATGCCCGCTTAGTTGGGAATCGTTGGCGGGCAAAGCCGACGATCCCTCTACGCCACCGGATTTGAAAGCGGCGATCGAGAGATTGCAGCAGGATCCAGAGCTGTTTTATGCGATCGGCTCGCAGGGCGATGGTCGCTGCGGCGGCAAGATCACGGCGAAGGATTTGTCCGGATTCTCCGGCCATCACTCACAAGTTGCCGCATTTCAGGACAAGGAGGCCCAAAGCTACGGGCAGAACTACATTCCATCCGACAGCACTGGAAATCCGCAGCCGTCGGTCATGACCCGGAGCGATGCATTACGCGAGCTTTACCGGTATTCCGAAAACCTTCCCAAGAACCTGAGTGTGGCTGATTTCAAGCAGATCGTTGAAGGCGAAGCGAAAACCGGCAAATGTCCGCCTCAGGTTATAGCGGCGGCACAGTACTTCGTCAGTCGCCCGAATGAATGGAAGCAGTTGTACGGTGGTGCGATCGACAAGGTCCACAAAGAGGACTTTCTTCAAGTCGCTTCTTCCTCGATGGGCCTCACGCGCACCGAGCTGGATACAATTGAAACGATCAAGAGCAATCAGGACACCTTCTTTGGAAGCGGTGATCTGACTCGTGACAAGCTCGCGAGTATGGCAAAAGACAAGAGCCTCAATCCCATCGTACAGAATGCAGCCTCTCAACTGCTCTCAGATCCTCTATTATTCAGCCTGCTAAACAATTCGATTACGGGCTATAAGACCCACAATAAGTTCTTCGACTTCGGCGGCGGACACACAGTCGATTCCGGTGACGTCAGCAAAAAAGACTTTGCTCACTTCTACGACAGCATGTCGTCTGCGAACCGCACCGTTCAGCAGTCAAAGACCCACGTCCCCAAAACCGCTGCGGAACAGGACGCCGCCTCGGACATGATGATGGGCCGGACGGACCAGCCTGACACCAAGTCACCGAAGAAAAACGGTGGGGCCTTCATCCACGCCGTCGGCGACGTACTCAAGGTGGTCTCGCCAGTGCTTGATTGGGCCGCGACGGCAGTGGGTTTATTGAGCTTCGTTCCAGGCCTGGGCCAAGTGGCCGATGCCGTTTCAATGGCGCTTTCGTGCGAGGCGCAGGCGGCAAATCTTCTCCGCACAGCCATTACCGGAGGCAATATGAAACAGGCGCTGCAAGAAGCTGGCATCAGTATCGGAGCGCAAGCGCTTAGCCTTGTCGCGGGGCCCGAGGTCAAGCTGGCAATTCGCAACGGGCTCGTCAAGAAAGCGATGGAAGAGGCCGCCACGGCTGGGGTCAATCTGCCGATTTCCATGGCGCAAACCTATGCAGAAGGCTATTTGAACAACCTGCAAGCACGTCTTGCGGCCTGAACCGGCTGTCCCTGTGCGTCGGCAAGATTGTCTATGGTAACGAATCCATCCAGTTTCCGGATCGGAACGAGGAACTGCTCGATCAAGGAGGAACGGACGCCGTACGGCAGTATCATTGCGCATAGCGCGATGATACTGATGAGGTGCAGTGCCAATCAGGAGTGGGTGCCTCCGTGCCATTGGCACGTACCTGCGCAACACCCGCCGCAGTCGATGCGACGGGCCAAGACGAGGCCGCCTGGTCATTGAACCGATCGCGGACGCCGTCTTCTTGTGCTCGCAGATGATCATATTGAGGTAGCGTCTCGCTTGGGCCAGTTCTCGTAGAGTTCCTCCCGCCAATGGGCAACCCCCGGCAGCTCTGCGGTATGGGGAAGATGCGGACGACCATTGCAGTCCACGACTTACCGTAGCCATCCGGTGAGGTCTTCGCCGGCTTTCTATTACCCACATCGTCGGCGTGTTCCGATGGATATGCCGAAGGCGATGTCATTGAG
>NZ_JBSKBR010000100.1:0-2793 GCF_053714315.1 Mesorhizobium sp. PL10 | reverse complement strand
CCCGGTAGGTGGACGGTAGTCGATCCATCCGTGCAGGGGAATGCGGATTGGCGCGCCGGGCCTATTCATGCCTGATAACAATCGCATTGAGCAGGATCATCGACGGATCAAGTGCCGCATCAGTTCCATGTTTGGCTTCAAGGCGAAGGCGACCGCCGAAATTATCCTGTCAACGAGAGTTTGAGATCCGTTGTACTGGCATCCATGGCGCGAATGGGTCTGATCCAAAGAATCAACTTCAGCAATCTGTTGAGTAGCATTAGACATCGCTGATCTACTGAATCAGGTGTATCGCGGTCGATCGATGAAAGCAGCTGATGCGCACCGAAGAAATCATCGCCTGTTCGATGTGATCTGCGCGCGGCGAGCTCAGGTGTGGAATTTGCTAACGCCGCGATCGGAGTGGAAAGGAGCGCGAAGAGAGTATGTGCGGGATTGTCGGCATCGTCGGGCAGCAGCCGGTCGCAGAACGGCTGGTCAATGCGTTGAAACGTCTGGAGTATCGGGGCTACGATTCGGCGGGTGTCGCGACCATCGAGGGTGGAGCGCTCCATCGGCGGCGCGCCGAGGGCAAGCTCGTCAATCTCGAGGCAAGGCTGAAGGAACAGCCTCTTACCGGCACTATCGGGATCGGCCATACGCGCTGGGCGACCCATGGCGCGCCAACGGAACGCAATGCCCACCCACATTTCACCGGCGGCGTTGCAGTGGTGCACAATGGCATCATCGAAAATTTTGCTGAGTTGAAGGACGAACTGGCCGTTGGCGGCGCCGAGTTCCAGACAGAGACCGACACGGAGGTCGTCGCGCATCTGCTGGCGATACTTCGCCGGGATGGGATGGGACCGAGCGAAGCGATGTACGCGATGCTGAAGCGGCTGAGGGGTTCCTATGCTGTCGCTATTCTCTTCGAAGATGATCCGTCGACTATCATGGCAGCCCGCAACGGTCCGCCTCTGGCGATCGGCCATGGCAATGGCGAGATGTTCCTCGGCTCTGATGCCATCGCTCTGGCCCCTTTCAGCAATGAAATCACCTATCTGATTGACGGCGATTGGGCGGTGATAGGCAAGTCGGGCGTCCATATCTTCGACATGGATGGCAACGTCGTCACCCGGCCGCGCCAGGTCTCGGTGGCGAGGGCCTATCTGGTCGACAAGGGCAATCATCGCCATTTCATGGAGAAGGAGATCTACGAGCAGCCGGCTGCCGTAGCCCAGGCTCTCGGCCACTACGTCAACTTCATTGACGACCGCGTCGCGCCCGTTTCCGGCGCGATCGATTTCGCCAAGGTGCCGAGCCTTGTCATCTCCGCCTGTGGCACGGCCTATCTGGCGGGCCTGATCGGCAAATATTGGTTCGAACGCTATGCGCGCCTGCCGGTGGAAATCGACGTCGCGTCGGAGTTCCGCTACCGCGAGATCCCACTGTCGCCTCAGTCGGCAGCACTCTTCATCTCGCAATCGGGCGAGACCGCCGACACGCTGGCATCGCTCCGCTATTGCAAGGAGCATGGCCTGAAGATCGGCGCCGTAGTCAATACCCGCGAGTCGACGATTGCTCGGGAATCCGATGCAGTCTTTCCGATCCTAGCGGGCCCGGAGATCGCTGTCGCTTCCACGAAGGTTTTCACCTGCCAGCTTGCCGTTCTTGCCGCGCTTGCGATCAGTGCCGGCAAGGCGCGCGGCACCATCAGCGACGATCAGGAGCAGGCGCTCGTCAAGAGCTTGGCCGAGATGCCCCGCACCATGGGCCAGGTGCTGAACAGCCTCCAGCCGATCATCGAACTCCTGTCCCGGGAGCTGTCGAAATGCCGCGACGTGCTCTTTCTCGGCCGCGGCACCAGTTTCCCGCTGGCTATGGAAGGCGCACTGAAGCTCAAGGAGATTTCCTATATCCACGCGGAGGGCTATGCCGCGGGCGAGCTGAAGCACGGCCCGATCGCGCTGATCGACGAAAACATGCGCGTCATCGTCATCGCGCCCCATGACCGCTTCTTCGAAAAGACCGTCTCCAACATGCAGGAAGTGGCCGCACGCGGCGGCCGCATCATCCTGATTACGGACGAAAGAGGTGTGGCCGTATCAAAACTCGACACGATGCACACCATCGTGCTTCCCAACGTCGACGAGATCATTGCACCGATGATCTTCTCCTTGCCGGTTCAACTCCTTGCCTATCACACGGCCGTCTTCATGGGGACGGACGTTGATCAGCCGCGCAATCTGGCAAAATCGGTCACTGTCGAATGATCGTCAGGCCGGTAACGGGACGAAATCGTGACTCTTGTCGGCTGTGACCGCGGCCGCGTTGCGATCTGAAATATCCTCCGATGGTCACCGATCTGGAAGACCTGCAGGAATGGGTAGTCCGGGTCCTTAACGCCTGGAACTGATGGAATCGTCGCAGCAACCACATGGAGAGGTTTAGATTACTGCAATTGCTCCGAGAAAGACGGGGGCGGCGGACGAAATACACGACAAGGAGAGCGCAGAGGAGCAGCCAGACCGTGGCCACGCCGCGGCTGCTGCGGAAGACACAGAGGAGGAGTGGTCTGATAGCGATGCAAGTCCGGAAGACTTGGCTGACCCTATTGTTCAGGCTCAACCCGATCATCGGCCGCTCGCCGCCGACCCTCAAACGGTCGGCCTCCTGTCCTCCATACGGATTGCAGCGTGGGTCATTGCCGGCCTCTTACTATTGATACTGATCAACTTGCGGCTATAGCTCTTAGGTAAGCGCTATTTTCCCTGCACGTTGACGGCCCTTGCAACAACGGATCGCTTTCAGACG
>NZ_JBSKBR010000099.1:0-2833 GCF_053714315.1 Mesorhizobium sp. PL10 | reverse complement strand
CTGGATCGACATGCGATTTGAAATGTTGACGCAGCTGTCGGACGATTTCGGTCTGCTGTGGGGCGCGAGCACGGGTCAGCGTGCCGAAAAGCTCCGCATCGCGCCAAGTGTGGAACTCGGCTTTGTTGTGCAAAAGCGACTGAGACCGTCCACCACGCTTTCTCTCACCGTCAGATCGATCCTGGGCGGGAACCTGACGGAACAACCTTGCACGGCTAACTATGGCGCGGTCGGCGGCGTCCAAGCGGCGAATTGCCGCCTTGCGGCTTCACAACTCCAACCTGCCGACACGTTGAAATATCTCTCAAACCTCCACCCAAACCGACTGAAACTCGAACTGCGGTTCATGCATCGGTTCTAGTACGGCGTGGGCGGGACATTTCGCCAATGAAGAACAAAACCAGACAGGAAGATTAATATGCGCAAGATCCAATCGTTGCCGGTAGCGCTCGTTGTCGGCCTCGGGCTCCTCCTCTGCCTGACGGCAAAAAGTGGTTTCGCTGGTGACCTCAGCGATGGGGCCCCCGTCGCAAAGCTTCCAGCTGCAGGGAGCAGTAGCTCGGGCTGCCCACAAAACGCCGACGGCACCTTTTGTTGGATGAGCCCGGACATTGGCCAGGCTTGGGCATCAGGCTACACCGGTTCTGGTGTGTCGGTGACAATCGTGGATGACTTCACCTCCGATAACGAAATTGACGGGGATCTGGGCCTCGGCCCAAAGAGCCAGTTACACGGGAAATGGAACGCCGAAATAGCTGGCATGGTGGCCCCTGGGGCAAACGTGTTCGAGCATGACAATAACTTCGAGCATGACAATGAGGACGAGACCCCGATCACCCTACACGATGGCCTCAATGTCATCAATTTGAGCTACAGCCTTTTTGATCCAGTAAGCTGGGATCCGCTTGATCAGTCGATTGTCGACACGGCCCGGGCGGGTACTGCCTTGATCGCGAAATCTGCCGGCAACGAGGGCTTCCAGATCGGTACCGCAAGGGAAGGGGTCGTGGATTTCCTAGCTCTCGATCTGGAGGGAGCGCCAACAACAATTTTTGTCGGTGCGCTCAACCACAATGGCACTCCCGAGAACAAAGCCGAGCTGGCCTCCTATTCGAATTACCCCGGCTCGAATCTGGACGTGCAGAACCAGTTCCTGACTGTCGGTGTTGAAGATGACAACACCGGCCTACCGGGAACATCTTACGGGACGCCTGTGGTTTCGGGCTATGCCGCCATCCTTGGCAGCAAATTCTCAACAGCAACACCGATCCAGATCAAAAATCAGTTGCTGGATACGGCCAGGACCGACACGATCGTCAACTATAATCCGGCGACTTACGGCCGCGGCGAGGCCAGCCTCTCGAGGGCGCTGGCGCCCGTTTCGATCAGATAAAAGAGTGGGGCGATCGCCGAAATCTGAAATTGCTGCGAGGCGGTGCGCGCCGCAAGAAATCGCCTCGTGGCATTCGCCGCCCTGGGCTGGCTTCGACAGTATCGCGGTAGAAGCTGCAGCCATTTGCTCCAATGCTCCTCAACCCCACCGCCGACGCGGCAAAACAACGTCATTGCTTCAATTGAAACCAAAAAATGGAACCTGCACGCCGTCGAATGGCAAACCTTCGCGACAAGCATGTGCCAAATCAGATCGACTCTTCCTGGCGGCTAAAGCTGAGGGTAGGTGATACGAAATGTGTAAGAGCTTGCCCGTATCACCTGCCGCCGCGGCGGCAGGTGATACGGGCATCTCGGTATTCGCCGCCCTCGGTAAACATTCCTCGGTGAGGCAATAGGAGGGAAAATTCGCGCGGCATCGACAGCTTCTTAGCAGCGGGCAGCAAAGTCCACCTAAGACGTCGGCCTACCCGGCTTGTCCTCAAGATCGAACAAGCCGACGTTTTTGTCGACTGAGCACGTTGGCCGGCGCTTCTCTAATCGGCGTGGTGAAGTCAAGCGCAATCGAGCTTTCCACTTGTGCGGCGGGTAACGTCTTTTCGCGGTCCTTGCTTCTCTCCGGGATCGGCGTCAAGGCCCTCCCATCGTGGGATCAGAAGAATGATATGGTCCAATCTCATTTGCATCCTGACGGCGCAGAGCGCTGCCGGGATAGGCGCTTACACGAACTCATATCATTCACGTCCGCGAAGGACGCTTTCCACCGCAAGGCGGAACTCTGTGTCTGCGTAATGTAGAGTTAGGCTATCCTGCTATTGCCGTAGCACCCTCCCGCGTCCAGCGGAACTCGGTTCCATCGCTCCACATGCGATGCAGGATCACGGCAAGCCGCCGCGCAAGCGCTACGATCGCTTTCTGAGCACCCCGCCGCTTCGCGACATTCATGGCCCAGGCTTTGAGCCAAGACCATTTTGCCACTCGCATCAGCAAAACTTGGGCAGCCTCGTAGAGCAGAGACCGCAGCATGCCGTCCCCACACAGCCTGACCCGCCCTATTCGTTTGCTTTCGCCAGATTGATTGAGGAGCGGCGTTAACCCGAGTACGGCTCCCACGGCGCGAGACGTTCGGAAGCGGGCAGGAATGTCAATCGTCGCCACATAGGCGAGCGACACGATCGGACCGACGCCGGGTACCGTCATCAATCGCCGGCAGACTGGATCATCCCTGACCTCTTGCCGAACCATGCGGTCCAGTTTCGCGAACTCGTGCCTCATCTTTTCTCGGGCGGCAAGCAACGATTCCATGATCTCGGTCAGGGCGGGTCTACTCACCATCAGGATCAAGCAGTTGCTTCTGCCGCTGAAAGTGCCATTTCGAAATCCAAAATCACAGCCTCGCCAGTCGGTTTTGCAGCGCCTGCCGATCGGCGACGAGGTTGTC
>NZ_JBSKBR010000098.1:0-2897 GCF_053714315.1 Mesorhizobium sp. PL10 | reverse complement strand
GGGACTCACAGATTCAGCACTGGCGCCATATGTCACGTGTTAACTCACCCGATTGCCCTGGCAACCAACAGCCTCTTCTGGACCTGGACATGACCAAAACGTACAAAGTCGAGCTAAGATTTGCAGGATCTTCAGACGGGCGGTGAGTATATCATTCACTATCGCGGCTTGGACGGCGGCAGTCTTTCTCGCCTTCAGTGCAGAGATTGCGGCCTCATGAAATTTCTCACCGTCGTTGTCTTCGAATCCCCGATTTGCGAGAAGGCCCAGCGTGGGGCCGATTGTCACCCAAAGATTGTCGATGATGGCCAGAAGCTTGGGCGCTTTCGACTGGGCATAAAGAGCGAAGTGGAACTTGGCGTTTGCCTCAATTTTCGCCTTGGTGTCGTGAGCCCTCCGATGCGTGCAATAGACCAGATGAAGATGCTCCAACTCGCGAATGAAAGTCGCCGAGGCATTTTCCGCCGCAAGTTCCGTTGCCCATCCTTCGAGGTTGACGCGGATTTTCGTAATTTCCTCCAAATCTGGTCGCCCCAGGCTTGGAGCGACAATGGTCTTTAGACCTACCATTGACAGGCTTTCCTCTGACACGAGGCGCTTGATCGCCTCACGGACGGGCGTCACGCTGACCCCCAGCTGAGAGGCTATGGCGCGATGCGTGATCTTCTCGCCGGGCTTATACACGCCGCATCTGAGACTTTCACGCACTATGCCGTATACCCTATCGGACAGGGTCGTCTGTGGATCGCCCAGATCGTTCATTCGTAGGCGCACTGCCGGCAGCGCGAGTTTGCCGCCATCAAGGGAACATGACTAGACGGAAGAATTGTTCGCGCATTCACAGCAATTCTCTCCCCTTGACCGGCTGGTAGCCGCTTCGATATTGGCGTGCGAATCCTCAGCGATAGCCAACGGTCAGTTCGCCATATCGGTCCAAAAAGACGCCAAAAGCATGCTCCAACGCCGAGAACTCGTCGTCGGTATTGGCCATTGACACGGTAAACTGGCCCCGCCTGGTGATAAAGATGCCGTTGTTGATCATGAAAAGCTGCAACAGCTTTCGAAAGACCGGGGGGGTCTTGACGTCCTCGGGGCCGCGCGGCATGTCCGCTTGGAAATGTGTCGAGATGAGCGAGCCGAAACTACCTAATTGCAGTGGCACCCTCCGCCTATTCGCTTGACCTCGTAAAGCAGACCGCAACTCGTTGGAGCGGGCATTCAAGCGGTCGACGTTTTCCTGAACGAAGACCTTCTTCAGAGCAGCATGTCCTGCAACCATAGTCAGAACGTTGTTGCTAAAGGTGCCCCCGTGCGAGAGCGTTCTTTCATGAGCGGGTCCCAGCCTGTCCATATGTCGCGCGGGTCCGCACAAAGCCCCGAAGTTGAGACCGCCGCCGAAGAACTTGCCGAGCGTGGTCAGGTCCGGATAGACACCGATGACCGATTGATAACCGCCGACGGCGAACCTTGCGGTTTGCACCTCGTCAAATATCAGCAACGCGCTGATCTCATCGCAAATCGCACGAAGTCGGCTCAGAAAAGCCGTTTCAGCCACAAAGCCGCCAGCGCTACCCATGATCGGCTCGACCAGAATGGCCGCGATGTCCTTGCCTTCCTTCCGGACGATCTGCTCGACGGTGTCGATATGATTGTATCGCGCGAGGCGGACGTCCGCACGATCGACATTCATCTCACTCTCGGGCTCAAGCCAGTTCAAGATATTACCGTGGTAGCCGCCGGAGAAGCCCAGCACCAATTGCCGTCCTGTTTCGGCCTTGGCAAGTTGTATCGCGGCAACATTTGCTTCCGTCCCAGACGTCAGGAAGCGGACCCTCTCGATGGAGCGAAACCGATTGCAGATCTCGCGGGCAAACTCCACCTCATGATCGTGCGTGCCCCCGTAACTCACTCCTTTGTCCAGCCCGGCCTTGAGCGCTGACACGATCGCTTCGTTCGAATGGCCGAAGAGAGCGGCGGTTAGGTCGTTTCCGAAATCCGAATATTCGTGACCGTCCGCATCGATCACCTTGCTGGATCGTGCAGAGCTGAAGAAAAGCGGGAACGGATCAAAATACAGCGAACCGCGAGTGTTGCCGCCAGGCAAGACCTCCTTGGCGGCTTCAAATTTCTGTCTGCTCGTCGGGTTTGAATTCTCATAGACGCGCTGCTCATGCGCAACAGCGTCCTCGATCGTAGACCTAGTAGCTCCAGCCGATTGCTGCATCATAGACGGTTCCCTCTCGCCCGAGTTTCCAGCTGCATGAGAATGCTGACGGCCCTGTGCAGACCAGCCCATCGCCGCTTTACGGGCCCTGTGATTTGGCGACCGAGCGCGGTCGCCGGTCCGACCGCCAACATTCGCGGGTAAGCTCGTCGTCTTTGCTTGTTGACAACGATCGCCTAAATCCCGTTTCTGCGAGATAGTCTAAATTAGAAGCAGACGGACGGGTGATTGGTTGGCTAACAATATGCCCGGTGGATGTGACGCAGGGAAAAGGGCTACTAATCCCAATATGATAAATTGAGTTTCCACCTTCCCGCATCGGGTAGTATCTCCTCTTTGCTATGCATCGCGAGAGAGAGACCCGTATCGCGCATTAGAAGCAACAATATCATTTCGGCGATACCATACGCTCTTTAGCAAAACAAAGCGGATAAACATCGGTTAAGTTTTCTTTAACGTTTTGTTACGGTAATACCTGCTCATCGTGAAGAAGATCGCCAATCGGGAGATTCGGGCGCGCAGGCGACACTGATCGCACAGGAGGAGGCGATTGCCTGGATGAGGCCGAAGCCTGCCGGCGGGTTAGAGCATAATCTGACCTGAGGGAATCGCGAGGGATTCCCATCGGCGAGAATATCTGATTGAACTAAACCGCTGCCGCGGTAGCTGATGC
>NZ_JBSKBR010000097.1:0-2967 GCF_053714315.1 Mesorhizobium sp. PL10 | reverse complement strand
GTAAGCGTCCGGTCTCTGCACCCAGATTGAGTAGTGCATTCGCGCGACATGTCGGGCTCCTTCGTAGCATGGAGGATCTCCGGTGAATTTGAGACATTTCGAGAACAAGGCGCGGCAATCCTGGTGGGTGGTTCACGTCGAGGCGTGGCAGCGCAGCGGTATGACGCGGACCGAATATTGCCGCGTGCATCGCCTGACGAAGGACACGCTCGATCGCTGGCTGAAGTACTTCGCGGGCAACGAGGCGGCTCGTAAGCATGCGGAATATCAGGCGGAATTGCGCCGTCAGAAGCGCCTGGAGGAGCGAGCGAAGCGGCAGAAAAAGCGGGCTCGGCTGCGCTTTTCGGTGACCACGGATGTGCGCAACCGTGCTGTCCAGGCGTACTGGGCGATGCATGTCGAGGCGATGAACTGGAGCGGCATGGGTGTTCGCGAATATGCCGCGGCGCTGCATCTTTCGCCGACGAGCTTGCGCATATGGCGAGACCGACTGGACGGAGGCGAGGTCGAAATCGACTGGCGGGCGCATCTTCATCCCTCTGCCCGCCCGGCCGTTAGCACTAGTGCTAACGCAACGCCGCCGGAATCGAGCTTGACGGCCGCGTCGAATGATGATCCCGGCACGCCCCGGCAGCCTGTCCGGCGCTTCTTCAGCGATGCCGAAAAGCACGCCATTGCGCTGGAGAGCGACCGGCCAGGTGTCAGCGTCTCGCAGGTCGCGCGAAAGCATGGGATCGTCACGGGGCTGTTGTTCCGTTGGCGCGCGCAGTTCGGCGTAGCGCAGAAGAAGCGCGCGAAGCTTGCGGCTGTGGCGATGGGCGATGACACCGCGGCGGTACGCCTTCTGCAGAGCCTGGTACAGCCGCCTGATGGAATGACGGCGATCGATCTGCCTGACGGCCGGCGTGTCTTCGCACCGGCCGGCAGCGATCCGGATGCCGTTCGACAACGCGTCGCGAGTGAAGGAACGACACCATGATGATCGTCCCGGCGGGTGTGAAAGTGCATCTGGCGCTGGGCTACACCGACATGAGGAAGGGTCTCGACGGGCTCGCCATGCTGGTGCAGCAAACGCTGAAGCTGGACCCGTTCTCGGGCCATCTGTTTGCCTTCCGGGGCAAGAAGGCGTCGATGCTGAAGATCCTGTTCTGGGACGGAAACGGACTGTGCCTGTTCACCAAACGGCTCGACCAGGGCAGCTTCGCATGGCCGGTGATGGCGAGCTATGATGGTTCGATCACGCTGACGCCGGCGCAGCTTGCGATGCTGATCGAAGGCATCGACTGGCGCGCTCCCGAGCGTGTTTGGAGGCCAGCCCTGGCCGGCTGAAATCGGCTCATCGACTGCTCCGAAACGGCCCGGAATCCTTGGGTTTTGGGGCTGTTTGTGATAGATTCGGTCATGTTGATCGATCTCGCGAATCTGCCTTCCGACCCGCAGCTTTTGCAGCGTCTCGTGCGCGACATGGCGGCTGCGGTCGAGAGCCGCGACGGCGAGATCGAGCGGCTTCAGTCGATCATCAAAAAACTCCAGCGGGCGCAGTTCGGTCGCAGTTCCGAGCAGCTCGATCCCGACCAGCTCGCGCTCGCGCTGGAAGACCTCGATGCCGATGTTGCGCGCATCCAGGAGAGCCGGCCGTTCGCAGGCAAACTGTCCACCGAGCGGCAATCCCATCGCAAGTCGCTGCCCGATCATCTGCCGCGTGAGGACGTCCTGCTCGATGTCGGCAGCACTGTCTGCGCGGGCTGCGGCGGTGCGCTGCATCCCATCGGCGAGAGCGTGAGCGAGATGCTGGACTGGGTGCCAGCGCAGCTTCGCGCGATCAGGACCACGCGCCCAAAATATGGCTGCCGGACCTGCGAGACCGTCGTGCAAGCGCCGGCTCCGGAGCGGCTGATCGCCGGCGGCATGGCCACGCCGGCGCTGCTGGCGCAGGTGCTGGTCAGCAAATATTGCGACCATACCCCGCTCTACCGGCAGTCGCAGATCTTCGCCCGCAGTGGTGTCGATCTTCCGCGTTCGACGCTCGCCGGATGGGTTGGCGGCGCCTGCTGGTGGCTCGAAGCCCTGCATGAGCGGCTTGCCAAAAGCGTGTTCGCCTCCAACCATCTCTTTGCCGACGACACGCCGGTTCCGGTGCTTGATCCGGGCCGCGGCCGCACCAAGACCGGCAGGCTGTGGGTCTACGCCCGCGAGCAGCGGCCATGGGGCGGACCGGAGCCGCCGGCCGCGGTCTATGTGTTCGCGCCGGACCGCAAGGCCGAACGTCCGGCCGCGCATCTCGAGCACTTCAAGGGCGTGCTTCACGTCGATGGGTACGCCGGCTTCGAGCAGCTCACCGTCAAGGGAGACATCGTCCTCGCCGCCTGTTGGGCACACACCCGGCGCAAGTTCTTTGATGTGGCGCAGGCCACCAACGCGCCGATCGCGATGGAAGCCTTGCGCCGGATCGGCGAACTCTATGCCGTCGAAGCCGACGTTCGTGGTCAATCGCCGGCGCATCGGTTGGCATCTCGGCGCAGCCGTTCGAAACCAATTGTCGACGCCATGCGGGTCTGGCTCGAAGCGCAGCTTCCACTGTTGTCGGGACGAAGCACGCTCGCCGTAGCGGTCCGCTACGCGCTCTCGCGCTGGGACGGCCTGACCCGCTTCCTGCACGACGGTCGCATCGAGCTCGACACCAACCCGGTCGAGCGCGCGATCCGTCCGGTCAGTCTCGGCCGCAAGAACCACCTCTTCGCGGGCAGCGACGGCGGCGGCCATCGATGGGCGGTGCTGTGTTCGCTGATCGAAACCTGCAAACTTAACGACGTTGAGCCCTACGCCTGGCTGCGCGATGTGCTCAGCCGCATGGTCGACGGATACCCGGTCAATCGGCTGGATGAACTCGTCCCGTGGAACTGGAAAGCCCAAGTCCCTGTCAAGACCTGACCTCACGTGCAAGCTCCGGACGCTTACTTCGGTCGT
>NZ_JBSKBR010000096.1:0-2997 GCF_053714315.1 Mesorhizobium sp. PL10 | reverse complement strand
GGACTCACAGATTCAGCACTGGCGCCATATGTCACGTGTTAACTCACCCGATTGCCCTGGGATAACGTCCGTGGGTTGTCACAGGCCAGGTGTTCGGTGACATGATGCGGCAGATGAGCCGTGCTGTTGCCGATGGATCGCCGCATCGTCAAAACCGTCGCCTATCATGACAACTTGTCAGCCCCAATGACCGACAACGGCAGACCGCTCATGGCCTGCTGCCACGCGGAGTTCACAGGCGTACTTTTTCTTTAGGACTCGCTGTTGTGACGCGCCTCCTTTGCCGGAGTGACAGCTTTTCTTCCGGCTTAGAGTGACGGTGGGTCTACCCGCCGTCCATCCGAGGCTCTATGTGAAAGGCGCGCCGTGCGGGATAGACTCGGCAGCCTGCTGATCGACACCTTCGTCGCGTTGAGGAAGCCGATATTGCCTCTATGCCTACCGATGACCGCCACCTGAAAGCCCCGGACCTGTTCGGCGCGATCGACCATATGCCGTCGCTTGTAGGCCGGCTAGCGAGCGTTCATTTAGGGTTTTCAATCCATCGACCGGCGAATTGCTGGCCGAGCTTCCCGACATGGGCGTCGAGCAAACGCGAGCCGCGATCGACAAGGCCTATGAGGGCAGCCTGCATGGGCTGTGTTGACCGCGCGGGAGCGCAGCGACATACTGTGGCGCTGGCACCAGCTGATCGTTGACCACTCAGACGACCTCGCTACAATTCTTACCGCCGAGATGGGCAAGCCACTTGCCGAGGCAAAATCCGAGGTTTCGCATGCGGCCGCGTACCTGCAATGGTATGCCGAGGAGGCCAATCGTATCTACGGCGAGACGATCGCGGCGCCATCGACAGACCGCCGCATGCTTGTGATCAAGCAGCCAATCGGCGTTGTTGGCACGATCACGCCATGGAATTTTCCGGCCTCCATGGTGGCACGCAAGATCTCGCCGACCTTGGCCGCGGGCTGCACAATCGTGCTCAAGCCCGCTGAGCAGACCCCGCTTGTTGCGGGTGCAATGTTTGCTCTCGCCCACGAGGCTGGCTTTCCCGAAGGCGTCGTCAACCGGATCTTCGCTTCCGAAGGCGATATGATTGGCCGTGAACTCTGCTCCAATGCCAAGGTCCGTAAGATCAGTTTTACAGGCTCGACCGAGGTCGGCCGGCTGCTCATGCGCCAGTGTTCGGACCAGATCAAGAAAGTCAGCCTCGAGCTCGGTGGCAACGCGCCTTTCATCGTCTTCGACGATGCGGACGTCGATGCGGTAGTGGATGGTGCGATCCACGCGAAGTTCCGCAATGCAGGTCAGACCTGTGTTTCCGCGAACCGGCTTTATGTGCAGGCGAGCATTCATGATGCGTTTGTGATCAAATTCGTGAAAAAAGTCAGCCATCTTTCGGTTGGTGACAGCTTCGATCCGACCGCGTCCGCCTCGCCGCGGTCGCGTGATCGGGCCAACCTCCGCAGCGCCTCGCGCTCTTCCTTACCTGCCGTCACCGGAGATTTGCTCGCCATGCACCACCCCGAGAATCACGGTGAGCACCGAATCAAAGATGCTGTTTGTTGGTCAAATTGATGGAATCTGCTTAGCAGCGTGCACTGTGATGCCTGGGCGGGTCGTAGCTCAGTCTGGCCTTTGGCCCGCGCGTCATTTTCGGTAGCAGGCGTTCGGTCTCCGGCCGATAGAGGTCGATCGACAAAAGGCCATTCGCTCCGCCACGGTCACCCGCACGACGTCGGCCAGCACTGTCCTTGGCTTGCGGTTCAGGGACCGGTCGAGCGATTTGATGCAGCCACATGGAACAATGCCAATGCGCGCGTGTCCGCGGCTTTCCTGGTCACCCACATGGATCGGCGCGCTTTAGCATCGGCTGATATATACGCGGCCAAGGCGGCAAATGCCGAGGCAGGTACGCAAGCGCGCGGCGCGATCGACGGCCGGGCGGCAATGCCAGCCTGGTCGCCGCTGCAGAGACCAAGTCGGTACTTACGCGGCCTCGAGGACGGAGAAGCCCTCGAACTGCGGGTGGCCGAGATAGTGGACTTTCGTCGTGTCGAGGTTCCTGTGGGCGGCGAGGAAATTCTCCGATCTGGTCCAGGCGACGAAATCGTCGTGGGTTGCCCACACTGTGTGCGAGGCAAACAGCGTGTAACCTTCGGTCTCGTTGACCGGGCCGCGCAGCAAATGGAATTCTCGGAATCCCTTCATCTCGGCAAGGCTGGAATCGCGGTTTTTCCAGACGGCTTGGAAAGCTGCTTCCGAGCCGTTCTGGACCTTGAAGCGGTTCATGGCGATGTACATGGCGGTTCCTTCATCCGGATGTTGATGGTTGGCGTCGTAGTTGTCCTGTTCAAAATGAGCCAGCTTTGGCCTCCAGCGAAGCAGTCCTCAGCCCCAGAGTCACAACTGACTGACCTTGCGGATCAGGTGGCATGAACCGTCCTAGCGCAAAGATCAGTCCCTTATCGCCGTCGCGCACTGCAGCGTCCCATGGCCGCTCTCTTGCAATGTCCATTCCGCTTTCGACCTGCTCGCGGTTTGTCGAACTCCGGACGATCCTGTTCGAACCGGTTGGTTTGCATGCGAAGCAACCCCGCCTCAGCTATTCCCGTCCCCGATGTTTGCCCACTGTCATGTTCCTTCGCCTGCATCCTTTGTTTAATCCACGCGAACACCCCGCCCACACGCGGCGAGCCTCGCTGTGCGCCGTGCAATCGTCGTGCCATCGCAGAGGTGGTCGGAGCAAAAGGAGAGGACCAGATCTTTCAAGACGCGCGGGTGGAATACCGGCGCGTCGGTGTGTCGGGTCTCGAACATAGACGTTACCGGACCCGGCTGGAGGTCAGAGTCCAGGAACGCGATTCGGGCCGCGTCAAGGCCGCATCGCGCCTTCAATTCAGAGAGCCGGAGATCGGCACGGTTGATGGAAAGCAAAACCCAACTTGAACAGTTGGAGGTGAACGGATGGCGAACACTGCCGGTTAAGCTGTTGAATTC
>NZ_JBSKBR010000095.1:0-3096 GCF_053714315.1 Mesorhizobium sp. PL10 | reverse complement strand
CTCAGATCAAAGCCTCAGCGGCGAATGGTTGAGTCAGACGCCAACGACACGCTATCGCAATCAGCTGTCGAGAAGCTGACCGGTCAGGAAAACCCGCGTCCACAGGCCTCCATTTTCTAACACGCCCGCTCGGTGCGGCGCGGCAATCAACGTGAGAGCGCGCGCTCTCCCAGATTGATGGTGTGGAACGGCCCGCTACCGACAGCATCTAAGTGCTAGAACGTGGTCGTTGCAAGCAACGCCACAAGGAAGGGAGCCGTTCCGTGAAGTAGGTTAGCACCATCGACGTGGATTTGGCCAAGAACGTTTTTCAAATTCATGGCGCCGACGCCGAGGGCGCGCCGATTTTCAATCGCAAACTGCGTCGAGCCGAGCTGCTAGGCTTTTTCGAAAAGCTTCCGCTCGACAACGAACGTGTCCTTGACAATCGAGAGACCGTGCCGACAGGAAAGCGGAAATCACACGACGGCCTGCGTGATAAGTCGAATCCCACCGTCGGAAAAGTTATGGCTCTGTCTGTCCTGCTGCAAGCCTTGCGGCTTCGGGCTGGAAAATGTTTTCCCGATTTGGCCGCGCCACCTCAAGGACCAAGTGAACATGGGTAACAAGGGCCCGTCTAAATCGACAAGCGTGCTGCCGGGGAATCAAGACGAAACCGTCAGACGCCGCGTCTGTTACCCCAGGCCAGCACATGCAACTGCGGCAGGACCGTTGCCGTGAACCAACCATCCGCCGTGACCTTGTCGACAAGCCAGCGGAAGCGCCGCATCAGATCGTCGATGTCGGCCTGTTCGCTGCCAAGGCCCGCATGGGAGATCAGCGGAGCAGGGTTGCCGACCTGCAGATAAACCGGCAGAACCGGATAGCGGCTCGCCATTAGCCGCGCGTAGCTGTAGTCGTCGTCGTCAAACACAGTCACCTTGACGACGCATCGCGTTCCGCTCTTTGCCGCCGCGACACAATCGTCGAGCGGCTGCCAGTCGGTCGCCATTCCCGAAGACGGCGGCTTCGGGCTAAGAACGAGCCAGTCGAGCGCGGCAAACCAAGGCTGCGAAACACTGCCTTGGGTCTCGAGGGCGAAGGTATGACCTTTCTGGTGACCCTGTTCGACGAGCGGAGCCAGAGGCTGCAGTGCAGGATTGCCCCCCGACAGCGAAACAAGCACCCGCGCGGAGTTGGACAGCCGCTCCACCTCCCTCAGGATCGCGGTCGGGGTCATCAGCGTCCAGTCTTCGCGGAACTCGGGCAGCACCGCATAAAGGGTATCGCACCAGCTGCAGCGGTAATCGCAACCGCCGGTGCGGACGAATACAGTTGGGCGGCCGATCAACGGACCTTCTCCCTGGACCGTCGGGCCGAAGATCTCGCTGATGCGGATACTCCCCTTCATGGACGGTATTCCGCCCACGTTTTCGGGGTCTCGCTGATGCGCACGGCCGCGACTTCTGGCCAGCGCTCACTGCACCAGTCGAAGAGCCACTTGGCAATGACCTCGCTAGTCGTCCGGTCATGTCCGAGGGCTTCGTTGAGGTGGCGATGATCCAAGGTGTTGTCGATGAGCGCCTTGAGCTCCGAAAGTTCGCGGTAATCGCGGACAAAGCCGACCGGATCAAGCTCGGCCGACTGCAACACGACCTCGACTTCGTAGTTGTGGCCGTGCAGCCGCGCGCAAGGATGCTCCGCCGGCAGTCCGCCGATCACATGTGAGGCCGAAAAGGCAAACCGTTTGGCGATGGTATACATGACTGCGCGTTCTATTGCCGTTGCGTTGCCTGGTATTCCTGGCAAGCTTCGATCCAGTAATCGGGGTCTTCGTAAGATGTTGGATCGTTTTGAGCAGCGAGGTGAAAGGCCTCGCGCCGCTCGACGCAGGTGCCGCAACGACCGCAATGATGAGCGCCGCCCTGGTAACACGACCAGGTTTCCGCAAAAGGCACGCCTAGTCGTGCGCCTTCACTGACAATGTCGGCTTTGCTCACTTGCAAGAACGGCGCGTAAAGGGCGATCCTCGCCAGTCCGTCCAGCGCGTGGCGCTGCATGGCCTCGAAGGCTTCGACAAAAGCCGGGCGGCAGTCCGGGTAGATGAAATGATCCCCGCCGTGGACCGCTGCCGCCACGGCATCGGCCTGTTCCGCCGCGGCTACACCAAAGGCGACCGCCAGCATGACTGCGTTGCGATTGTGTACGACGGTGACGCGCATGCTGTCTTCGGCATAGTGCCCCTCGGGGACCGGGCCGCCGCTGGTCAGCGCCGACCCGGTTAGCAGGCGGCCGACCGCGGTGATATCGACGACGTCGTGCGGCACGCCGAGGCGCACGGCGCAGCTGCGCGCGAAGTCCAGCTCCTTTTTATGGCGCTGACCGTAGTCAAACGACACGAGGCGGGTGAGGGCTCTTTCGGCTGCGACCTTGTAGGCGAGCGTGACGGAATCCAATCCGCCGGAACAGACAACGATAGTTTTCACCAAGCTTCCTTGTTTTTACCGGGTAGGCTGCGACCGGATCGGCTCACGTGCCGATAGACGCTTTGCAAATCACGCACGAATGAGCGCCATCCACCAAGCGGACAGAAAGCGCCGTCCGCTTCGAGGCGCAACGAATAAACAGTGTTGTGCCAATGTCAATGAGAAGTGCGCGGGCGAATGTCTTGGTGGCCCGCTTGACCGTTGCTGACTGGACGGATGCAGCGACTGAGGGGTCAGCGGCCAGGGAGACGCTTGCGGAACTGAGAATTGCTGTCCCGCCAAACTCCAAGAATGGCGTCGGCAAATGATTGTGCGCTGCAAATTCCCGCTTCGCAACTGCACAAAAATGTGGCACATGCTTCCATCCTCTGACGCAGGGGAAGGAGAAACCTGGTGAGCGCAACCGCAGGTTCGAAGGCATTGACCGTCCCGGAAATCGCGGCGCGGAAGGGCAAGTCGCCCCTTGTTTGCTTGACGGCCTATACTACGCCTGGCGCCAAGCTTGTCGACGGTCATTGCGACGTGGTGCTGGTCGGCGACAGCGTCGGCATGGTGTTGCACGGCATGTCGTCCACTGTTGGCGTCACGCTCGAAATGATGATCCTGCACGGTAAGGCGGTGCGGCGCGGAC
>NZ_JBSKBR010000094.1:0-3274 GCF_053714315.1 Mesorhizobium sp. PL10 | reverse complement strand
TCTGCGATGACGAGGACGACTTCGATGGCGAGCTCAATCGCATGATCATGGTCGTCGACCATGCCGGCCGCTGCATCGGCTGCGGAGCCTGCGCTCGCGTCTGTCCGAAGAGCTGCCAGACCCATCTTGCGGCCGACAGCGCCGCAGCTTGATCTGCCTGACAAACAGGAGAACGCCGGTGCCACTCAGAATGTTTTGCCACATCATGGCGTTGGTCCTGTCCATCAATGCTGCAGCTGTCTATCTCACCTCGCATTCCATTGGATCGGCAATCGTCAAGACGCTCACTTGTGCGCTCTTTCTCCAGGCCGGCTATTTCGCAAGCGTGCTCTTTCTGATCTGGCAGTCTGCCCGTCCGGGCAGCACTGCACAAAAGGCCAAGCATTTCGATGGCGACCAGGAAGTTCGGCGCCAGTTGGCACCCTGCCGTGAGGGCGCGGAATGAACCTTCGGATGTCGTCGCGTCGGGGTGCGGGTTGCTTCGTTTCTACGACGGAGCAGGCGCTAGAAATTAGGACGGTTCTCTTTGGAACACGACCTTTGGAAGGATTCGTGCATAGCAGTTTTAGCTCAAGCGAACCCAGTTGGAGAGAACATGGCGGCAAAGTTCTTTGGCCTGCCCACCATGGGTGGTCCAGCGGCTCCTGCCAAGTCCAAGATACGCCCCGGCCTACGCGGCCTGCGCTTCATCGACTTGGCCGCCAGCGTGGACGTGGCCTGCGGCTGCAACCTGGAGCGGGTGAGAGTCTAGGCGCAGGCCAAGCCGGCATGAGGCTGCGAATGCCCGCAATTCACCGATCGGGTGGCTTGCCGGCAAAGGTGCGCCGAGAGCGCATACCTTCCGTACAAAGGATGCTCCACCCGTCAGCAGCGCCCAGCAACGCTGCCCGTGCGACCTCCCGATAGGACACGAAATGCGAACGCTACTCGTGGATCACCATTCAAAGCTCACCCAGGTGATGCAACGAGCGCTCTTGGACCGCGGTTTCACCGTTGATGTGATGCCTACTGTCGCTGACGCGTCGCTTGCATTTGGTGTTGCACGCTATGAAATTCTCCTGATCGAGTTAGCCCTGCCGGATGGAGATGGGTTGGATTGGCTAAGGCAACTGAGGCGCCAGGGGCATTCGGTTCCCGCTATCATAATGAGCAGCCTCGATGATCTCGAGACGCGAATCTCGATTTTCAACGGGGGCGCGGATGACTTCTTGCGTAGACCGGTCTCGACGGATGAGCTCATTGCCCGAATAAGGGCCGTTCTGCGGCGGTCGACGCAGGTGGCCGACCCCATTGTCACGTTTGGCAATCTCACATTCGATCCAATTGGCCGCCAGGTTTCCGTTGCTGGACAGCCGCTAAAGATCCCGCGCCGCGAACTAAGCATTCTTGAGCATCTGCTCAACCGCGCGGGTCGCACGTGTCCGCGCGAGCTCCTGGTGGACAGCCTCTACGCCTTCGACGACGAAGTCTCCAGCAATGCGCTTGAAGTCGGGATCTATCGCTTGCGCGGGATTTTGGGCCAAGCTCGCGCGACGATAACGATCAAGACGGCCCGGGGGATCGGTTATGTCCTTGAAGTGAACGACGGGCCCCCGGACGGGTAGCTAATCGAATCTGCCAGGTCGATTGCCTTCGCCGCCGCTCATCTGGTTAGCACTCTGCGATAGGAAACAAGGGCGTTAATTTCTTTCGCCCGAAACCGCTCGGTGACTCACACAAGCCCAGCACCCTCACAGCGATTTCTCGGTCGGCTAGCGCTCTGCTACCGGATAAATCAGGAGAACTTCAGTGCCCCTCAGAATGTTCTGCCATGTCATGGCGTTGGTCGTGTCCTCCAACGCTCTAGCTGTCTATTTCGTCTCGCGTTCCATCCGAGTGGTCATCGGCACGGCGCTCACTTCTGCGGTGCTTCTCCAGGTAGGTTATTTTGGAAGCGTTCTCTTGCTGATGTGGCGGTTTAGCAGCGCTGGGAGATCTGCACAAAAGGCTAATCATTTCGACAGCTGCCAGGAACGTCGGCGCCAATCGCCAACCTATCGGGAGAACGAGGAATGAACCTTCTTTTTTGCCTCGTTTCGACGGCCAAGGACAAGCTGGCCCGAGTGGCGGTCGAGAGGGCCCTTTGCCGTGTTAAAGGGACGCTCCGGCGTGCTCGTGGCCTGCGGCTACAATCTGCGGCAGGCGTCACCCATCCTCTACCCAAGCGAAGTCGGTATGAGGCCGCGCATGGCCGACACCCGCGACGGCGCCGTGACGGCTGCCAACGGCTCCACGCTCTTGCGCTCAATCGGCATCAGAAGTCCGAGGCAATAGTCCTTCAGCGGCTCAGCTCGGTCGGCGTGGCCGATCACCCCGATCAAAGCATCGACATAGGCGTCGAACGCGGCTTCACTCTCGGCTGTCCAGTCGGGCATGGCGGGGCTCTTCCCTGATCACCAAGCCGCACCCTAACAAATCCGCGACCAGCGCGAATCCCCCCACAGCCGCGACTTTCTGACTCAGTAAGACTAGCGAGCCGCTCTCATCAGCCTCTCGACAAGTCTTGTCTGGCGAGCGACGATCTCTGATCCTTCATAGGAAAGGTGACCGCTGTCTCGGTAAAGAAATTTTCCGTCGATCTCGGTCTTGCATGTTGTGTCGTCGCAAAGAAAGTCTTGGTAGGAGATAACCTCCACGTCAGCCTTTAAGTGTCCGTTCCAAAAAGAGGTGAGTGATTTCAGCGGGTTGTGATTCTGTCGGATTGCTGAGATTCGACGGAGATCATGATGCCCTGGACCGAAACCACTCGCCCGCAATATGTGCGGCGCTGCGCCCGTTACGCAAGCGATCTCACGGATGCTGAATGGGCGCTGATCGCGCGTTTGATGCCTTCGCCGAACCGGATCGGCCGTCCGCGCAAGACGGATCTGCGCGAAGTCGTGAACGCGCTTCTGTATATAGCTTCGTCGGGCGGCGCGTGGCGGCTTCTGCCGAAGGACTTCCCACCGTTCTCGACGGTGCAGAAATACTTCTGGCGCTGGCGTGACGAAGGACTGCTGCGCACCATCAACAATGAACTCGTCATGGCGGGGCGCGAACGCGAAGGCCGGGAAGCAAGCCCGTCTGCCGGCGTCATCGACAGCCAGACGGTCAAGACCACCGAAAGCGGCGGAATACGAGGCTTCGACGCTGGCAAGAAGATCATGGGCCGCAAGCGCCACATCGTCGTCGACACGATCGGCGCCTCGGTTGCCAGCAGATAAAGGTGGTAGGCACCTTTGTCCTTGTAACAGCC
>NZ_JBSKBR010000093.1:0-3296 GCF_053714315.1 Mesorhizobium sp. PL10 | reverse complement strand
GCACCCGAAGCCGTCGCCCTCGTCCATGAGGACGAGCGCCTGAGCTATGGCGAGCTCAATCGGCGCGCCAACCGGCTGGCGCATCACCTGATCGCACTGGGGGTCAAGCCGGACCAGCCGGTGGCGATCTGCCTGGAGCGCAGCTCGGCCATGGTGGTGGGTGTTCTGGCGATCCTGAAGGCGGGCGGCGCCTATGTGCCGCTGGACCCGGCCTATCCCAGGGCCCGGCTCAACCAGGTACTCGAGGATGCCGCACCGCGGCTCATGCTTTGCGATGCGGCGGGGCGCCAAGCGCTTGGCGCGCAGGCTCTTGGCCACGTCGGCGTGGTCGACCTCGACACCGCGGCACCCCCCTGGGCCGGGCTGCCGGCGACGAATCCAGACCCGCGCGCGCTCGGCCTCACCGCGCGCCATCTCGCCTATATCATCTACACCTCCGGTTCCACCGGAACGCCAAAGGGCGTCATGGTCGAGCATGCGCAGATTGTACGTCTGTTCGACGCGACCCAAAATTGGTGTGGCTTCACCGAACACGACATATGGTGCCTGTTCCATTCCTTCTCATTCGACTTCTCAGTGTGGGAGCTGTGGGGTGCGCTGCGCTACGGCGGGCGTTTGATTCTCGTGCCGGCCGATACCGCTCGCTCTGCTCCTGACTTCCATGATCTAATCTGCAAGTCGGGCGTGACGGTTCTGAACCAGACCCCCTCGTCGTTCAGAACGTTCATCGATGCGGACTGCCAGAGCGGTGTCCGCAACCGTCTTCGCTATGTGATTTTTGGTGGAGAGGCCCTGGAGCCGCCGATACTAAAGCCGTGGTATGAAAGGCATCCGGATTCCACCCCACAACTGATCAACATGTACGGAATCACGGAAATAACCGTGCATGCAACCTATCGGCCTCTTAGCCAGTCCGACACTTCCGCGCCGGGAAGTCCGATTGGAGGGCGCATCCCCGATCTTCGAGTGTATCTTCTGGACGGTGATGGCGCGCCGGTGCCGTTGGGGGCGGTCGGCGAGCTTTACATCGGCGGGGCAGGCGTTGCGCGCGGCTACCTGAACCGGCCCGAGCTGACGGCCGAGCGCTTCATCGCCAGTCCTTTTGTAGACGGCGACCGGCTGTACCGCACCGGCGATCTGGCGCGCTACCTGCCGGACGGCAATCTGGAGTTCTTGGGCCGCAACGACGACCAGGTGAAGATCCGCGGCTTCCGCATCGAGCCGGGCGAGATCGCGGCGCGGCTTGCCGAGCATGAGTGGGTGCGCGAGGCGGTGGTGGTGGCGCAAGAGGACCGCGCCGGCGACAAGCACCTTGTCGCCTATGTGGTGTGCGCGCCTGAGGCCGGAGCCCAGGACAAAGCGGGAGCCCGGGGCGAAGCCGGGGCCAAGGGCGCAGATCCAGGCGCGCTTGCCGGCGCCTTGCGCGCGCATCTTGGCGCGCGGCTGCCCGACTACATGGTGCCGTCGGCCTTCGTGCGACTGGCGGCGCTGCCGCTGACCGCCAACGGCAAGCTCGACCGCAAGGCGTTGCCGGTCCCCGACGACGACGCCTATGCGCGGCGGACCTATGAGCCGCCGCAAGGCGAGGTCGAGACGGCCCTGGCCGCGATCTGGGCCGAGCTTCTGGGGCTGGAGCGGATCGGCCGCCACGACCACTTCTTCGAACTCGGCGGCCACTCGCTGCTGGCGGTGCAATTGATGGAGCGGCTGCGGCGGCTGTCGCTTGGGGTGGAGGTGCACACTCTGTTCGCCAGGCCGGTGCTTTGCGATCTCGCCGCCAGCCTTGGCAGCCATCACGACATGGCGGTGCCCGCCAACCTGATCGACGAGGACAGCACGGCGATCACGCCAGAGATGCTGCCGCTGATCGAGCTGTCCCAGCAAGAGATCGACCGGGTCGTCGCCACGGTGCCGGGTGGCCTCGGCAACATCCAGGACATCTATGGCCTGTCGCCGCTGCAGGACGGCATCCTGTTCCATCATCTGCTGGCGACCCGGGGCGATCCTTATCTGCTGGTGTCGCAGATGGCGTTCGCCGAGCGTGGACTGCTGGAGCGCTATCTTGGTGCGGTCCAGCAGGTGGTGGATCGGCACGACATGCTGCGCACGGCCTTTGTCTGGGAGGGGCTGTCGAACCCGGCCCAGGTGGTGTGGCGTCGCGCGCCGCTGGAGGTGAGCGAGGTCGAGCTGGATGAAGACGACGGTCCCGCTCATGAGCAACTGAAGCGTCGGTTCGATCCGCATCACTATCGCATCGATCTTGGCCGGGCGCCGCTGTTGCGGTTCGTGATCGCGCGCGAGCCGGGCAGCGGACGCTGGCTGCTTTTGGAACTGCTGCATCATGTGATCGGGGATCACACCACGCTAAAGCTGATGCATGCCGAGGTGCGGGCGATGCTGGAGGGACGCGCGCATGAGCTGGGCTCCCCCCAGCCGTTCCGCAATCTGGTGGCGCAGGCTCGGCTGGGGGTCAATGCCAAGGCGCATGAAGAGTTCTTCCGGGCGCTGCTGGCCGACATCGACGAGCCGAGCCTGCCGTTCGGGCTGAGCGAGGTCCATGGCGACGGCAGCGGGGTTGGCGAGGCGCATCGGATGCTGCCGCGGGCGCTCAACGACCGGCTGCGGGCCCAGGCGCGGCGGCTGGGGGTGAGCCTGGCCAGTCTGTGCCATCTGGCCTGGGGTCAGGTGGTGGCGCGCAGCAGCGGGCGCGAGCAGGTGGTGTTCGGCACGGTGCTGTTTGGCCGCATGCATGCGGGGGCGGGCGCCGACCGGGCCATGGGCCTGTTCATCAACACCTTGCCTGTGCGGCTTGACCTTGACGGCACCGCGGTCGAGGCGAGCGTGCGCACCACCCATGCGCAGCTTTCCGAGCTGCTGGCGCATGAGCATGCTTCCCTGGCGCTGGCGCAACGCTGCAGCGGCGTTGCCGCGCCGGCGCCGTTGTTCGGTGCGTTGTTGAACTACCGTCACACCGCGCCGGCGGCCATGGCGGGCTCCGGGGCGATGGCCGGCTCCGGGACGGATGATGGTCTGTCCGGCATGGAATGGCTGGGTGGCGAGGAGCGCACCAACTATCCGCTGACGCTGTCGGTGGAGGATTATGGCCAGGCGCTTGGCCTGACGGCGCAGGTGACCGAGCCAATCTCCGCGGACCGGGTCTGCGGCTACATGCAGCATGTGCTCGAGCAACTGGTCGAGGCGCTGGAACAGGCGCCCGACACGCCGGTACGGGAGCTCGACATCCTGCCGGCCGATGAACGCACCTATCTGCTGGAGGAGCTGAACCGGACGGCGGC
>NZ_JBSKBR010000092.1:0-3521 GCF_053714315.1 Mesorhizobium sp. PL10 | reverse complement strand
TGGAACGAGGACTTTCTCGTCAGCCTCATCTCGTGAAAATTAACTCACCCGATTCCCCTGACCCAAATAGCGACTTGCCAGATTTGATGCGCGAGGAGTGCCGCGACCTGATGGACCAGATTGCCGAGAAGACGGTCCGCATCGATGCGCGAACAGTGAAGATCAAGGCGCTGTCGGCTGAAGCCGACACGGCGCGGCGCCTACAAACAATTCCAGGTGTCGGCCCGTTGACCGCCCTGGCTGTTGAGGCCTTTGCCCCGCCCATAGAGAGCTTTCGGTGCGGGCGCGACTTTGCCGCATGGCTAGGGCTTGTTCCGCGCCAATTCTCCTCCGGTGGAAAAGAGCGGCTCGGACGCATTTCTAAGGCGGGCCAAGCTGATATCCGCCGACTGCTAATCATTGGCGCGATGTCGCGCCCGACCTGGCTGACCCGCAAATCGATCACCGAAGGCTCATGGCTCGCGCGTATGGCCGCGCGAAGGCCAAGAATGCTTGTAGCGATAGCATTGGCCAACAAAATGGCGCGTACGATTTGGGCCATGCTTACAAAAAATGAGGATTATCGAGTTCCGACACGGGCAGCTGTAGCATGATCGATATGCCACTGCCGCTTGGCGTCGGATAGCGAGGGAGTAAGAAGGCGACGACCCGAATGGGCAAAATGATCGAACAGATCCGGATCAGGAACACCAGTGCTGTCTCTTGAGCATCTGAGCTCGTTTGAAAGATTTGGACCTGATCCGCAGATCACCATACCGGCCAGCGGCTTTTGACATGCCGCATTTAAAGGCCTGACAGAAGACCGCACTCGATCACTCGCGTATTTGGGTTAGAAACTTCTTGCGCCAAGGGCGGCAACCACAGAAGAGACGGCGATTTTTGTGCGACGTAACGGCAAGAGGATTTGGCGTGGCAAATGCCTTCTGACCCGAGCCTGCTCGCCGATGTTATCCGCAAGCAGGCACCAGCAGCAAAACGGGTGGTGTTCGAGACCGGTTCCTTGTCGGTGTGGTTCTACCATGCCTTAACGGCAATGGGGTTTCCAGCGATCTGTATCGATGCCCGTCATGCCAAGGCCGCGCTCGACTTGAAGACGTTTGGACTGGTGGTGCCCAAAGGCGGCGGCCTGGTATTTGAAACGAATGTACGCAACCTGCTGGGCAACAATGCTTTGCCTGGAACCGATCATCCTGCCCTTGCGTGAGGCTTGGCGTAGTATCCGGGGCCGCGCTGCACAACTCGATCGTCAGCTCGTCGCGGCGACAAGGCAGAGCGATGCATGTCAGGTGCTAATGTCCTTTCCCGGAATCGGTGCCGTCACTTCCGCCTCCTTTGTTGCGGCGATCGAGAACCCGAAAAACTTCCGAACCTCCCGATCTGTGGGGGCATGGCTAGGGCTGACGACAAGACGCTATCAGTCCGGCGAAGTTGACTATGACGGCCACATCTCTCGGCGCGGAGATAGTCATTTGCGGGGCCTCCTTTATGAGGCCGCGACGGTGATCCTGACCCGGGCCCGAGCTGACAGCTCGCTTCGCACCTGGGGATTGAAACTCCGAGAAAGGGTCGGCTTCAAACGAGCGGCAGTCGCTGTGGCGCGCAAGCTATCCGTCATAATGCACAGAATGCTGACAACCGGCGAAATCTTTGACAGGTCCGCCAGCGTTGTCGCCTGAGGCCGTGGGAGTAAGTTGCGATAACGTAGGTCGCTTGCCGTTCTGAATTGCGTCCGCTTCACCGGATGCACTGAAACGTCCCTGTTGGTGTGGACGGCTCCCAACGGCACGAATGTGCCAAATTGAGGTCGTTGTTGATATCAAGCGAAGGAGGCCGTCCGTGGAACAGATCATCCGCATAGGTATGGATACATCAAAGCATGTCTTTCAACTGCATGGTGTGAACACAGCTGAGCAACCGGTGCTGCGCAAGAAATTGCGCCGCAAAGAGATGTTGGAGTTTTTCAGGAAATTGCCCGCGACAGTGGTTGCAATCGAAGCCTGTGGCGGCTCCCATCATTGGGCACGTTTACTGAGCACGTTCGGGCACGAAGTGAAGCTAATCGCAGCCCAATTGGTAAAGCCATATGTGAAACGCGGCAAGAACGACGCAGCTGATGCTGATGCCCTATGCGAAGCTATGAGCCGCCCGACGATGCGCTTTGTCCCCTCAAAGAGCGCAGAACAGCAGGCATCGCTGATGCTGATCGGTATGCGCGATCGGTTGGTCCGCAATAAGACACAGCTTGCCAACTCGATCCGCGGTTATGCGGCCGAGTTTGGGCTGACTGCCGCCAAAGGCATGTGCAAGGTGGAGCTTCTGCTCGATCGCATCGCGGCTGATGAGACTTTACCGGCCCTCGCGCGGGATCTTTTCGCGACCCACGCCAAGGAATATCAGCAGTTGCAAGAAGAATTGGACGACATCGAGGCGAAATTAATGACTTGGCATCGCGCCAACAAGTGCAGCCGCCGTCTAGCGCAGATACCTGGTGTCGGCCCGATAGGTGCGTCACTGCTGATGATGAAAACGCCTGGGCCCGAAATGTTCAAATCCGGACGACACTTCTCGGCCTGGATCGGTCTGACCCCCAAGGATCATTCCACGGCCGGAAAGGTCCGGCTCGGCGTCATCACACGCGCCGGCGATGAAGCGTTACGAAGCACGCTGGTGCTGGGCGCCACTTCACTTCTTAGACGGGTGCGGGAGGGGCACGGCAGGAATACTTCACCTTGGCTTCTTGAGTTGCTCAAGCGTAAGTCGCCCAAACTGGCCGCAGTGGCACTGGCCAACAAAATTGCCCGCATCGCCTGGAAAATGATGGTGACTGGCGAAGCCTATCGAAAAGATACGGTGCCGTCGGCTTGTGCGGCATAAGGGATCAGTCAGTAACGGTGAGCACAGTTCATCAGCTTACCGCGCTGATCTGATGCGTGAACTTGCAAGAAAAGAGCAGATGGCGTGATCGATCGATCCAGGACGCGTGATACTCCGTTCCCGGCAGTGGCCTTCGTAGGTCGCGTCCCTGTTTGGAACACGCGTCGCGGAACCCATCTTGGCCAGCGTTCGTATGCGAGCGCGATAACAGGCCGGACATATGCACGCAAGCGATCCGATCAAAATCACTGCTCGACATCTTGCAAGGAGGGAGCCGTCCACATATGCCGGGACGTAGGTCGGATCATTCCGATGCTGTTGCAGGTGAACGTCTACCACGTTCGCACTGCGTCCATTACACTGGAAGGTCCCTACCGCGAAGACCCATCATGCGGCGATCAAGTATCGACCGCGCAGACAACCGTGCTCCCGGCAAACGTCAATCAGCGACGCATCAAGAAACAGCGCTTCGCACCACATTCCGCATCTCAACGTATCGTTTGGTCCAACAACTCAACGGCTGTCGATTGAATAATGTCAAAAAAGGGCTGATCGAGGATGTGTGCGATTAGACAACGGCATCTAGGCCCGCTTGATGCACGGCGGTGAGCTTTCGACGGCCTGAGGCGGCGCTCTGGTCGCCGTTG
>NZ_JBSKBR010000091.1:0-3569 GCF_053714315.1 Mesorhizobium sp. PL10 | reverse complement strand
GTCAGCCCCTTGTGAACCTTGAAAGTTCGCGTTTCAGAGCCGCATTCACCTCGCGCCGGCTGAAGCGCTCGGGTTCGAAGGCGCGCAGTGGATCATCGTCCTCGAGCTCCTCGTCGAAATATTCTTCATCTCGACGAAGCAGCGCATCGATGTCGCCGAAGCGGAACCGGTGGAGGAGCACGTCATAGCCTCTTGGGCCACCAATATCTTCGGGCGGGCCGGCACGCGCGCCAGCGATGCAGATCGGGTAGACCTTGCCGGCCTCTCGCTCAAGCTTGGCCTCAACACGGATCTCGTGTTCCCACAGATCGCCGAAATCATACTCGTATCGAATGCGCTGGCGCACGCGCAGCTGAAGATCCGTGAGCGTGACCTCCTTACCTACCCCGTCACGGTGGCGCTCGTCTGTCCGCGTTGTGCCATAATGCCTGCCGTGCAGCTTGAAAGCGTGCAGATGATAATCCTCCCAGCCGAAGGCGATCTGGATTGTTCGGTGCAGACCGAAGAGCGTCATTTCTTCCGAGACCAGCAGCCTGCGCCAGATCATCGGCGAGATTCGTCGCAAGCTCACTTCCAACCGGTAAACACCAGATGCGCCATCGTCAGACATGGCGCCCACGCTAACCCATGGCGGACGGCACCCCCAACTTTTTCATGCTCCCCAAGCCGCATGACACCAGCGAGGTAGCCGAGCGCTATGGCTGGGTACCGCGCCCGAGCTGTGCGATCCCGTTCGACGAGGTTGAGGAAAGCGCCGCTGAATGCGGGTTGCACGCTGCCGATGGAACGGCGTGGTGCGCCCGCTACTGCGTTGCCGGGCCATATCTTGCCCGGCGCGAGAGCACTCATGTCCACAGAACGGGATTGCACCGGCCGTCACCACTGTGTCAAAAAATGGCGAAGTGGTGATCCGGCACGGTATCGACGCTTAGCTTTGCCGCGCTTTGGCGATTAAGCGTTCCAGCGTGGGAATCTGCGGCACCCCTTCGATCACTTCGTCGCCGAGAACCAAGGCCGGCGTGCCGGTGATGTACAGATCCGTAGCGAGCGTGCGATTGCGCTTGAGGGTGTCTTCGATGGCGGGATCTTCCATGTCCCGCTTGAGCTTCTCAACGTCGAGGCCCACCTGTCGTGCGATAGTCAAAATTGAAAATTCGCTGACCTGGCCCCGAGCAGCCATAAGGGCGTGATGAAACGGCTCATATTTTCCCTGTTTGCGGGACGCGAGCGCCGCCACTGCGGCGAATTTGGAACCCGGTGCCTTGCCCGGAAACTCTTTGTAGACAACCTTCAGCTTGGGATCGTTCTTGAGGGCTTGCTGGATGATAGGGTCTCCCGCCCGGCAGTGCGGACAGTTGTAGTCCAAAAACATCACCAGAGGGACGTCGCCATTCGGGTTGCCAGCAGTTGGCGCAGAGGGATCGTTGAAGAGTGCGTCGCGCCGCTCCGGAATGAGCTTCCGCCAATCCGCCTCGAGCAGGCGACGGTTTTCGCGAAGGTGGCCTATACCAGGCGGATGAGATTGCACTGCGAGCCCGGTAAGAAGCAGGGCTAAGATTAAAAGAGCGATATGGCCGGCTCTTGGTTCAGGCATGGGTCAGGCTCCAATTAACAGTGAACAGCAGGGCAGCAAAGAGGGCTTGCGGAGCGCGGGACTGCGCTGCGTTTTGCAGATCATAATCAACTTACGGTCTCCTGACCGGATCAGGTGGGCTCCTCCCTCCCGGGCATCTCCCGTCGCTGCGCTCCGGTCGAACGTTGCGCCAGCGTCGCGGCAAGCTCCGTGCCAATCGCGGCAGCGCCGGCAAACGCGCAGGTTTCCTGGTGGCCTCTTGCGCCGCGCTTTGCCGAATTCCCAGCACTCGCTGCTGGCGAATACCGCACATTCAACTCGGCGACAGGCCGCGGGACCGGCGGCGGAATCCCCGCTGCCCTGCCCTGTCCGCTCATTCAGCGGTTGGCGGCGCAAACAGCGGCGCGGCCTCGGCCCACTGGTCAGCGGTCCGGAAGGCCGCCACGATCGCCATGGGCGCGGACCGGAACCGCCATCGAGGCGGCTAGCTTCCAGCCCCCGTTGTGCCTTCGGACAAGATACGCACGATCTGCTTTTGCGTCTTCACCTTCTCGGAGACATGGCGTCGGCGACTTGCGTTTCAGCGATGTACGCCAGCATCGCGTTGGCTACTTCCTTGTCGCGTATGCAGATCGAAGAAGGTCTCGTCTGGGTGCCACAATGCGCTCATGCCAACATTCAGATGGTTGCCGCCCCGTTGGACCACGGCACATCCGGCCCTCCAGCCACTCGCCATACGATGGTGAGTGTCGCGCTGCGCTTAAATGGGCTCTGCCTCAAAGTGTGTGGCGCCACTAGTGTGTGAGTTCCACAACTTACGGGGATCATCATGCATTCGAAGCAGCACTGGGCTCCAGGCAAGGGCGTAAAGGTTCAGCGTGTTGCCCGAACGGCTAGCGATGGCTGGAACGTATACGCTTCGATGCCGGAGGTCGGCGTCTGCCCTGATTGCGGGCACCAGTCTCGCCGGCGTCATGGTTGGCGTCACAGACGGCTTATGGACTACCCAGCTCACGGCCAGGCCGTGACCGTAGAACTTCGCGTCGGCCGCTGGCGATGCACATTCCAGCACTGCAAACGTAACACATTCTCTGATGAGGATCGGGCGATAGCGGTTCCTCACGCCCGTAGGACAACAAGGGCTGTTCAGATTGCCAGACACTTGGGTCATGCGACTGGCGGAAGACCCGCCGAGCGGTTGATGCGTCGTTTCGGCATGCCGATGAGTGACGATACAATCTTGCGTCATCTGAAACGCGGCGCTGCAGGTTCAGCGCCACCGGCCAAGGTCATTGGCCTCGATGATTGGAGTTGGCGCAAGTCGTGGCGCTACGGAACGATCATTGTCGATCTTGAGCGTCGGTCTGTCGTCGACATTCTGGAAGACCGGAGTGTCGAAAGCGCCGCAAACTGGTTGCGAAAGAACCCTTCCATCGGAGTCGTGAGCCGAGACCGTTGCGGGCTCTACGCGCAGGCGATTCGCGAGGGCGCTCCACAGGCGATCCAAGTCGCTGACCGGTTCCATCTTGTGCTAACTTTCGTTTGGCGGTCGAGGAGCAGATGAACCTGTCAGGGCGCTCAAACGGGAGGTCCATTCTGTCTGAGAAGGAAAACGTCGATGCTGCAGCGCATCGGCGTCATGCGCGTATCGCGCATCGACAATCCCGAGACGAAGTGTTCGCGACCATCCACGCGCTTCGAGACGAAGGGCTGACATATTGCGAGATCGAGCGGCGAACCGGTTACAAACGGCGTACCGTGTCGAAATGGCTTAAGTTCGAGACACCACCGGATCGGCGCAGACGGCCGTTCGACCCAACATCGCCGTGGTACTTCGAGAAGTTCTTGGCTCAATGCTGGAAGGACGGAAATCGGTGCGGACGGCACCTGTTCCATGATGTCAAGCTTCGAGGATACACCGGCAGCCGTTCGAACCTGGAGCGGCTGCTCGGAGCGTGGCGCCGGGCCGACGATCCGACAGCCAATATTCCAACGA
>NZ_JBSKBR010000090.1:0-3607 GCF_053714315.1 Mesorhizobium sp. PL10 | reverse complement strand
GGCTCTCGAGTTCGGCTTTGCTCTGTTGGCTGCCGCCAATTGCGCCGAGGTTCTCGTCGATCAAACCCTGCAGATCCGAGGCGGACCGTTCCAGTTCCAGGATGCGCGGGCGGGTCGTCAATCCGGCCTTGAGCAGCTTCGACAGGCTGGCCTTCTCGTCAATCGTCGATTGCAGCTGTGCCAGGTAGGATTCGACCCGAGACTGCTTGCCCTGGATCTGCTCGTCGAGCTCGGCAATACGCCGCTCGAGGATCTGCGTGGCGCCGGCCATTGAGGCACGCTGGCTTTCCAGATCGGCGATCTGGTTTGCCATTGCATCCCTAAGATACTCCTCATGCTCCTTGAGGATGTCCTTGGGAAAGGCAACAGCCACGCTGCCGTCCAGTTCGGCCCGGATCCTGGCGTCGGTTGCGCGCAAAAGCGCATATTGCTGGGCATAGAGATTGAACTCGGACCGGATTCTGGTGTCGTCCAGCTTCAGCATGATGTCGCCCTTCCTGACGACGTCGCCATCCTTGACGCGGATCTCCTTAACCGTACCGCCGTCAAAATGCTGTACGCTCTTTCGATTGCCTTCCACCTTGACGATGGCGTCGGCGAGCACTGCGCCGTTCAGCGGGGCAAAGGCTGCCCAGCCGCCGAAAATACCGAAAAAGGCAACGATGATCAGCAGGCCGATATAGGCCGGCGCGCGGATCGAATCCGGGACCTGGATATCGGTTTCGCCGGGCAGGCTCCGGTAGGTGAGGGCGACGTCGCTCATCGATCTCTCCGGCCACAGCTCATTGGGTTGCTACCGCCATTGGTGCCGCGCGCTGGTTGAGCAGCGCCACGATCTCGTTCCTCATCCCGAAGGCCTCGACGGCGCCGTCGCGCAACAGAAGGATCTTGTCGACATTCGCCAGGGTCGAGGGCCGGTGCGAGACGATGATTACCGTGCTGCCGCGGCGCTTCAACTCAATCGCGCAGTCGCTCAGCGCGCGGTCGCCATCGGCATCGAGATTGGAACTCGGCTCGTCGAGAATGATGAGGTTCGGTGTGCCGAACACCGCTCGGGCAAGGGCAATCCGCTGCCGATATCCCCCTGACAGGACTGCGCCGCCTTCGCCGATCTGGGTCTCGTAGCCCTGCGGCAGGCGGATAATCATCTCGTGCACGCCAGCCAGCCGCGCGGCCTCGATCACTTCCTGGTCGACATTGGTTTTGAAGCGGCCGATGTTGGCGGCGACCGTATCGGCAAAGAGTTCGATGTCCTGCGGCAGGTAGCCGATGTGGTCGCCTAGCGCGTCGTGCCCCCACTGCGACAGGTCGGCGCCATCCAGCCTGACGGTGCCGCGGCTGGGCTGCGTGACGCCGGCAAGGTGACGTGCCAGAGTCGATTTGCCGGCGCCGGAAGGACCAACGATCCCGAGCGCCTCGCCTGCGTCCAGCCTGAACGATACGTCCCGCAGAAGCACTTTCTGCTGGCTGGCAATTGCAAAGCTGACCTGCTCGACCGAAATCTTGCCAGTGGGCTTCGGCAGGTTGAATGATCGTTCGTTCCGCGGTCCCCCGTCGACCAGCTTCTCGACCCGCGCTAACGCCGCCCTCGCCAGGATCAGGCTGCGCCAAAGGCCGACGATCTGCTCGACCGGCTGTAGCCCCCGGCCCAGCAAGAGGCTTGCGGCAAACATGGTGCCGCCTGTGATCTGCCGCTCGATCACCAGATAGGCGCCAAGGCCGAGGATCAACGACTGCATGGTTAGCCGCAGGAAACGGATGAGGCCGGACATCAGGGCGGCGCGGTCGCTTGCCTCCGCCTGGCGCCGCAGCGCCAGGTTACGGTCGCGCCCCCAGCGGCGGATGAGGCCGTCGATCATCCCCATGGCGCGAACGACTTCCGAGTTTCTGAGGCTCATCTCGGTAAAGTTATAGTTGGTCGTCGCCAGGTCGTTGGCCTGTTTCAGCGGTGAACGCACGAGATACTCGTTGAGCACGGCCATGGCGATCAAGAGCAGCGAGCTGCCCAGCGCGAAGAAGCCGAGCCATTGATGCAGCAGGAAGATGATGCCGATGTAGATGGGTGACCATGGCAGGTCAAACAGGGCATGGATGCCGCTGCCGGTAATGACCTGCCTGAACGTGTCGAAGTCGCGGATAGGCTGACTTGGCGAGGAGCCGGGCGATGGGGATTCGACCGACGCGGCGAGGATCCTTGCCGACAGCAGCCGGTCGAGCCGCGCGCTGGCACGCGTCAGAATCCAGGCGCGCACCAGATCGAGGCCGGCCAGCGAAAGGAAGGCCGCCAGCAACACAAGGGTCAGCATCACCAGCGTGGTCTGGCTACCGCTGGTCACCACCCGGTCGTAGATCTGCAGCATGTAGAGCGGCGAGGCGAGATAGAGCAGGTTGATCGCCAGGCTGAAGCCCGCCGCGATCAGGAAATAATAGCGGCACGCCAGCAGGGCGTCCTTCACGATCTGCGATTTTCTGTCGATACTCAAATACCCCAGCGGAGAACCGCCCCCCTGTCCACCTCTACGCGCCCAGGCCGATACTACTCCTGATCCTTCAGCCGGCCACGTGGTCGCTTCCTATTCCTGCCGTAAACCTTAATTCGTAAGCTGAATCAGGAACCGGCAACGAGAGGCGAGCCGCTTATGTCCGCGCGGCCTTTTGGTTCAGAGCACGAAATCGCTCGCCGTCAGTCCTAGGCCGATGCCAGTCAGCGTGATCTGGAATTCGGTACTGCCTGTAGTGCCGTTGACATCGGCACGGACAATGGTGTTACCGCCGACTTCCGACCACGTGATGCTGTTGGCTGCTGTGGCTGCATTCATGCCTCCGAACAGGAAGGCCTGATCGCCGGCACTTCCTGTATTTGCGTCGATCGAAGACAGGTCGATCTTGTCGGTGCCGTGCACAAAGTCGGTGATGGTATCGAAATTGCCGGCACCCGGCGCGGAATCCGAGACGTTTGTCCCGTAGTAGAAAGTGTCGGTTCCAAGGCCTCCGGTGAGTGTATCGGCGCCGACACCACCGACGAGTCTGTCATTGCCGTCACCGCCATTCAGGGTGTCGTTCCCGCCTTGGCCGAACAGCGTGTCGTTACCGGCGAGGCCGAAGATCTGATCCGCGCCGCCATTGCCGTAGAGGACATCGTCGCCATTGTTGTTACTAGGATCATTGAAGGTTTCTGCCGCGCCGTTGCCGTTGCTGCCGGTGATGACTTGGAACGTCTCGCTGTACTGGTAAGCAGGCCCGACCGGATCGCCGACCTGCGTTGATTGCACGGTTATGGAATACGCCTTGCTCGGCGAGAGGTTTCCCGAGCTCAACGTGTTGCCGGTGATCGAAAACAGTCCAGGGTCCGATTGCGAGGTTATGCTGTAGACGAAGCTGCCGGGATCTGGATCGGTTGCGGACAGTGTACCCGTGAACTGGAACGAGCTGAATGTCACATTGTCCGTCGTAGTGTTCGGCGTGAGTTGTATGTCCGTCGGAGCAAAGCGCGGCGGCGCATCTGCGGTGCCGAGGATGTCGATAGCGACCGAAGTGTGTGTGCCATCGGCGCTGACGACATCGAAGGTGTCGGTGTAGGTGGTGCCGGCGACGAACTCGTTATGGG
>NZ_JBSKBR010000089.1:0-4029 GCF_053714315.1 Mesorhizobium sp. PL10 | reverse complement strand
CGACCGGAGTTTGGCTGCCGACTGCAATGACGGCGTTGCAGAAGTGCATTCGGTTGGCGGCGGGTTTCGTCCCGTTCGTAATGGCAATGTTGGTCAGCGCGACCGCTGCGAGCGGGCAGGAGACCAGCCTTGTTGGCATCCATCAGGGTTCGGAGCTCACCGAAGCCGCCCGCCGCCTAGGCCAGGGCGGTTACGAGCTGCGGGACGGAACATGGGTGTCTCTCGATAAGTGGTTTCATAGCAGCTGGATCGACATGCGATTTGAAATGTTGACGCAGCTGTCGGACGATTTCGGTCTGCTGTGGAGCGCGAGCACGGGTCAACGTGCCGAAAAGCTCCGCATCGAACCCAAGTGTGGAACTCGGCTTTGTTGGGTTCGACTTTGCCACTGCTTAAGTCGTCCGTGATCGCAATGGCAAGGCGTTGATAGATCGGCTCGTTGCCTGCGGCGAGCCTAGGTACCCAAGGCGACTTCAACAGCATGTGGCATCCAAAAGTGTCACGGTACACAATAACGATAGCACAAAAAGTGTTCCATGGTGTAGTTCTGGTTGAAAACAAGTTTGGCGGTTTATCACATGAGCAAATCCTGTGCACACGAGATTGAGAGTACCGTTTCTGACTGGAATGACATTGGTGAACGACTTCAGTATCTCAGTAATAAATTCTCCGATAGGCGAGCTAAGCACATCGGATATCCCTACAATTTGGACTTCGATGCAGGGCCGATATCTCAGTTCAACAAATTCCTGATAAATAACCTGGGCGATCCATATGCTGGGTCTCACTACGCGACAGAAGTCTGTGACCTGGAGCGGGAAGTGGTCGAATGGACCATGCGGGTCTGGGACTGCGCAGATCCGGAAGGATCCTGGGGAACAGTGGGCGCAAGTGGAACTGAAGGCAATCTATGGGCGATCTACCTTGCCCGCGAGACCCTTGATGATCCTGTTCTGATACACTCAGAAGAGGCGCACTACTCGCTTCCAAAGGCGGCAAGAATTCTCCGAATCGAGGCTTTTTCATGCGGGGCTGATGAGTCCGGCACGATCGCCTTAGATCCTCTGGCCGAGGTTGTTCACGCAAATCGGCATCGCAGCATCATTCTCGCATTGACCTGTGGAACGACCATGAAAGGGGCGCATGACGATATCGCCTCCTGCATCAGCGTTCTGAACCAGGCCGGTATCGATCCGAACCGCCGCTTCGTGCACGTCGACGGGGCCCTGAATGCAATGGTTCTTCCCTTCGCAGACGACGTACACGCCGGCATCCGCCCGTCTTTTCGACATGGTATCGACAGCATTTCGACCTCAGGTCACAAGATGATCGGTACGCCGATGCCCTGCGGCATTCTCGTCGCCCGTCGTGATCATGTCAGTCACGTTGCTTCCGTCGTCAGCTATCTGCGCTCTGACGATACAACCCTGATGGGATCGCGAAACGGCCACGCCGTTCTTGCGATCTGGTACCGGCTGATGCATCTCGGCGTTGCCGGTTTCCGCAAGAGCGCCCTGGCCTGCATCAAACGCGCCGAAGGTTTTGCGGAAGCACTTCGCTCTGCGGGCGTCCCGGTGCTGCTCAACCCATGGTCGTTGACAGTTGTGTTTCCGAAACCGTCCGAGAGGCTCGTGGCCGAATACCAGCTTGCATGCCATGGCGATCTGGCCCACGCGATCGTTATGCCAAACGTCAAAGCCGATCTTATCGAGCGTTTCGTCGAGGCCTATGCGGCGGAATAGCGCTTCAATATCAAGCAATAGGTATTTTCATGAACAGTCATGCTCAACCTCTCTACAATGGTATTGAAGCGCCTGATCGCTATACGCACCATCGCTTCGATCGATACATCACCCGTGACATCAAGGCTCTTGCGACTGACAATTGGCATGGCCCACTTTACATCGTGAAGGACTATGCGGTGATCGCTACCCTTGTGTGGCTGGTCGTTGATGTAAGCTGGTGGTTCTATCCTCTCGCGGTAATCATGATCGGCGCGCATCAGAGGGGCATTTCCACCATTTTGCACGATTCCGCGCACGGCGTTCTGACAAAGAATCGTTTTCTGAACTTCCTGCTCGGCACGTGGCCAACCGCCTGGCCGATCTTTCAGCGCCACTTTGCCTACAAGCAGTCTCATGTCCATAGTCATCACCCCTTCCTTGGCAGAGCCGACGCCGATCCCGACCTAGAGTTCTTTATAAATGAAGGTGTATTCACACCGCTGACGGATCGTTCTTTTGTCTATAAGATAATTATTCTTCCGTTACTCGGATCGAAAACCTACGCATATTTGAAGTATCTGGTACGTAACAGATACCAGGTGATTGTCGCTTCCCTTTCTGGCAAGGAGAGCGCCACGCGGGTTCCGCGTGGAGAAGGGTGGCGCTATGAATTCGATCGCTGGGGCTTCTACGCATTCTGGGCGTCTATTGCCGCGGCGGGTCTGGCCTCCGGCTACTTCCCGGAATTCCTTCTTCTCTGGGGCGTTCCCTATCTCACCTCGTTCCATATCATCGGATGGTTCATCGAGATGTCCGAGCATTGCAGCTCCATCGACAACCAGCACGTCAACCTGCATATGGCGCGAAACCGTCAAAGCCGGAACATCGAGAAGTGGCTGACGGGGATCAACAACGACAACTATCATCTCGATCATCACCTCGATCCAACCACCCCATTCTGGCGACTACCCGAGGCGCACGCCATCCGCATGCGCGATTCCGAATATGCGGCGCACTGCTCCGAGACGGGCGGGATATTTCAGTCTGGCCCAAATGGTGAACCTTCCATTCTGAAGCTGATCAGGGACCAGAATCGGAAGCGCTTCATCGAAAGCGCGCCGTTGCCGGCCTAAGCGCCAATTCTCGAGAAGAACAGATTCCGGAGACAATCAATTTTGACCAAGACCCAGAGAAATGCCGCCACAACACAACCCGTTTTGACGTCAGCGTTGCACGTCGAGACGGCGGTTCTTCACGGCAGCTACCGTTACGATCCGACAACGCTCGCGACGACGGTGCCGATCTATCTCTCGAACGCCTATGCTTTTGAATCTATTGACCACGCGTCAGACGTGTTTGATCTGCGCAGCGAGGGACGCACCTATTCGCGGTTGATGAACCCGACGACGGATATATTCGAGCAGCGCGTTGCTTCTCTGGAGGGCGGCGTCGCGGCTTTGGCGACGTCGTCGGGCCAGGCCGCGATTATGCTCGCCATTTTGAATATTGCGGCCGCGGGGGACAACATTGTGAGTTCCGCTCATCTGTATGGCGGGACAATCAATCTGCTTTCTAATACCTTTCAAAGGCTCGGGATCGAAACGCGTTTCGTCGATCCGAGCGATCCTAAACGTTTCCGCGAAGCCTCAGACGACCGTACGCGTTGTTGGTTTGCCGAAGCATTGCCCAATCCGAAACTCACGCCCTTCCCGATCGCGGAGGTCGGCGTGATCGCAGATGAAATAGGCATTGCGCTTATCATCGACAACACAATGACCCCTCTCATCACACGTCCGCTTGAGCTCGGCGCGCATGTGACCTTGCACTCCACGTCAAAATACATCTGCGGCCACGGCACCACCATTGGTGGCGTTGTTGTGGATGGCGGCACCTTTGATTGGGACGCCTATTCCGAACGATTTCCGTTGATGACGCGCCCTGATATTTCCCATGGCAATATCCGTTGGCTCGAGGCGGCGCGTGATCTGCCCGGTCCCTATGGAGCCAGCCCGTTCCTGCTCAAGATGCGCAATACGCTCATGCGTGACTTCGGCCCCTGTCCATCACCATTCGCATCGTTTCTCTGCATCCAGGGCCTGGAGACGCTGCCATTGCGAATGCCGCGACATTGCTCCAATGCCCGCCGCGTCGCTGAATATCTCAAGGAGCATCGGAACGTCCTCGACGTGACCTATCCGAGTTTTGGCGGAATGCTGGAACGGCGTCGCGCCGAGCAGAACATGGGCGACTATGGCGGCCCGATGATCGTTTTCGAGATCGTCGGCGGTATCGATGCCGGCCGCCG
>NZ_JBSKBR010000088.1:0-4090 GCF_053714315.1 Mesorhizobium sp. PL10 | reverse complement strand
ATCAACCGGCGGCATCGTGCCATCTGCCTGCGGCTTGGCCTTGGTGAACTTGACCGTCCAGCGCGCGTCGCGATCTTTCTGGCGTAGTTCCGCCGGCTTGTCCTGCCAATCTTGCGGGATCCGGCCGGCCTTGATGTCGTCCTTCTCTTCCTTCGTGTTCCTCTGCTTCGGCGCGGCGATAAGGCTGGAATCCACGATCTGGCCCGACATGGCGATGTAGCCGGCCTCGCGCAGCATCGCATCGAAGCGTTCGAACAGGGCAAGACAGCCAGGCCAAGCTGCTGTAGTGCCGAGGCAAGCGAAAATCCTAGCGAAGAGCCAGATCCAATGTAGGGGTATTGAGCTTGACACGTCTTCACAAAGCGCAGGAACAACTGGATGTGCTGCAGGTGGTTTATATCTGTGGCCGGCGCCCGCACCAACTGTTCCAGTCCGGCAGAATGGCGACAGACGGGCCACTCGGCGTTCATGATCGCCGACCAGGCGGAGCTCGATAGAGAACGATCCGCCCAGTCGGAATGATCTGGGATAGGAAATCAAAGTCCCGAACGTTGCCGGTCAGCACGCTCGCGCCGAGCTGCCGCGCCTGCAGGAAAACGAGGGCGTCATTGACGAAGCGGCGCTCGTGACCCTCCCCCTTTGGCACATTGCTCAGCCGGAAGAGCAGGCCGGCCAACACACCTGCCTGTCCCCAGATCGCTGCCTCCGGCGCATGAAGTCGGTGGTCCGAAATGTCCTCTACCGTGGCCTCGATCGTTTCGAGGACCGCTCTTGTGGAGGCATGCTTGGGGTCCAGGCGGCCGAAGGCATGGGTCAGCTCAGACAGACAGACTGCAGAATGGTGGCATAGGCGATACTTAAGCAGCGTATCGACCTCCACCGGTGAGCGCCCCTGCAACACATCCAGATAGACGCTGGTATCAAGAAACAGCGGCCCCCCAATTGGGGGTTCGTCAGCAGCCCATAGGAGACCTTCATCGGGCCTGCGCTCGAGCGTCCCGACGTGCTTCTGGGGCTTTAGTGATCGGAGGGTTTCAGAGAGATCAAATCCCAAGATCGATATCCATCGGGATGCTGCCCTTGCGGCCGACCAGACGGACACCAAAGTCATCTTCGAGGGCCAGCCGAGAAAGCGCCAATTCCAGCAGCTCAGTGTCGGAGGTGACATGGGCGCGCTTCTTGGCCGCCTCGATCAACTCCGAGGGCACTCGCCCCGACAGGCGGGTATTCTTTGCATTGCCAAGAAGACCGACGGCTTTCGCTTGCTCGAGTACGAGCTTATTGCGAGTCAAGGCGATCTTTGCTTCGCTTTCCGCACCAGTATGTGTTTGGACACCCATAGGAATCTCCTGCGTTGAACAGAACATAGATTGCGTTGAACGGGAAGGCAAGGTTCAATGGTGGGCGTGTCGTAAGCACGTGAGTTGTCCGGGTTAGGTAGCACGTGAGTTATCCAGTTTGATTTCCAGCGAATGGAGGCTGGGGATGAAACGGGCAGCATGGCTACAGGACCGGAGAATGCAGAAGTTTCGGGATGTGTTGAGCCGCCGGGATTGCGGCGATTTGTCGATGCTTGAGCTGGTGAGTTGCTTGGGATGTCTGAACGGCAGTTCCGGCGTTACCGCGACCGCTACGAGGAGGCTGGTGGAGCCGGGCTTGTCGATCGTCGTCTGGGCAAGGTTTCGGGGCGGCGCGTGTCGGGGGAGATGGTGGAGTCAGGCTTTACCGGGAGCGGTACCGTAGCTGGAACGCGAAGCATTTTCACGAACACCTGGTTCCCGATCACAATTTCGGCTGGGGTATACCTTCACCAAGGCGCAGTTGCACGCAGCCGGTCTGGTGGAGCGGGCCAGACGGCGTGGCGCGCACCGCCGCAAGCGACCGCGCAAGCCCTGCAAGGGCATGATGCTGCATCAGGACGGCAGCCGGCACGCTTGGCTGGCGGACGAGCCGGAGCTGGACCTGATCGTAACGATGGACGATGCGACGAGCACGATCTATTAGGCCTTCCTGGTCGAGGAGGAGGGCACGGCCTCGAGCTGCCAAGGCCTGATGGAGACGTTTTGCGGCCATGCTCTGCCGTCGAGCCTCTACACCGATCGCGGCAGCCACTATTTCGTGAGTGAGGCCTTCGAGGGTCTTAAGTCTGCGGCCAAAGTTGTAGGCCGCGACGAAGTCGGCAAGATGCCGACGCAGTTGCTCATGGCTTTCGCAATGGAAGCGCTTGACCGTGGCGTCCTTGATGGTCCGGTTCATTCTTTCGACCTGGCCGTTATCCGGTATGTGATCTGTGGTGCCTTTTCGTCCTGCTGTTCTTGTTTTGGAACGGCCTTATGGTGAGCCCATCCGGGACGTGGGGCACCGGGAGCACGAAGGTGCAGGCAGGCCGTCAATAGACCGTGGGCTGAGAGCCCGAGCTCGTTACATGGCCGCCCCTCGCGACTTTCCCGGATGCGCTGCGAGCGTGGATCAGTCGATGTCGTGTTGCCCGCAGCTCCCGTCTTTGACCCAGCCAAGAAGGAGGAACGGGCATGCGCATCATCGGACTGGATATCCACCGCGCCTTCGCCGAGGCGGTCATCGGATACGAGAACCGCAACACGCCAGGATCGACGCCGCCTTTGTCGATCGCATTGTGAACGGCTTTTAGCACTCGTTCTCGGTGAGTGCTAAAACCCATGCCGCCCATGCCGCCGCCGGGCATGCCGGTCGGCATGCGGCCGCCAGCCGACCTCTTCTTCGGAGCCTCCGCGATCATGGCTTCGGTGGTGACCAGCAGGCCGGCGACCGAGGCCGCGTCCTGGAGAGCCGTGCGAACGAATCTTGCCGGCAACGATCGAGGCTTCCGCACCGGCGTTGGCCGCGATCTGGCGGGCCGGAGCCTGCAGCGCGCGACGCACGATGTTGATGCCAGCAGCTTGGTCGGAGTTACCTTGACCGGGTCGACGATGCTCATGGCGATCATGTCTTCTAGGGACGCACACCTCGTCAATCTCGGAAGGGCGGCAGCGATGCCGCCCCTCTCCTTTTGCGTTTTGTCGATGAAACCAACCGTCATAGTTATAGCCGCTCCATCGAGGGGCCCCTTAGACCTTCGCTGATGCAGACAATTTTTTGTGCATTGCAATATATCCCTCGACGGGTGTACGGTTCCGCTGTCGGCCATCTACTCCTCCCAGATGCGATGCCGGCTCTGAACGCAGCGCACCTCCTCCCGCGCTGTTTTCGATATCGGCCCTCCCGGCAGCGGGCCTTTCGCGTATGGGTTTCCCCCGATGGCCCGCGTGCTGGCTCTAGGCGATGCGGATGCTCTGGACTTCCAGCCCCTTCTTGCCCGGCCGGCATTCGACAAGCACCTTTTGCCCCTCTACCAGCCCGCTGAGGCCAGAGCGGACCAACGCCGTGGCATGAACGAAGACATCCTTCCCGCCATCTTCAGGAGCTATGAAGCCGAAGCCCCTTTCGGGATTGTACCACTTGACTGTGCCCGCGCTCTCGATCAATCTACCCGCTGGAGAGGCGGATCGTTCAGAACCACGGACATCTGGCGAAATTTTCGCGGCCTCGCCAATCTCCAGCACCTGGGACACCTGAGGACCCTTTGGCCGCACTTCGACGGTGACCTTGAGACGCGCTCCCTCAGAAACACTGCGATTTCCGGCTACCTCTAGTACTCTGCTGTGCAAATAAGCATCCCTGCCGTCTGAGAGTTTGACGAAGCCAAATCCCTTGGTCGCGTCGAACCACTTCACCTCGGCGTTCACAGGGTCCACGATTACAGGTGGCGACCGTTGAAAATAGCTAGGCTCGGAAGCCCGTTCGGAAAAAGAATCGGACGTGTCCTCATCTCGATCCCGGCGTGGTTTGCGATGGTCTCTGTATCTGCTCATTATGGTCTCGGCTGGCATGGCGAAGGCTTACGCCCGATTACCTCTATCGGGCGACGCGTTTGTGTCAAATGTCCTTGATGGCGTAAAGCTCCCTCTGTCGACCACAGTCCACCTGGTCGTAATTGGCTGCGGATAACGTCCAGGGGAATCGGGTGAGTTAATTTTCACGAGATGAGGCTGACGAGAAAGTCCTCGTTCCA
>NZ_JBSKBR010000087.1:0-4140 GCF_053714315.1 Mesorhizobium sp. PL10 | reverse complement strand
CAATGACTTACGTGGCTATGTTCTTTTTGTGTTCTCGTCCAGGTGTTCAAGTCGGGTTTGACGGGCTCGCCATCCGTTTCGGACCGAGATTGGTCGCGTCGGCCAGCATGGCAGAGACATTTCTAGGGACGTCGCCTGTGCGCCCCTGCATACTTGTTGACTATCGTAGCGCTCGGCCGCCAAGGTCGAGGGCGACGCGCCTCTTTGTCCTCGACCAACGATTCGAACTCAAGGATACGCGAAAGCCTGCAAATATTCAACGGGCGCGTAAGTGACACTTTGGCTCATGCGTGGCCTTGAGCCTCCGGCTGGGATGTTCGGCAGTGTCCGATAGAAGACATTTATGTCCGAAATCAGACGCTGAGGCGCTGGTATTGCGCCGGCGCGGCGACGCAATGCACATGGTTTCCCCGTAGGTCATTTTGGCACGTCAACTGCAGGGAAAATCCGTAACGGATTCGAACGGCCTCGGTAGTCTCCCGGTCTCGTCGCAAGATTCAAATGAACTTGCTCGATGGGTTAATGCCATAGACGTTCGCACTGTTGAGTTCTTTCCGGCCGGAACCTTGCGGCGCCAGCCGGGGAGCCCGAATTCAGGTCGTGCGATGCCTGGCGCGAAAACGACCGCCGCTACGCCTGGCCCTCACGAGAAGGAATCTAAAGAGTGAACACGCCGAGCTATTCCGAGACATTGGAACTCGCGATTGACCGTTCGTACGAGATCAATCTAGACATGTTGAGGTCGCGAAACCTACACCTCGAGATGCACAACGACTATCTCGTTGGGACTTACCCTCCCCTCAAGGCAATGAAGGATCTGGATGCCTCACTGTTGTTGAAACAGGTTGCGTCGTCAATCGACCTCTATTTCCACGTTCCCTTCTGCAACCAGTATTGCACATTTTGCCACTTTGGCAAAGAAATCAATCCATCTACCGCGCGAGTGGAACGATATCTGGCGGCTCTGGCTAAAGAGATGAGTTGGTCAGAGGCGGCGCTTGATGGCAGAGTCATTGAGACTGCGTTTTTCGGAGGTGGCACTCCTTCGTTCCTGACCAACGATCAACTCAAAACGCTTTTTGGCATGGTTAGTAAGCGCGTTGATTTATCGAACTCTGAGGTAAGTTTCGAATTGCACCCCTCTCTTGGAAAGCAAGTCGATGCTGCGGATCGCTTATCCACTATGCTTGTGAGCGGCGTAAACCGCTTCGTGCTTGGCGTTCAAACCTTGGATCGAAATATCTTGCGCATATTAAACCGCGGGCACGGTGCGGAGGAGGTATCGCAAACCGTAAAATTGCTGATCGACATGGGCGTTGAGAATCTATCCCTTGACCTTATGTATGGACTGCCGGAGCAAACGTTCAGGAGTTGGTACGACTCCATTATCGGCCTATTGGACATGGGAACAGAGAAGTTCAACATATTCCCATTGATGTTTAAATCGACGGACCCCATCACCCGCCAATTAGCGCGAGGACGATACCATTTCGCTGGAGCTAAGGAGCGCATCATAATGCATTTCATGGCTGAGCACATCCTCACGAGCCTCGGCTATCGTCATGGGCCCATTTTCTATTGGACCAAGAGGTCCCAACCGCACTCCGTTCAACAGTCCCGCAAATACGATTCCTGGAACGACAATAATCTTGTCCCGTTTGGGGTTGGCGGATTTGGCTACATGAGTCAGTGCCAGTTCTACAACGAGGCGGATTTAAATCGCTATCTGTCCAGAGTTGAAGCGGGGGAGAAACCAGTATGGAAAGGTGTTGTACTGTCGCAAGACGATCTCATGCGCAGAACGGTGATGTTCTCATTACGAAGCAGTGGAGTGGTGCTCTCTCGCTTCGAACTAGAGTTTGACGTATCGATTGAACAATACTTTGGTCGCGAGCTTAAACTCCTAACTGAGGCGGGGCTGGTGGCTATCTCAAACGATGGCTGCTTTCGTTAACTGCCGCTGGCGTTATCAATGCGGGCGCTGTGTCGCTGCTATTCTTCTCGGAAGACGTGCTGGAGCAGGTCGCGTACACCGAAAGCAGAATAACCGACAAACGAGCCGACCTGCTCGAAAAGCACGATTACTCACCGGCGGGAAGATACGGGTCGAGTGCAGAAATGCGGGCGCTGTTCGGTGAAGTCGGGGGTGCGCTCGATGTGCATTAGGTCTTCTCTTTCCATCCCGGAACACGAGGCTCATCGGGTGCAGGCGATATTTTCTCATTTGACCGATCGAATTGATCGCGGGCACCGAAAACGACCGCTTGGACTTCTCAGCGATTTTGCCACCGAGCAACTGCCGCACCGTATTGCGGAGGTCAAAGGCAGTAAACGCCCAGGTGAAGCGGTTAAGGCCCTAGGGCAGAGTATTAACGCGATGATTGTGTCGACGGACTACGAAGCGCAGTTGCGGAATCTGCCCCGGTCCGAGTTCGGGATCGCTAAGACAGACATCCAGTATCTCACCAATTGTGCTTATCAGATATCCGCCTTTGCCGGCCTTGACCCCGTCGATGCCGAGTTGACGGTGGGAGATGCGCTGAGCCGTCTTGCACGCGTGACTTGCCAACTGCGGCCTAGCATCGATGTCCTCTCCTACGAAGACATGATTCTTACGAATCCGTTGCAGTGCGATCCACGGGTGTATTGCCTTGGCTCAGCCGGGGTCGAGGAGCGGGATTTTTGCCTGGGTCATCAATTCATTGAGAGCGAATTACAGTCAGCAATAGACGCTCTACTTGAGCTACGCGATGCCGCCGAGGCGGATGCGCGTTATTGTCTTGCACGTTGCGCGGAGCACCTAGAGACAGCAAATTCTGTTCTGGAGCGCTTTCACCAATGTATGTCACCCGATCTATTCGGCCAATTTCGTATGTTCTACGGAAAGAACCCTTATAAGGATAGGCTTGGCCCAAGCGGCCGGTTTTCTGCCCGCGTCGTGGCGGTCTCGGTGCTACTGATCGGCGAAGAACTCTGCCACCAAAAACCGCAGTTTTACAGAGATGTATATAGACTGTCAGAATACTATCCGCAAGAATGCATTCACGAGATATTCCGTTGGTTGTCATCTGATAGCGGAAACGCCGGACTTCAGCCAAGCTGGCTAGAGGGGAAAGCAAACTTCCCTAAGTCTGCAACGATTGCGCCCGCCATGGAGCGCCAGGCCAGTGAAATCAGAGAGCTGCGCGCATCCTGTGTCTGGGCCCTTGATCGGTTTACCCGGATGCACCGCAGCACGGCCTTGAAATATACGGTTGAACCAGGTCGTGCAGTTGTCGGGGTTGGGGCATCGGAAAGTGTCGATGCTGTGCTTTCACAGCGGCTTCTGACGCGGTGAGCCAAAGGTAGCGTCAGTATCGCCTCGCCAAGCAAAATATCACGTCAGAGGCGCTTGCGTCCGACACCAGTCGAAAGCGAGGGTCAATGTCTCCAGACGTGGTCTTCCGTCAGTTCGAATCTGGGGATGCCGACGATGTGTGGCTTCTTCATAGAAGCGCATCTGAGCATTCAGGTGTGCGCGGCCCCGGAGGGGCGTGGGAGGATGATTTACGCAATGTCGCAAAGGTCTATATCGAGTCAGGTGGGGACTTCGTAGTCGTGCGTATTGGTACCCAACTTGCTGCTATGGGTGGATTGAAACGCGTTGATGATGATGTCGCAGAGCTGAAGCGTATGCGGGTGGAACCCGTCTTTCAACGACGAGGGCTTGGAAGGAGAACTCTTGGTGAATTGGAATCGCGAGCCGTCGCCCTGGGGTTCAAGTGGATAATCCTCGACACGACAACGATCCAAGTAGGGGCTCAAAGATTTTATGAGACGGCTGGCTATATTCGCCTCAGGGAAGGGATGTTGCACGGATATGCAGTGTTCTTCTACCAGAAGCGGCTCGTCGGCCGGGATGGTGCCCCGCCTTATGGATCGAGTTGTGAGGCGATACAGAAGTCGGTGAACGCCATGACGCGACCGTAGAACCCAGATGAGGGTCGGCTTCGGGGCGGGCGAAATGACACCTTGCCCAGAATTCGCCACGCGCCACTATCATATCTCTTTCCACTTTGGAAGCGAGCCTTCCGGTCAACGCAGGGCAATCGGGTGAGTTAACACGTGACATATGGCGCCAGTGCTGAATCTGTGAGTCCC
>NZ_JBSKBR010000086.1:0-4519 GCF_053714315.1 Mesorhizobium sp. PL10 | reverse complement strand
GGAACGAGGACTTTCTCGTCAGCCTCATCTCGTGAAAATTAACTCACCCGATTCCCCTGCCCGCGACGTTGACGCCGATGCGCTCCGCCAGGGCCAACAGGTCGCAGTAAAGGTCGACATCGTCGAGAATGCCCCGCGAAGCGCTGGCAAGCACGAGATCTGTCGCGGGGATGCGATCGCCGAAGAGGACAACCGCGCGGGCACGATCATCCTGACGGGAAACCCAGCACAACCCTTCAATCGCGGGGCACTGCGCGTGGATGGCCTCGGCCCACGTCCGCGTGCCCGGATACTGGTCCTTTTCCGTATCGATGAGCTCGCCGCGGCGGACACCAAGCGCCCTCAGCGCAGTCGAGCTGAGGTCGACCAGCACCAAGTCGCGCTGGCACGTCACCGTCGAATAGACTTGCTCAGCGAGCTTCGCTTTATCGAAGGTCTTCAGTCCCGGTGCGAATGGCACGTCGTGGAATACCGTCTCCATCGCGGCGCAGTCGAAGTTCGTGCCGCCATAAAGCGTCGGGACGCTTGCGCAGGCCGCGTTCTGAATTGGGCTGAATCGTGCGTTGCCCTTGACGCCCGGATTGAAAGCACTCCCTCCGTAGAGGCTGAGGTGGATTCGGTGAATGACCCGGCCACGAGCCCAGATCATTGTCTTCACCAGTGTGCCGAGGTCGTCCTGGGGCTTGGGGACCTTTGTGCCCGCGACAAGCAGGCGTCGCGTCCGCAACTTCCTTTCAACCATGGACTACGCCGGCCACCTCGTCTTCGGCGGCGGCAACGAGGCGCTCGGGCTCGCTGATGAGCAGATCCTGAGGCCTCTCTCCGCCAAGGAAGCTGTTGACCGAGGCGAACCAGTAGGCGAGACCCCAATCGTCCTTTTTCCGCCGGAAGATGTGTAGAACCTTTGCCAGCGCCTTGACCGGCCGGAAGTCGGTCGATGGGTCCAGTGCGTATCCGGGGAAGTAGTCCACGCCGCGATGGCGCACGGCGAAGACCTGTCCCTCCTTCTTCCATTTGTTCGGCTGGGCACTGGGATTGCTGGCGCTGAAGCCGGCGACCTTCGCGACCTCCGCGGCTGTGAGCCAGTCGCCACTTTCCAGCACCGCCTTACGCGCATCTGCCACCATACGCGCCTCGACGAGCTTATGGTGTGGAGGAGGAATCTCCGGCACCAGTGCCTCGATGATTGAGTTGAATGCCTCATCTTGCCGGCGTTTGAGAATCGCACCGACCAAGGGTGCGAGGCCAGCGACCGTCTGGGCGAAGGCCTTGGCGGCGGATTCGCTGCCGTGCTCAATTGTCAGCGCGACGACCTGTTCCGCCTTCAGCCGGCAGAGCCCGGTTCGGACCTGCTCCGGCGTTCCCGTGAGCGTCCCAACACGGGAGAATTCAATTGTTTTGTTGGCAGCGACCATAGGTTCCGGCTCCCGTCTGGTTATCTTGGTTATCTATATAGCATGATAATCCTGATCATCAAGGACGACATGGCGTCATCATTCGGCAAACCGGTTGAGTTAGCTTCGAAACCGGCTATCTAGGTGCGCGACCGTCCATCTCGTCGTAACGCCGCCGGCCGGCGTCGAACGCATTCCGGGGCCGCTCTTCTTCAGCGCACGCTTGGATGCGACCATTTCGCTGCTCGGCGTTTCCTCCATCCCGCTGAACGGCGCTCCCTTGGCAATGTCGTTCGGCGGCGGCACGATATCACGCGGCAGGTTCACCCAGGCTCCGGCACGGGCACAAAGGTGAGCGTCGGCAGGGCGAAGACGTCTACCGGCGTCGGCGGTGGCCGCAATTCGATGAAGTCGCGCGGCCGTGGCTGCAGGAAGATCACGGCCACGGGCGGCGGATCGATGTCGAACTCGGCGGTCGTCGAAATAGAGCACGGGCCGGTCGACATAGACGATCTCTTCCGGCGGAGGCGGCGGCACGTAGTCATAGACTGCGAAACTGTGCGGCGAACCGGCCGCCGAGACTTGGCGAGGAAATCACGATAGGCGCCGCGCAGCTATCCCTGGTCAACGTCGCGCGCACCGACCACGTCGAAACCCGCCCCCTGCAATGTCTGGGCTATCACGCGCCGGCATCGTTGGCCGGCGTCGCGAGCGCCCCAAAGGGATAGGCGGCGTTGCCGATGACGAAAGCCAGGCGCTTTTGGCCCTGTGCCCGCGGCGTGGCCGCCGAACCGACCACGAAAAAGGCGACAACGAGAAGATCGAGGAATTTCTGAAGCGGCCGCATTGCAATCCACCATCCGTTCATATTGGCAACGCTCCAGAAGTCGGAACGTTTCCCAACCGCACAACTCGGCCCCGCAAAAAAGATGCCTATGGCTTTGTCATCTCCTGAATGGCGGACAGGAGCCACTCTCCTCCAGCCTCACGGGTGAAGGTCCATAGTTCCGTCGTCTCGACCGGATTGACGGGATCGCCATCTTCGATCGCCGACGTCTGACGATTGCGCATGACATCAACAGCCGACCAATGCAGTGCCACGGTCGCATAGTCGCGCGTACCCTCCCGCCACGCTTCGGCGACTTCACCGTTGAGGAATCGGAGATTTGATACCTCGTTCTTCAAACCCTTCGTCGCGTTGTCGGCCAACTCTTCGGAGAGGTAGGAGACCATTTCTGGCGTCGTCAGCCGGCGGAGCCCCTGATAGTCCTCGCGGGTGAACGCGGCCTGCACGTCCGGGAGAAGACGTTCGAACGTGGAAAGGTCGTTTTGGGTGATACCGATTTCGTCCGTCTTGGTCGCGCCATAGGCAGCGGCGGCGCCGGCGGTGGACGCTGTGTAGGCCGGCGCTACTGTTCGAGAGTTTTGTTGGCCGAATGGAAAGCCGCTTCCGACTGCCGCGGCAGAGCTGTGGTTTCGGTTGAAGAAACGCATCGCCACCATGATAAGCCCGCCAATCAGCAGCAGCTGGAGGACGAAGCTGAAGCCGCCGCCCAAGCCGCCGAATCCATGGCCAAACAGCATTCCAAAGATCCCATTGAAGACCAGCCCGCCGATGAGACCGCCAACGAGCCCCCCGCCAAACCTGCTCCAGAAACTCGGTCGCGTCTGAACGGGCGATGGCTGCACCGGTGACGCTGGACTTGGCCTGTTTGGCGTCATCGAGCGCTGAACTGGCGTCGTAGGCGGTGCAGTGGCGGTAGGGGCCGGCGCCTGGTATGTCCGGCTGCCGCGGCTGCCGAAGCTGCCGCCTCTGCGTGCCTCCGACGCATTGACCGACAAAATTCCAAAGACCGTCGCCAGAATCAACAGGGTGGAGAGAAATCTGAACGGCTTAATCATTTTCAAGGCCTGACGATGTGGAGGATGAACGGTATTTTCGCCTCGGGCGGTTCAAAGTCCGACGAAGATGGAAATACAATGAAGGCGATTCAAGCCGCGTCCGTCCAAATTACAAAACCGTAAGACTGGCGCAAAAAAATAGACAAACGCCTGGGCGTGGCATTGATCTCAACCAGAGGCTTCGGCCGGGAATCGGTAAGCGGACGCATACGCGAGCCAAACCAGGCGGCAAGAATGACCTCCGGTGCTTTCGGTGTAGCCTTCGAAAGTTCGGCCGCACGGCGAATGTGGAGCTGCGCGTATTGCGCTCGACCGAGTCGCGGAGGATCGATCTCGCAATCGGCTGGAACCTCGATCTTCTGGGCGCTTTTGTCGGCCAGTATCTTGATCCGATTTGTTGAGATCGATGGAGACCAATCGGAATAGAAGCCGGGCACCCGGCCCACAAAGAGTAACACATCCTCCACGGCGGAGGTGGCGACCATCTCCGCATACCATGCAAATCTGTCAGGGCGCACGAACAGGTAGAAGCCAATGCAGTCGGGCTTGGTTTCTTCGCGGAAAGCAATCTCCGAGGTGTAGCTTACGACGCCCCAAGCTACGCATTGTTCCTGCTCAGCGTCGACCGCGGATGACATTATCGAAAGACTGATGTCAGTAATTGTCCGGTCGGTTCCGAACATCGAGTAAGAGGGAGGCCACGTCGTGCCGAAAGGATGCAGTTTCGCGGATATGCCCTGCTTCGCGGTCACAGTGTTTATATCGTCTTGGGACGCATTTGGGAGTACGGACCCGACGGTCAACGTGTCATGCAGAGTCAGTTCGGTTGCCTTGAAATAGAGCGTCCATTCCCAAGGTATTTGATCGCGGCCAATCTTTTCGCCATCGGCGTCGACCTCCTGAAGTGACCACTCGTAGAGGTTCTTGTACGCGGACTCAGGACACAGAATGACTCGTCGATCGATATGGTTTTCCAAAGAAGCCTCCTTCCGCTGGGGCAAAGAGCAGAGTACGACTTCCGTTTCAGGAAAGCTAATGTGGAGACCTCTCGAGGGGTGGGGATGGAAGACATTTTTGCGCGGGTTCGCCGCACGTCGAAACTTGGCATCTAGGTGAAGTCCTGGCTGCGGAGGCTCCCGTCCGGAACGGGTTTCGGGGCGTTCGTCAGGCTGGTTTTTCGGTACCACGCTGCTGCGTATGGGGTGGTGGTGGTGGTGAGCAGA
>NZ_JBSKBR010000085.1:0-4780 GCF_053714315.1 Mesorhizobium sp. PL10 | reverse complement strand
TCGCCGCATCTGGCACAGCCGCGACGACCAGCGTGCCGCAGGACGGGCAACGGACTGCCAGACGCCGATGGCGCTCAATCAAAGGCCTGATCGCGGGAAGCTCAATCTTGTCGTGCTCGCTGACGGTTTCGGCAGCAAGATCGCTCGACAGGCTGGCGCGGCAGCAAAGGCATTGGTCTGGATGATGATCGATGATGCGATCGGCATCCTCACTCATGGCGCGGCTGTGACCTTCATGACCCGCCTTGGCGCCGCCAGGCTTTGCCCTGTCCCGACGCGCCTTGCGATCGCTCGAAGGTGGCTTGGACGACGTGCGTGATGTCTTCTCTGGCCGCTGCATCCGCAGCACCAGATCGATCAACTCTTCCTTCGTCAGACGCTGCAAATCAGTGCGATCCATATCCCCATAGATTAAGGGATTCTTGCCCCTGACAAGGGCGTGAGTAATTACAACCCGACAACCCGATAGAAGGTAACGTTACTTGCACTAAGTTGACCACGTGGCCGATTGGCGCTCACGGGATTTGCGGGTCGCCGATTTCCAACGGGAGGCGCCTGCAGGACGAGATTTGGTCTGCCGGTTCTGGAAGATATTACGGAACGGATCCGTGCCCTGTAGCCAATTCAGCCAGTTTATCGCCGACACCGAGTCATTTTATCTCAAACATCAATGTCGGGATGAAGCTGCGAGACGATCGCCAACCAGCCGCCGAACCCAACGACGTGTGGGCGATGGACTTCGTTCACGACCAGCTTGCGACGGGCAAGAAGATCCGCGTCCTGACGGTCGTCGATACGTTCTCGCGCTACGTACCGGTGCTCGACCCGCGCTTCAGTTATCGAGCCGAGGATGTGGTCAGGACGCTGGAACAGGTCTGCCCCCGGATCGGCTATCCGAAGACGATCCGGGTCGATCAGGGCTCGGAGTTCGTCTCGCGCGACCTCGATCTGTGGGCCTATATCAGGGGCGTCACGCTCGACTTCTCGCGACCGGGAAAGCCAACGGACAACGCTTACATTGAAGCCTTCAACGGCCGCTTCAGGGCGGAGTGTTGAACGCCCACTGGTTCCTGACGCTTGCCGAGACGGCCGAAAAGTTGGAGGATTGGCGCAGATACTAAAACGAGGTGCGCCCACATGGCGCAATCGGGCACAAGGTTCCGATCTCGTTGATCAATCCCGATGGTGCCGCCAGCCCGCCATCGTGAAACAGCCGGAAAACTCCACCTTCCGGCGGTCCAAAGAATGGTATCGGATCAGAAATGGTCGCGGCTCTAATCGCCACTGGACGACAGTTCAGTGGCAGATCTCAGGATGTCTCAGCGGCCGATCTTCTCCGAGTTTATCAAGCGTGCATTGCCGCCCTGGAACGGGTGCTCGGCAAACGGGCTCAGGAGGTAGAAAGCGCTCTGCATTGCACGACCGCAGGCGTCCATACTGAGCTCAGTCCCGGTTGTGAGCTTGTGTTCAAAACCTCTCACACACTTTCAACTATTTCCCTCATGACGTGATGGACCAATGAATCAAGTCGACGGCATGCCGAAGTATCGCTTTGCTCTGTTCGCGGGTGTGTGAAGCGGCAATGACGTGTCCAAAACAGTCTCGATAATCGCCTTTTCTGGCAATCCGCGTCTTGGGTTCAACATAAAACTTGACCTCGGAAACACCTGATACTGCGGCCGCTTGACTATCCCCATCGATCCAATCAAGGGTACCATCGCGATCAGCAACCAGGTGCCGCGCGGCCGCAATGCGCGAATGCCTTCTACGCAAATCCCATTCATTGCCGATGACAAGGTTTATGTGCTCGGTAATGAGATCGACACCGTAAGCCAATTGAACCAATTGAGGGCCGGGCGAACCAGAAAGACGCGGATTGACTTCAATGACGACCGGACCGCGCTTCGTCCATCGGAGTTCAACATTCGCTGGCCCCCAGCCAAGGCAGAGAGCTCGCAAGCAACTCAGCGAAACATCGCTGATACGCTCCTCTTCCTCGTCAGTCAGCGCTGCCGGATAGGTCGCTTCATGGTAGACGAACTGCGGTGGAGGACCGAATTCCATTGCGGCAATCCCAATGACCTCATCCCCCATCATGTCAATCCAATACTGCTGGCCCTGTACGAATTCTTCAATCAGTATCCTTGGCGCAGCCTGCCGTCTGTGGTTCCCACTCAACAGGTAGCCCGTATGTTCGGCCACCTCGTCGGCAGTGCGGCACCACCGGACACCGACGCTGCCGCAGCCCACCGCAGGCTTCACTATCACCGGCAGCCCGATCTCTGCGGCCGAATCCTTTACCTCCGTTGCATTGACCGCCAAGCGATAAGCAGGTATCGGAAGGGCTGAGGCCGCGAGAAGTTGACGCTGAGTGTACTTATCGCAGCATTGTTCAACAGCTTCCGGGTTCGGTCCCGGCACATCGAAATGACGGCAGAGCTTGGCAGCTGTCGCATAAAACGAATCCGCAGCGCTCGTGATTCCAGCAATTTCATAGGTCTCTTGGAGCCGGGAACATTCGCCGATCAGCGCTTCCAGATCGTCTGTATCAACTCGGATTGTCTCGACCCCTTTCGCCGCGAAATGGTCATACTTACTTGGGTCGGCCGAAAGGGTAATTGGCTGGAGGCCAAGGCGCTGAGCAGCCTGGACATACAGCAGACCGGAGCCCATTATCGTGCCTCCAAGTAGGATCAGCGCTCTTGCCATTTATGTGTACCCCTTTTGTGCGTGCCGCTCGGCGGTCTGAAGGATTTTCGGCATCTTTGTAGCCGCGTAGCCGCGCTTGAACTCAGACCTTGCCCCAAGGCTACCATCGTCCACGACTTTGCGGCGTTAAGACTCTGCGAATTTTATTTCGAGTTTTGTTGCAACGGCTGCCGTTCGAACCTTCGGGTGCGTTTTGGCAAATCGCAAAAGCAAACTGGGACGCCGCCCCGCGGCCCTGGCTCCGCGCGTGCCAAATGCGCGGATGACACGGGAGCATAAAAAGTTGGGGGTCATCAGGCTGCCAATTTGATGGCATTTTTTGGTGCCTGCCGTTCCTTGCGCCACCGTTTGAAGTCGTTGTCGAGAGTGCCGTCGAGAACGCGCGTTGTTGGATGAGGAGGTGTACGCCACGTGGCGTCCATTGCATTTGTTGCTTTTGGCTAGACGATATTGACTGGCGAGCCGGGCAACTCCACGTGCAGGGCAAGGGACGCAAACGGGCGACCATGCCGCTCCTACCCGAAGTCGGCGAGGCCATCGCGGCTTACCTGCGCGACGGTCGTCCGATATCCGGGAGTCGCCGGGTTTTCCTTCGCTCGCACGCTCCGCACATCGGCTTTACCTCATCATACGCGGTGATCCATATCGCACGCTCCGCGATCAATGCAGCCAATATAACTGGCGTCGCGCATCGCGGATCCCACCTGTTTCGGCATAGCCTGGCCACTGGACTCCTTGGTTCGGGGGCCACGCTGACCGAGATCGGCCAGGTCTTACGTCACCAAAACCACGATACGACACGCATCTATGCCAAGGTTGACCTGGCAAGCCTGCGGCGCCTGGCAACGCCATGGCCGGGAGCCGTGCAATGAGCCCGCTGTACATCGCCCTCGAGCGCTACATGGGCATGCGCCGCACCCTTGGCTTCAAGCTTTCGTCTCAGGAACAGATACTACGCCGCTTCGTCGCGCACATGGATCAGCATGGCAACGCGATCATAACCAGCAAGCTCGCCATCGAATGGGTGAGCAAAGATGCTGGTCCAGCGTCCTGGCCCGGGCGCCTGTCCGCAGTTCGCGGGTTCGCCCGGTACGTGGCGATTACCGACCCGCGGACACAGGTCCCTCCGACGAGCGTATTTCCGGAGCAACGGCGGCCCGCACCCTACCTCTATTCCGAGGCTGAAGTTCAACAGCTTCTTGCTGCGATGCTGGCCCTTCCACCCGCAGGCAACCTGCGTCGATGGACCTATTATTGCATCGTCGGCCTCCTCGCCGTGACCGGCATGAGGATTGGCGAGGCCCTGCGGCTTCATAGAGGTGATGTCGATCTCGACCAAGGGATACTGGTCATTCGCGACAGCAAATTCGGCAAGTCTCGCATCGTCCCTGCGTGTTTCGGTAAGTCCCGGACGCCGATTTCACTAAGTTCACTCCATCACTGTCCGGCTTTTGCGAAATGCGCATCGTCCCCATTCATTCGTCGACGCTGACCGTGCTCAAGGATTATGCAGCACGGCGTGATAGCCAACCCTTGAGGTCCGCCGGCCGGCCATTTTTCACCGGCGAACGCGGCGGCCACGTGCACTATCGCAATATCGTCACCGATTTCCGTGCTGTGTCACTAAAGATCGGCCTGCGACCGCGCGGCGCTCGCACAGGACCCCGCCTGCACGACCTGAGGCACGGTTTTGCCGTTGCTACGCTGCTGCGCTGGTATCGGGCCGACAAGGACGTAGACCAACTTCTTCCGGTCCTTTCCACCTACCTGGGGCACGGCCGTGTTCGCGACACATATTGGTACCTGTCGGCCTGCCCCGAACTCATGGGGGAAGCTGCCCGAAGACTCGAAGCGCGATGGGAGACACTGTCATGACGCAGGATCTCCAACTCGCGCCGCTGATCGAACGGTTCTTTACACACCGCCTTGTCCATCAGCGCAACGTCAGTCCGCACACGCTTGCATCCTACCGCGACACCTTTCGCCTGTTATTCAGGTTCGCGCACGCCAGGCTGCACGTGGCGCCGTCCAACCTGCGGCTTACAGATCTCGATGCACCACTTATTGTCGC
>NZ_JBSKBR010000084.1:0-4816 GCF_053714315.1 Mesorhizobium sp. PL10 | reverse complement strand
CGGTGATGGATCTGTCAACCGGCCGTAACATCCACAACATCCGCGAATGGATCGTGCGCAATTCACCGGTCCCGATCGGCACGGTGCCGCTCTACCAGGCGCTTGAGAAGGTCGGCGGGATCGCCGAGGACCTGAGCTGGGAGGTTTTTCGCGATACGCTGATCGAACAGGCCGAGCAGGGCGTTGACTATTTCACCATCCATGCCGGCGTAAGGCTGCATTACATTCCGCTCACCGTCGACCGCGTCACCGGCATCGTGTCGCGCGGCGGCTCGATCATGGCCAAGTGGTGCCTGCATCACCACAAGGAGAGCTTTCTCTACGAGCATTTCGAGGAAATCTGCGACATCTGCCGCAGCTATGACGTGGCGTTCTCGCTCGGCGACGGCCTTCGCCCCGGCTCAATCGCCGACGCCAACGACGCCGCTCAGTTCGCCGAATTGGAAACGCTTGGAGAGCTGACGAAGATCGCCTGGGCCAAGGACTGCCAGGTAATGATCGAAGGCCCCGGCCACGTGCCGATGCACAGGATCAAGGAGAACATGGACAAGCAACTCGCGGTCTGTGGCGAGGCGCCGTTCTATACGCTCGGACCGCTCACCACGGACATTGCGCCGGGCTACGACCACATCACATCAGGCATTGGCGCGGCGATGATCGGCTGGTTCGGCACGGCCATGCTTTGCTACGTCACGCCGAAGGAACATCTCGGCCTGCCCGACCGCGACGACGTCAAGACCGGCGTCATCACCTACAGAATAGCCGCGCACGCCGCCGACCTCGCCAAGGGCCATCCGGCCGCCAAGGTCAGGGACGACGCGCTGTCGCGGGCGCGCTTCGAGTTCAGGTGGGAGGACCAGTTCAACCTCTCGCTCGATCCCGAGACAGCGCGCGCCTTCCACGACAAGACCCTGCCGAAGGAAGCGCACAAGGTGGCGCATTTCTGCTCGATGTGCGGGCCGAAATTCTGCTCGATGCGCATCTCCCACTACATTCGCGATGCAGCCAGAGAAGCTGGGACACAGAAGGAAGGGCTCGCGGCAATGGCGGCGAAATACCGGGACGGCGGCGACCTCTATATGCCCGTCGACGGCACCGCGGGGAGTTCGACCAAACCATGAAGGTGCTCATTCGCGGCGCCGGCGTTGCCGGGCTGACGCTCGCGCACGAGCTGGCAACACGCGGCGCCGATGTGACCGTGGTCGAGCAGCGCATGGAGATCGCCGGCAATGCCTCCTGGCAGGCCGGCGGCATGCTCGCGCCCTGGTGCGAGCGTGAGAGTGCTGAAGAGGCGGTGCAGACACTCGGGCTAGGCGCGGCCGACTGGTGGGACTCGGCGCTGCCCGGCTATGTCTCGCGCAACGGCACGCTGGTGCTGGCACCTGCCCGCGATGTCGGCGAATTGGACCGGTTCGCTCGCCGCACCTCCGGCTTCAGGCAGCTGGGCGCCACTGAGATCGCGGCCCTCGAACCGGGCCTTGCCGGCCGCTTCGGGCGTGGGCTGTTCTTCGCCGGGGAAGCGCATCTCGATCCGCGCAAGGCGTTGCTCGCGCTTCGAGACAAGCTGCTCGGCGTGGGCGTGCGCCTCGAGCTCGGCCACCGCGCGTTGTCCGCCGTCGCGGATATCGAGGTGGACTGCACCGGCATCGCCGACAGACGCACCGAGCTGCGCGGCCTGCGTGGCGAGATGCTCATCCTGCGAACAGCCGAGATCTCGCTGACCCGGCCACTGCGCCTGCTTCACCCGCGCATCCCGGTCTATGTCGTGCCGCGCGGGAAAAACCTGTTCATGGTCGGCGCAACAATGATTGAGTGCGATGCCGCCGGCCCGATCACCGCGCGCTCAACCATGGAGCTGCTCAGCGCCGCCTACGCGCTGCATCCTGCCTTCGGCGAGGCCGAACTGGTTGAAACGGGTGCCGGCGTGCGCCCCGCCTTTGTCGACAACCTGCCGCGCGTCGAGCGCGACGGGAGGAACATTCGCATCAACGGTCTCTACCGTCACGGCTTCCTGCTCGCGCCGGCGATGGCGCGGCAGGCAGCCGACCTCATTCTGGGAAACCCGGCAGCAAAGGAGCGTGCCCTTGAAGCTCACTGTTAACGGCCAAATTCACGACGTCGCAGCCGAGACACTTGCTACGCTGCTCGCCGAACTCGATTTCGAAGGTACCTGGCTCGCCACCGCGCTGAATGGCGACGTTGTGCCTGCCAGGGAGCGCGATAGCTGCCGGCTTGCAGAAGGCGACCGCATCGAAATCCTCGCACCGATGAAGGGAGGGTGATCCCTTGCTTGAACTCTACGGACAGAAATTCTCGTCCCGCCTTCTGCTTGGGACTGCGCTTTACCCCTCGCCCGCAGTCATGGCCGAGGCGGTGAAAGCGTCCGACACGCAGATCGTCACCGTGTCGCTGCGCCGCGAAACGTCCGGCGGCAAATCTGGCGGCCAGTTCTGGTCTCTAGTCCAGTCTCTGGGCGTTCGCGTCCTGCCCAACACGGCCGGCTGCCATTCGGTGAGCGAAGCGGTCACCACGGCGCGGATGGCACGCGAGGTGTTCGGTACCGCCTGGATCAAGCTCGAGGTGATCGGCAACCAAGATATGCTGCAGCCTGATGTCTTCGGGCTGGTCGAAGCGGCAAGGATTCTTGCCTCGGACGGCTTCGAGGTCTTCCCCTACACGACCGACGACCTCGTCGTTGCCGAGCGCCTGCTCGACGCCGGCTGCAGGCTGTTGATGCCCTGGTGCGCGCCGATCGGCTCGGCGCGCGGGCCACAAAACCCCGATGCGCTGCGCAGCCTGCGCGGCCATTTCCCCAGTATTCCGCTGATCGTTGATGCCGGTATCGGCCGCCCGTCCCATGCCGCAGCCGTTATGGAGCTCGGCTACGATGCAGTGCTTCTGAACACCGCGGTCGCCAAGGCTGGCGATCCCGTTGCCATGGCCGCGGCCTTTGGCAAGGCGGTCGAGGCGGGCCGCGAGGCCTATGGCGCCGGCCTGCTCGAACCGCGCGACATGGCTGTCCCCTCCACCCCGGTCATCGGCATGGCGGCATTCTCATGAAACTCGATCCGTTCTACCTGATCGTCGAGTCCGCCGCATGGATCGAACGTCTGGTGCCGCTTGGGGTGAAACTGGTGCAACTGCGCATCAAGGACCAGGACGAAGCTTCGCTGCGCCGAGAGGTCCGTGCCTCGAAGGCGGTGTGCGGCCGCCACGGCTGCCAGCTCATCATCAATGACTACTGGCGCCTGGCGATCGAGGAGGGATGCGATTTCGTCCATCTCGGCCAGGAGGATCTGGAGGGCGCCGACATTGGAGCAATCCGGCGCGCCGGCCTGAAGCTTGGACTGAGCACGCATGACGGCATCGAGTTGGAAACGGCGCTCTTCGCGGAGCCCGACTACGTCGCGCTCGGGCCGATTTACCCCACCATGCTCAAGGCGATGAAATGGGCGCCTCAGGGCCTTGAACGCTTAGCCGAATGGGGCAAGCGTGTCGCGCCAATGCCGCTCGTCGCCATTGGCGGCCTGAACCTGGAGCGGCTTCCCGGTGTATTCGCACATGGCGCCCAAAGTGCGGCGGTGGTTACCGACATCATCCGCGCCGCCGATCCCGACGCGCGCGTACGCGAGTGGCTCGAGGCAACAGCGCCGTGGCGATGAATGCGCAGTCTCACGTGCTGATCGTCGCAGGAATCGATTCAAGCGGCGGAGCCGGAGTGACGCGCGACGTCGAAACGATCGCGGCACTCGGCCTCAGCTCGTGCGTCGCCGTGACGGCGGTGACCGCCCAGACACATCAGGCGGTCACCTGGATCGAGCATATGCCGCCAGATCTTGTCGTGGCCCAGATGCGGGCCGCACTCATCGCCAACAGTGTGAAGGCCATCAAGGTCGGAATGCTTGGCACCAGCGGCGCGATCGCAGAAGTCGTGGCGGTTATACAGGATCATCGCGACATTCCGGTGGTGCTGGACCCGGTCCTCGCCTCCTCGTCCGGCGGGGCGCTGATCATGGAAGACGCTGTCGCCTCGCTGCGTGGTTATCTCATGCCGCTTTGCCGGATTGTCACGCCGAACCTGCCTGAATTGGCGGTGCTGACCGGATCGGCGATCGCAGTCGACGAGGCATCGGCTTGCCGACAGGGTGAGGCGTTGTCGAGATCCGTCTCGACCGCCGTCCTCGTCAAGGGCGGTCATGCGCGCGGCACGAATGCAGTCGACCTCTTGGTGCAGCCGGACCGAACGCCGCTTCGATTGAAGGCGCCGCGGCTGCCTGGCGAGATGCGGGGGACGGGCTGCATGCTCTCCAGCGCCATTGCCGCCTCTCTTGCGCTCGGGGTCTCGGTGGAAGAAAGCGTGCGTGCTGCCAAGCGCTATGTTTTCAACGCCCTCGCTGGACAAAAATGCCGACTTGGCGATCCCATCGGTCTGGTCGACGGTTTTCCTCTCCCGGATGAGCAATAATCGCGCGTGGGTTTTACCCGCGGGCCGTCCGAGGCCCTATGCTGAAATCGGACGTACGGGATAGACAACCGCACCCTGCGACAGATATCAGCCGCGTTGAGGAGGAATCCGGAATTGCCGCTCTGCCCGCCTTTGATCCGTCACCTGAAATCCCCCGACCTGTTCGTCGCCATTGACCGCTTGCCGTGCCTTGGCACGCCTGCGAGCGGCCGGACATTCGAGATCTTCAACCCATCGACCGGCGAATTGCTGGCGAAGCTTCCCGACATGGGCGTCGAGGAGACACGCGCCGCGATCGGCAAAGCCCATGTCGCCCAGCCTGGATGGGCGGCGCTGACCGCGCGAGAGCGC
>NZ_JBSKBR010000083.1:0-4971 GCF_053714315.1 Mesorhizobium sp. PL10 | reverse complement strand
AATCAATGACTTACGTGGCTATGTTCTTTTTGTGTTCTCGTCCAGGTGTTCAAGTCGGGTCAGAGGCAGAGCCTCAATGAATACAGTGCGACATCTGGACACGTCCCTTTCAGGTGAGTCACATTCTCCCCCCGCTCCCAAGGATTCCGTGAGCTCGGCCGTTCGGGCGCTCCAGCTGACCAGGGTATCGTTTCACGGTGCCATCCAAGAAAACCAAATGTAATCCGGAGCGTTGAAGCCGCTCCAGATTACTTGCCTTCCAAGACGGCCCTGAGAAACTGCCGCGTGCGCTCGTTTTGGGGGGCGCCGAAAAATTGATCTGGGGACCCTTGTTCGACAATTTTGCCGCCATGGAAGAAGCATACCCGATCAGAGAACTCCTTGGCGAAGCCCATCTGGTGCGTGACCATCAGCATGGTTAGGTCGTGCGCCGCGCCGAGCTCCCTGATGACGTTGAGGACTTCGCCAACGAGTTCCGGGTCGAGTGCCGACGTTACCTCGTCGAAAAGCATCACTTTTGGTCGCATTGCGAGGGCCCGAGCAATGGCCACCCGCTGCTTCTGACCGCCTGACAGTTGAATCGGGAAGTGATTCTTCTTGTCGCGAAGGCCCACCATGTCAAGCAGATCCGCCGCGCGAACTTCCGCTTCCTGTTTAGCGAGGCCGAGCACTGAGACTGGCGCCTCCATGCAGTTTTGTAGCGCAGTCATGTGCGGGAAAAGATTAAAGTGTTGAAACACCATACCGATCTTGCCACGTGCCCGCCTGAGGTAGCGCTCGCTTGACGGCACCAGTTTACCTTGTTTATGCATGTGTGTGAGGGGCTCGCCGTCGACCCAAATCACCCCGTCGTTGATGCGTTCAAGCGTCATCAAAGTGCGAAGTACGGTCGTCTTGCCTGATCCAGAGGGCCCGATTATCGAAACCTTCTCGTTGCGTTTGATCTCGAGGTTTAGGTCGTCAAGGACCGTGAGAGCACCGTACCGCTTTACAACATTCTCGAACCTGATCATCGCTTCGCTTTTGTTTTTCTCGTCCATTGCGGCGCAAGAGTTCCTTCCCGGCAGAATGTCCTGTGTAGGGTGAGACTTCAAGACGTTCTTGGAGGGGGCTATTTGTTCGTTCATAGCTACACTCCTATTGTAGATGGTAACGGCGATTAAGCCAAAAGCTGATAGACTGTACGATGGCTGAGGCGGCCAAGCTCAGCACGAGATAAAACACAGCAACAATGGTTATTGCCTCCGTATAGCGGTAGTTGTCGCCGCCGAAATTCTTTGCTTGTTGAAGCAATTCAAGGATTGCTATTGACGCGAGAATAGGCGTGTCCTTGAACATGCCGATCAAGTAATTGCCCAACGCCGGAATCACGGGGGGGATGGCTTGGGGTAGAATGATGACCCGCCACGTCCGCGCCCGCGAAAGATTGAGCGCCTTACTCGCTTCCCATTGCCCACTGTCCACGTTGTCAATGCCAGAACGGTAGACCTCGGAGCAAAAGGCGGCATAGTGGATGCCAAGCGTGCCAATGCCAGCTGTCCAGGCCGACACAGCGATGCCGAACTGAGGCGCGACGTAGTAGACGAAAAAGAGCTGCAGCAACAACGGAGTGGATCGAATAAACTCCACGACCTCGGCCATGCCGTTTGAGATCAGTTTATTTGGCGACTTCCGGATCAAGGCAATGACCAAACCTAACGCCAGCGCGATCGTGAAGCCGAGCAATGTCGCTTGGACAGTTACGATGGCACCGCGATAGAGATAAGGGAGTGCCTCCCATACGTAAGACCAGTTCCACATGTTCACGCCGAGACCTCCCGAACGAAGCCAGCCGAGAGACGACGTTCCAACCACCGCACGAAGGGTGTAATGAGCGATCGTGCGAGCACGTAGTATCCGAGAAGTGCCACAGCGAAAAACACGAGGTAGTTTCCGGTGGCGTCAGCGGCCAGTTTGGACGCAGCGGTAAACTCGGTGATCGTGACGAAGAACACGAGCGAGGTGGCTTTCAGAATCTCGATCAGCAGGTTCCCCCAAGATGGCAGCATCGCGCGAATCGCCTGGGGTAGAATGATGCGTCGCAACATAGTCAACCGTGGGAGGTTGAGAGCGACGCTCGCCTCGTATTGGCCACGCTCAACAGCTTGAACGGCGGCGCGTACCAATTCGGCGCCGTAGGCCGAAGCATTAATTCCTATACCCATGATGGCAACCGCCCAAGGAGAAAGCACTACTCCAAACATGGGCAAAACAAAGAACCACCAATAGATCTGCACCAGCATCGACGTTCCGCGAAAGAGCTCGATGTATAAAATCCCGAACAGGCGCAACGGCCAAAGAGGTGAAACTCGTGACAACCCTATCGCAAGCGCCAACACGATTGCGACGAGAGACGCTCCAATCGCGAGTATCACGGTGACCGCCGCGCCATTGGCAAGCGCAGTCACACTAAAATTGAGCATGAGATTCCCTTTTTATGTCTCTGCGATCGAAGTCCCACGGCCGGTGCCAGAATGCTTCAGGGGCACTAACTCTGGGATTGCAAGCAAATATCTCCCTTTCGTCATTCAGGCCTGTAGCGAACCTGTCGCGTGCCAAATACGCATCTGTCTCCGTTGCCGCGTGGCAACTCGGCCTGGCCCGGGGACAAGAATGCGTCTTTACTTGTCTTGCAAGCACGCTCCCGAAATGGGCGGGAGCGCGCTTCGGCAGGAAAAGTCTCACCGATTGCAGATCTCTTCGGTCGTGGTCCCGTCAGGCAGCATCATTTTTGTGTATTCGTATTTGCCGACGGCATTCATCATCTCGTCGGAGCCGATGTAGTCTTTCAGTACTGTATTGAAAGCATCGACAGTTTCCTGCTGATCAAGCGGAAAACTAAACGCGGCTTGAGATGGCTTCACCGGCTCAGTGAATGGGCTGGCCAACTCGAGGCTGTCATCCCTATCAACCAGCCTCTTCAAGACCAGATAGTCACCGCCACCAGCCGCCGCGCGACCCGTCTTGACAGCCTGGACCACCTCCGCGGTTCCGGCTACCTGCATGATCTTGTCTTCGGCGATGCCAATTTCTTTCGCAATCTTCACCTCGGTCCAGCCCGCACCCGCTACGAACGTCAGCCCCTTATCTCGCACATCTTGGTACGAGTGCAGGCCCTGCGGATTGCCCTTGGGTACCACAAGAGCTTCGTGGAAAGAGACAACCGGCTCAGTAAACAACACGTTGCGGCAGCGCGCGGGCAGAATGTAGACTCCGTCAGAGATCACATCGAAACGACCGGCCTGAAGACCAGGTATCAGCGAGCCAAATTCAGTGACGACGGGTTCTACCTTGGTAGTGCCCAACCTCTTTAGAATGTCCAACATGATGACATTGAGGTAGCCGAGCGGCTCCTTGTTTGGCCCGACGTATACAGCCGGAGGCTCATTGGAAAAACCGACCCGGATGGTTTCTCCGTTCTTGATTTTGTCCAACAAGGACTGCGAATTCGCGGGGTCGACCGAAGCGGTGAACGTAAGCGCCGCGAAAGCAGCCGCCAATACCATTGACTGCGCTCTTTGCCACGAGACGTTACGCATGCTCAGATTTTGCCACCAAACCATTTTTTAGTTCCCCTTTCGGTATAATTGTGATGCGTCAGTTCATTGACTAGGTGGGCCATTAGCCCTGCTTTGACGGCCAATCGTCGGCACGGCTAAATGAAAGCCCGCTTGAAACATACCATTGCGGGGCTGGAACTGCGGCTGATTCTAGCCGGTCGCATGCAGGAAAGCAGCGTTTTTTTGTCATCTACGCAAGTTCCACGCAATTAGGTCCGACTTCTCGGGGGATTGGGCAGGGCGGGATCAGCTTGCCAACTCCTTTCCAAAGGCCGGCGCGCCACGAGTGGATTCTCGCCGCCTCAGCTGCAATAATGATTGTGGGAGGTCTTTGAGCTTGGCCGCAGGTTCCCTCGCGCCTGCCGGTCCTGCCAGACCACTCCGCGACAAATCCATGCAAAGCTTGGTTAAATCTGCCTGTTTCCTGCGCTGCCAGCGCCAGGTAAGACGCTAAACCAAGCCTGACAAGTCTTACTCTTAAGACATCCTTCGGCCATAGCTCGCGAGACAGGCGCGGCCCGTCTTTCGAACAGTGTACGCAGGGGTGATTACCGAAGATCGAAACGGGGAGGCCTTATGCACAGCGTTACTGCCAACGGAGCAGAAATTCCGGCAATCGGATTTGGGACTTGGACTCTGAAGGGTGAAACGTGCGCCGCGTTGGTCGCACATGCCCTTTCTGTCGGCTATCGGCACCTTGACACAGCTGAGTATTACGAAAATGAAGCCGCGGTAGGTGAGGGGCTGCGGTTCTCGGGCGTATCTCGTGATAGCGTTTTTATCACGACAAAAGTGAGGACTATCAACACTGCGCCCGGCGATTTGGAGCGGTCTGCAGAGCGAAGTCTCCGGGACCTTGGACTAGATGCAATCGACCTGCTCCTGCTCCACTGGCCCAATCCTGCCGTGCCCCTTGCCGGCACCATGAAGGCATTGAATGCGGTTCGCAAATCCGGCATCACCCGGCACATCGGTGTATCAAATTTTCCAACCAGCATGCTCGCCGAGGCGGTGCGTTTGTCAGACGCTGCACTTATATGCAATCAGGTGGAATATCATCCTTATCTAGACCAGACCAGGGTTCGTAAGGCTTGCATGGCGTCCGGCATGGCGATGGTAGCTTATTGCCCCCTGGGTCGGGGCGGAGCGCTATTCGGCGAAAGGGTGATCGAGGACGCTGCCAGACATCATGGCAAAAGCCCGGCGCAGATTGTGCTGCGATGGCACGTGCAGCAGGAAGGCGTGGTGGCCATCCCACGCGCCGAACGCGAGGAGTGGCTAGTCGAAAACCTTGACCCGACTTAAACACCACCTGTAAGAATAAGTTATTAAGTCAGCATGTTAGGCGCGCGCCGGCGCGTGTTACCACTAC
>NZ_JBSKBR010000082.1:0-5010 GCF_053714315.1 Mesorhizobium sp. PL10 | reverse complement strand
AAAAAAGAGTCGGCGGACCACCGCCACAACCGAGCATGCCAGCTGTTAGACAAGCCATTCTTGACCTCTTCACGCGGCCGCCACCCCGCAGATGTCCTCACTGTGAGAAGCTGCTCGCAGACGCCATCAAACCTAAACTGCCAAAGTAGTGCTAGTGTTTCGGGCGTTTGCTGTTGAGCGTTTCAACCGATATCACCCGCCCAGTGGTCGCCGACGTGATCGCGGCCTGCATGAGAGCGAGACTGCCAATATTGTCACGTCCCAGGCTTGCAAACGGTGCGACGTCGCCGTTCTCGACCGCTCGGGCAAACGTGGCCAAGCTTTCTCTTCGTCCGAACGACCCCATCTCCGGAAGGCCGATCGGCACTGCGGGGTGGCTGCCTTTTCGGATCCTGACTTGATCGCCATCCAATGTCACATCGCGGTCACCGCGGCAGGTCCAGACGATCTCTCCCTCGGCGCATTCCATATTCCACTCGCCGCCATACGGCGTCTCCACACCAACACTAAGCCAATTGGCGCGATAGGTGACGACGGTTCCTCGATCGAAGATGATCGTCGCAGCCGCTGCGGCCGGATCTCTGAACGGACTCCCATGCGGCTGCCAGGCGGTACAGTATACCTGCCGAGGCTCCTGCCCGAGCACCATGCGCATCAAGTCAAAGTGGTGGATAGCAAGATCCTCAAGAAGAGGCTGTCGAAAGGCGTAAAACGAGTCATCTGCCGGCGTACAGTTTAAGGAACGCCGGAATTCAATGTGGACTGCGTCTAGCGGTCCGAGCACCTGCTCTCTGACAAGCTGGGCAGCGCTGAGAGCTGCAGGAAAGAAGCGGAAGTTCTGGCTCACCATAAGCGTTAGGTGGCAACGGTCCGCCAAATCGGCGAGACGCACCGCCTCGACGGTCGTAGACACAAAGGGCTTCTCTACCAGTACGTGCTTGCCGGCCTCCAGAGCAAGTCCAATGAGAGAGGCATGCGCCCGAACGTCCGCCGTAATCAAAACAGCGTCGGCATTAATATTCGACAGTGCCGCTTCAAGGGTTGGGAAACACTGGTTCGGGCGAGCTCCCAACCGCAGCTCCATTCGCTTCAACGCGTCGGGGTTCTGATCGACCCAACCTATCGCCTCGACTTCGGGCACCTGAGGTACGACCGTTTCAGCCCAGTCTGCACCCCATTGACCAAGTCCAACCTGAACTATCCGAGTTGTCATGATATCACCTACCTATAGACTGGCCGAACAGTTGATGTTGCTTCAATTGGCAATCGCAATACGCTCGACGCACATCAACATTGCGAAGTCCCTCGCAGCGACCCTGCCAGCCAATAAGTGTTATGTAAAGTAAATGTTCTGTAAATATTTCTTACTAGATTTACTTAATCGAAACTCTCTAAAAGTTTGCCTCTTGGCGTCGGTTGCGCCCCAAACCTGCGACAAGTCAGTGATGTCATGTTAATTTTTTATGAAGGCCTTGAGCTGTCAGCTCGCCGCCACGATCCAAAGCCCTGTCATTTACGGATAACATCTAAGCCTGATTTCGGTTTGATTCCTGTTGCGTTTCTTTGCTCGGCTCAGGTGCATCTGTTTCTTCGCCAATGTCGGATCATCATCTTTTAGGCACGCTCAGCCGCGGCTTACTCGCTGTTTCGCAAGTTCTTCACGTTGAGGCGTAAGCCGAATGGCGGCGAGCGACACCGCGCTGCGAGCTGCCGCTGCTGCGCCAGCCACCAGCGGGGCGAGCGATCTCGCCGATTTGGGGGGTGGCCGGCTTGTCGTCGGGAAGCACTTGCCGCTCGAGCCAGGGCGCGGCCCCGACAGTTAAACAGATCGGCAGTCCGCTCATCGGGAACCCAGCCTCCGACAGAGAGGCGCAGGCATGGAGATGCGCCAGACACGGGCGGCGTCTTGTCCGTCGTGATCCTGGGCCATGGAGGATCGCCTCCACCTGCATCGTGTTGGGGACAATCACCCGGCCGACACAAGGCGACAGCACCCGCACCGCCGCTGTGGCGTTCCCAGTCGCCTCGATCACAACCTCATCCGTCCGTCGCAAACTGCCCCTGTGTTAGGTGAAGGTAGTCTCGATCGAGGTCGAGGCCGGCTTGCAAGGCACTGAAGGCCGATCTCGCCGTTGTTGTGCCCTCCGGTGATGATCGTGGTGGAGCCGCAGAGGCTGAGATAATCGCAACCCACAGATCAGGCTGACGATGCGCCAGCGGCCGATCAACTGGTAGCCCTCCGGCGCGGTCGGAACGGTCTCCTAGCCAGATGACCTCGGCAACATGAATCAGTTGACGTCAACGACCGACGCCTGGGTTTGTCGAGTCTGAGACAAGGTCGTATTCCGCCTAGCTCCGTTGCGCTGTTCCATTTAAGCATTTAAACTATTGAACAAAAGGCGAAAAATTCTTTTTGAAAGATAGTTCCGCGCAATTGGCACGACTTTTGAACTATCCCATCACGAAGCGGCAGGTTTTCGCGACGTTCGTATCGTCGATGACGGTGCTCTCTTCGATTCATCGAGCTACTGCCGCTTCACCAGAAATGGTGACGAACAGCGCTGGTTCGAAGCAGAATAGCCAGTTACTAGCTTGGGAGTCATACAAATGTCTGGAAACCAAGACCTTGGGTTAGATGCTATTCGTGCCCAACCGGGTACATATGGCTGCGGGATGGGTCTGGGGATCATGCTGTTCGATGAGGTTTACCCCGGTTATCCCGGGTCTGTACGGAACGCGAGTGCGCATCCATACCCGGTTCAGTACGATGTAGTCGAAGGTGTCGACGCCGATCGGCTTATAATTCAGTCGGATAAAACCGCTTGCCTAGAACCCATACTGGAGGCCGCTCGTCGGCTCGAACGCATGGGGTGTCGAGCCATCGCTGCTGAGTGTGCTCACTTTGCGTATTTTCAAAAAGAGGTGGCGGCCGAAGTCTCCGTGCCCGTATTTATGTCGAGCCTTTTGCAGGTACCTCTCGCACAGCGGCTGACCGGAGGCACGGGACGCGTTGCCATTGTGTGTGCCTACCCTCGCCGGCTGACCGAGCACCATTTCGTCAGCGCTGGTATTGATCCTGGATCCAACCTTGCGTTGATGGGCATATGCGAAGACTATTCCTGCCCGGAATTCGAGGATCTGTGGAACGCAGACAAATGGCGCTCTGCGGTTCCGATGGCCAGTTTCGAACGCGCCGAAGCCGAGTTCGTGAGTGCGTGTAGGGACTTCGTCTCCAAGAACCCTGACCTGCGCGCATTGGTATTCGTGTGCACAGGGCTTCAGCCGTTCGCACGCTGTGTGCAGCGCGAAATCAGGTTGCCTATTTTCTCTTGGAGCACGTTGCTCGACTTTGCCTTTTCAGTTGTCGTTCATCGCGAGCACTATGGCCACGTTTGAAACGCCCTGCCCCGCTCCTACTCCGACATGTCATTCAATCCTTCTCCCGGAAAACATTCCATCATGCGCTACAACCAGCTTGGCAATACCGGCCTATTCGTCTCCGAACTCTGCCTCGGCGCTCTGACCTTCGGTCCTCCCGACGAGACCCTGATCGCCAGCCTCGACCAGAAAGGCGTCTACGAGATCGTCGGCCGCTCCATCGCCGCCGGCGTCAATTTCTTCGACACGGCGGACGTCTATTCATTCGGCGAGTCCGAACGCCTGCTCGGCCAGTCATTCAAGGACCTGGCCGTTAAACGCTCGGACGTCATCATCGCCACCAAGGTGCATGGCGCCATGGGTGAAGGCCCGAACCAGCGCGGCTCCTCGCGCGGCCACATCATGGATTCGGTCGATGCCAGCCTCGACCGGCTGCAGCTCGACCATATCGACCTCTATCAGTTGCACGGCAACGACACTGTGACGCCAATCGACGAGACGCTGCGGGCACTTGATGATCTCATCTCCAGCGGCAAGGTCCGGTATGTCGGCGTGTCCAACTGGCAGGCCTGGCGGATCGCCAAGGCGCTTGGCATCGCCGACCGCAAGGGCTTTTCCCGTTTCGAGACCATCCAGTCCTACTACTCGATCGCCGGCCGCGACCTCGAACGCGAGATCGTGCCGCTGCTCAACGAGGAGAAGCTCGGCCTGATGGTCTGGTCGCCCCTGGCGGGCGGACTGCTCTCGGGAAAATACGGCCCCGGTGGCGTTGGCAAAGGTCGGCGCACCGGCTTCAACTTCCCGCCAGTCAACGAGGACCGCGTCTGGGCCGCGGTCGCGATTATGCGCGAGATAGCCACGAAGCACGATGTCAACGTCGCCACGGTGGCGCTGGGCTACGTGCTGGCCAAGCCTTTCGTGATGAGCGTCATGATCGGCGCCAGTTGCATGGACCAGCTCGAACAGAACCTCGCCGCTACTGGGCTGAAGCTTGATTCAGACGATCTCGCGAAGCTCGATGAGGTAAGCGTGCTGCCTTCCGAATATCCCGGCTGGATGCTGGAACGGCAGAATGCCGGGCGCCGTCCTGGACCTTTCGTGGCGATGCCGTAATCGCCCAAATTTATTTGGCGTCGCGTGGGCCGTGTGTCTTTTGACGCGCGGCTTGCTTTCAGAGACGCACAACCTCGGGAGATCCCAAACCCCTGACGCGTGCCAGAGTGCTTGAGGCTGCACCTGCGAACAGGCATTGATGGCGGGCAGCAAGCTGGGAGATTTGACCAAGTGACCTGAGATCGGCGCTCCGCGTTGCCGGGAGAGGCTGCCGAGCAACAGGTCGCGTACCCGTGGTGGGACGTGTACGGTTCCAGCCGGAGGGCCCCTGCCATACGATGACGAAGAAAGCTGGGCTCAATCGTCATAAGCTATCTTAGGTATGGCTGTGGTCCGGGGACGCCATCGGAAGACTTCGCTGACAATCATCTGCCGTTGACGACCGGAGGGGCATTGCCGCAGGGAGCGTCCGATAAGGACCTCGCAGCGGTCGCGGTAGTCCTTCGCCGAACCTTTCGATTACCCACATCTCCTGCGGGCGATTTGCACCCGTTGAATCTTCCATGATTCTGTCTGTGA
>NZ_JBSKBR010000081.1:0-5224 GCF_053714315.1 Mesorhizobium sp. PL10 | reverse complement strand
CGCGAATAGCTGTCTCATACGCAACGATCTGGGGATCGTGTGGTGCTAAGGAAACTTGGGGACCGCACATCTCATTGATTATAAAGATCTATTCAAAAACAACTGTTGAAGTCGGGCTAGACGAGATTGACGAACAGAGCCAAGCGCCGGAAATGGGGAAGGCTATGCCTTCGGTTCGCAGACCAACGAGGTCCACAATCACGAACCTGATCGGAGATTATCGACCCGGCATAGCGACCGAGGAACCTGTGCCAAGGATGCACGCAACCCGCTTGGTTCGTGCGGAAGTCGAGGCACACTTGTATCTTATGAATGAGAAAACCCCGGGGATCCTCCAGCCGTGTCCCAACGGCTCGGGTTAGTGGCCGGCCGGGGGATGCAGCCTTGTGTCAAGGGCAAAGGCTTCCTGGAGCTTAAGCGCATAGGCACCTGCCGCCACGCTCGCCACGAAGATAAGGTTCCAGCTATATGACGAAACCGCGCTCGGTATCGCCACGAAGCGATGTTTCAGCAGAAGGTCATCCCCGAATGCCTGCTGACCCGCGCCTGGTATGCCGGGGCGCAGCCAGTTCGGATTGGGCACGCTGGCAGGATCAACGACATGTATGGCGGACGCATCGCCGATGACAGTGGCCGTTAGCGTGTGAGGAACTGTGTCGAGCGCGCGAAAACCCTTGTGCACGGCGACTTCGAGAATGGCCGCCGCGGGATCAATCGAGCAGTAGACCGCTCTCACGCCCTTACTGTTCCAACGACCACCGACCCGATAGGCACCTTCGCCACTGTCCCAAGTCGAGGCGTGGAGGGTCTGATCGAGCCGCCATGCAATGAGTTCCGTTCCTCCGAGCGCTAACGGCAGAGGCGTCACGCATAGACGCCATATTCAAGCCGCTGCAGATAGTCTTCGACCAGTTCGACGCCAGCGGGGGTGCCCAGCAAATCGATCGGACGATGTTGGTCGAGCCCGATCGCCGGACGCTCCAACCATTGCTCGGCTTCCGCCTGCGTGCCGAGGACATCCGTCGCCTTTGCCAGGATCTCGGCGAACTTCCACGTCCGTCCGCTCTGCTCCTGGCTAAGAGGTTTGGATGGAGCATCTTTGCGGCGCTGCCAGGTTCGCAGGCTCATACCAACCGCCTTTTCGAGCGACGCCGTCTTGTCGATGAAGACCAGTTGCCCGACGAGATGGTGCAAGGCCGAGGCCGGTAGACCGCTTAGCAGCAATTCATGCGCATCTAGTGCGCCGGTCAATCGACGCGATAAGACACGAGACCCGCCGAGCAGTGCCTCCACCTTCTGGAGATCGCCGCTTCTCGCTTCCGCAAGAACCTTATCCGCTGTGGCTGCCATGTGTGCCCTATGTCATGTGTCGCTCAAAATATGACAGTTGACACCCAAGATTTCAAGGGGCGGTGCGTATGCGATCTTTGGGGCCGCGGACCATGCCAACCGGAGCAACAAGACGTGCGGGGTGTGACGCTGTTCCGCGAAGTTCATAGGCCGAGGCGATATGGGCGCGTCTGGCGTGTTGCCGCCCTCAGTGCAGGCCGAACACGCGCAGCAGTTCCTCGCGATAGCGCACGAAGCGGCTTTCACTGCGGTCACGCGGACGTGGCAGGTCGATGGTGATCAGCCGCGCCAAGCCGCCTTTTTCCTTGGGCAGGATCAGCACCCTGTCGGCGAGATAGATCGCCTCTTCCAGATCATGCGTGACCATGACCATGGTAACGTTCTCCTCACTCCATATGCGTGCCAATTCCTCCTGCATGGAAATCTTGGTCATCGCGTCGAGAGCCCCGAGCGGCTCGTCGAGCAGCAGGATCTCGGGCTGCACCGTCAGGGCGCGGGCGATGCCGACGCGCTGCGCCATGCCGCCCGAAAGCTGCCGCGGCCACGCATCGGTGAACTCGGCAAGGCCAACCAGCGCGATATAGAACCGCGCCCGCTCTTCGGCTTCCGCCTTGGGCGCGCCGCGCACTTCAAGCCCGAAGGCGACATTGTCGAGCACGGTCAGCCACGGCAGCAGGCGCGGCTCCTGGAAGATCACCGCGCGCTCCGCGCCGACACCCTCCACCTTTCTGCCGTCGATCGCGACGGCACCACTGTCGGCGCTTTCCAGCCCTGCCAGGATGCGCAGAAGGGTCGTCTTGCCCGATCCGCTTGCGCCAACGATCACGAGGCACTCGCCGGGGTGGATGTCGAAATTGAGCGAGCGCAGCACGGCAAGCTGGCGCCCGCCGAGGCTGAATGATCTGGACAAGTCGCGTATCGTGATCTCGCCGCCGCGTGGAGTAACCATGGCTCGCGCCTCCAATTCCCGGAAAAGCGGTCAAACGGTTTTCCGTCCTGAATTGCGTAAAACAAAAAGTTTGATCGGTTCTGCGGTTCATACGCTGAACCGATCTGGGCTCAGTTGGTCTTGGTTTCGCCCGGCCGGTAGAGAATGTCGGCGGCCCTGAGTTTGCCCTTAGGCAAACTGCCGTCGCGCTCCAGAATGCTCAACCAGAAATCGACGTCGTGGTCGGTCGCCTTGGCGCCCTCGCGTAGGCCGAAGCCGGTCCAGTAACGCGCAAGCTCGCCATTCTCACCGCGTTTGTTAAGGAAATCGGCCAGCACCTTGCGCGCCTCCTCAGGATTTTGCCGTGACCAGTCGGCGGCGCGCGCCGACTGTTGGACGAAGTTGCGGGCAGCGTCGGGATTGGCGGCGATGAAATCCCGCCGCAGCACGACGAAACCGCCTGCGATTTCGCCCAGCACATCCGTATCGTTGAACACGCCGCGCACGCCGCCATTGTTGACAAGGGCCCCGCTGAACGTTGCCTGCCAGTAGCCGAACCCGGCGATATCGACCTGGCGTGAACGCAGGGTCTGTTCGAGCTGCGGCCCGGGCACCACGACCAACTTGGCGGCGTCCGGCGGCAGGCCGACGCTGTGCAGCGCCTCGCGCACCGTATAGTCGAGATGAGCGCCGAGCGTGTTGACCGAGATCGTCTTGTCGGCGATGTCGGCGATCGATTTGATAGGACTGTCGTCCAGCACATAGAAGATGCTTTTGACTTGGCTGTTGATGCCGTTGCTCGGATAGGCCGCTACGAAATCGTTGCCGCCGGCGATCGAATTGATCACCGCCGGCGTGGCGGCCGAACCCAGATCGACGCTGCCGGAAGCCAGCGCGAACAGCGATTCCGGGCCGCCGCCGACATAGCCGACATTTTCGAGCTCGATTCCGAGGCCTTTGAAATAGCCAAGCTCGTTGGCGAGCTCATGCGGAGAGAAGCCGCCGCGGCCTGCGAGAAAGCGGATTTTGACGGAAGCGGCCTGCGACCGGGCTATCGAAGGCATTCCGGCGGCGATGATGCCGGCGGCGATGGGAGCATGCAGGAGAAGCGAACGGCGTGTGACGGTCATGATCCAGTCCTTTCATGGTTTAGAAAGAGGGTGAAGGGGACGGCTGCTCAGCCGACGGGATTGTTCCAGCGGCACAGCCGCCGCTGCAGCGCGACCAGCGCCTGGTTGGCGATCAGGCCGAGGCCGGCAAGGATGACGATCGCCGCGAACATCAGCGGGACCTGGAAATTGTACTGCGCGTTCATCACCTGGAAGCCGATGCCCTTGTTGGCGCCAATCATTTCCGAAGCGATCAGAAGCAGCAGCGCCGTGGAGGCACTGAGCCTCAAGCCGATGAAGATCGACGGCACGGCACCCGGCAGCACGACGCGGCGGAACACGGTGAACCGGTTCGCGCCATAGACGCGGGCCATTTCGAGCAGTTTTGGATCCACTTCCTTGACGCCGCTGGTGGTGTTGAGCAGCAGCGGAAACAACGTCGCCCAGAAGATAATGAAGATTTTGGAGGTTTCGCCCAGACCCATGAGCAGGATAAAGACGGGGTAGAGCGCCAGCGCCGAGGTCTGCCGGAACAGCTGGAGGATCGGGTCGAGCGCGGTTTCCACAGCGCGCACCTGGCCCATCAGCAGGCCAAGTGGAATGGCGACCGCGACGGCGGCGGCAAAGGCGGTACCAGCGCGCTGGAGGCTGATAGCGATATCGCCGACGAGCGTGCCGCCGGCTAGACCCTTCGACAGGGCGACGATAATTTTGTCGAGTGGCGGCAGCACGGCGGCATTGACCCAACCGGCGCTGCTCGATACCTGCCAGAGAAAGAGGAAGGCGACCAGCACGCCGTAGCGCGACAGGAAGCGGCCGGCCGTCCGGCCGCCGAGGCGCAAGGCATCCATGCCGAGGCCGCCGCCGTTGCCATCTGGACCAAGGATTCCACTGTGGCCAAGAACTGGCCGCTCGATGTGTTGCAAACTCATCGTCATGCCTTTCGTTGGGGAAGATTACTCGGCGGCCAGCACGGTCGAGCGCGGGGCCGTTTTCAAGGTCCATCGATTTTCCGGCCGCCTGAGGCCGAGGTTTTCACGCAATGTCCGGCCTTCGTAAGCGGTGCGGAACAGGCCCCGGCGCTGCAGTTCGGGGATCACCAAATCGACGAAGTCGTCGAGCGCGCCGGGCAGCCAGGGCGGCAGGATGTTGAAGCCGTCGGCCGCCTCGCTGGTGAACCATTCTTCCAGCTGGTCGGCGATGTCGGTGGCGCTACCGATGATGGTGTAATGGCCGCGCGCGGTCGCCACCCATTGATAGAGCTGGCGGATTGAAAAATTGTGCTCGTCGGCGATCTGGCGGATCAGCGCCTGGCGGCTCTTCAGGCCTTCGGTTTCCTTGGCTACCGGCAGCGGTCCGTCGAGCGGATAGCCCCTGATGTCGAGCGTCTGGCCGGCAAGTCCGTTGAGCAGCGCCACGCCGTCCTCGGGCAGGATGAGGTCGTTGAGCTGGTACTTGGCTTGCGCTTCTTCCCTCGTGCGGCCGACGAAGGGCGCCACACCCGGCATGATCAGCACCTGGCCGGGGTCGCGGCCGGCTTCAGCCACGCGCGCCTTGATGTCGCGGTAGAATTCCTGCGCCGTCTCGAGCTTCTGATGAGCGGTGAAGATGACCTCGGCCGAGTGCGCGGCAAGCCCGCGTCCGTCTTCGGACTGCCCGGCTTGTACGACAACCGGATGGCCCTGCACCGGGCGCGGCACGTTGAGCGGACCCTTGACGCTGAAATGCTCGCCCTTGTGATCGATGTCGTGCAGTTTGTCCTTGTCGTAGAAGCGGCCCGACTGCTTGTCGCGGATGAAGGCGTCGTCTTCCCAGCTGTCCCACAGCGCCTTGACCG
>NZ_JBSKBR010000080.1:0-5258 GCF_053714315.1 Mesorhizobium sp. PL10 | reverse complement strand
AGCGTGGCGGCGACCCAGGCGGTGCAGGCGGTGGATACCGCCAACCCGACGGTGTCGATCGCCGACGACCAGCCCGGCACGGCCAGCGACAGCGACCCGGTGGTCAGCTACACCGTGACCTTCAGCGAAGCGGTGACCGGCTTTGCCCAGACCGACCTGGTGGTGGCGGGCGGCACGGTATCGAACTTCTCCGGCAGCGGCACGACCTACACCTTCGATGTGACGGCGACGGACGGCTCCACCGCCGACATCACGGTCGACATCGCGGCCGGCGCGGCAAATGACGCCGTGGGCAACCTCAGCGTGGCGGCGACCCAGGCGGTGCAGGCGGTGGATACCGCCAACCCGACGGTGTCGATCGGCACCAACGACAGCGCCCTGAAGATCGGCGATGTCGCGCACCTGACCTTCACCTTGAGCGAGGCGTCGACCAACTTTGGCAGCGGCGATGTCACCGTCGCCGGTGGCACGCTGAGCAATTTTGGCGGCAGCGGCACCAGCTACACCGCCGACTTCACGCCCACCCCCGGCAGCACCACCACCGCCACCATCAACGTGGCCGGCAGCACCTTCACCGATGCGGCGGGCAACAACAACACCGCCGCCACGCAGCTGAACATGACGGTCGACACCGTCGCGCCGACGGTCTCCATTGGGATCAATGACACCGCGCTCACGGCCGGCGATGTCGCGACGGTGACCTTTACCTTCAGTGAGGTACCGTCGAACTTCTCCGCGGCAGACGTTACCTATGACCCCACCAGCGCAACCTTGGGCACGATTACAGCTACGGCCGATTCGAAAGTTTTCACCGCCACTTTGACGCCGCTGGCCTCGATCACCGACACTACAAACGTCATTACGGTGGGTACGGCATGGCAGGACCCGGCTGGCAACGCCCCGACTGCTTCAAGCAACTCTGTCAATTATACCGTCAACACCGCTGACTCGACACCGCCGACTGTAACAATAACCAGTACGCCACTTGGCAATACGGTTGGTTCTACTTCAACAGTAACGTTCCAATTTAGTGAAACAGTGACTGGTTTCGACCCCAGCAGTGCGACCGATGTTACATTGACACGCAGCACGCTGAGTAACATTATTCACGTAGACGGTGATACCTGGACAGCGACCTTAACTAGAACCGCTAACGGCTCTGTCAAGGTTGAGGTGATAGCAGGTAGCTATACGGACTCTGCGCTTAACCCGGGCGCTGCAGGGAGTCTAGGACCCCTCAGCCCCGCCGGCGTTGCCGGAGAGCCGATCAATCTCGCCCTCATCGATCCATCGCATGAGGGCGCGCTCATCACCGTCACGGTGAAGGACGTGCCTTCCGGCTGGACCATCGACGGCGCGATCCATAACGCCGACGGAAGCTGGACGACACAGACCAACGACCTGCACGGGCTGACCGTCACCACGCCAGCTGAATTCACTGGCGCAGCCGTGCTCGACGTCCAGATGAGTTGGATTAACGCGGACGGCACGACTGGAAGCATGTCGGTTGCCGACAATGTCGAGGCCTATGCGCCTGGCTCGCCGATCTTCGCCTGGTCGGGCGACGACGTGCTGACCGGGTCCAGCGGCAACGACCTGTTCGTCTTCTCACAGCCGATCGGCAACGACACGGTGCACAGCTTCGACGCGGCCGCTGACCAGATCGACCTGATCGGTTATTCCGGCTTCCAGAGCTTCGCCGACGTCCAGGCGCATCTGGCCGACGACGCCAACGGCAATGCGGTGATAGCGCTCGGCGACGGGCAGTCGATCACGCTTGACGGCGTGCACTCGAGGGCGCTTGCGGACAGTAATTTCACCTTCGACCAGACGCCGGTGGTCAACAATGCCGGCACCATGACGATCGGCGACGGCGCTCTGCTGCCGCTGAGCGGCATTATCAACAACAGCGGCCTCATCACGCTCGACTCGACGGGCGGCGATACGCTGCTGCAGGTCATCCAGCATGGCGTGGCTCTGCAGGGTGGCGGGCAGATCCTGCTATCCGACAGCGCCGCCAACATCATCTCCGGCACGGGGCCGGACGTCACTCTGGTCAATGCCGACAACACGATCGAGGGCGCTGGCCAATTGGGCGGCGGAATGCTTAGCCTCGACAACCGGGGCACCATCATCGCCACCGGCTCGAACGCGCTGGTCGTCGATACCGGCGGCAGCGTCGTCACCAACTCCGGAACGCTTGAGGCGACAGGTTCGGGCGGCTTGACGGTCACCGGCGACCTGGCGAATTCAGGCTTGCTGTGGGCCAATGGCGGCAACATTACCATCAACGGCCAGGTCACCGGCGACGGCGATGCCACCATCGGCGACCTGTCGAAGCTGGAATTCGGTGGCGCCTCGTCCACCGACGTCACCTTCGCGCATGATGCGGCCGGCACGCTGGAGCTCGACGATTCCTTCGATTACAGCGGGCGGATCGGCGGCATCACCAATGACGACAGGCTGGACCTCAATGATATCTTGTTCGGCGCGGGGACGGCGGCCGTCTATCAGGCAAACCAGGATGGCAGCGGCGGCACGCTGACTGTCTCGGATGGCGCGCACAATGCCACGCTGCATCTGCTCGGCTCCTACGATGCCAACAGCTTCAAACTCGCCGATGACGGCCAGGGCCACACCGTCGTTTCGTACAATCCGGCGGAATTCACGCTGACAGGCATCGGCAATGGGGCGATTTCAAGCGACGTCGTGGTGTGAACCAAAAGAGCCGCCCTCAGCGCGGCTCATCTGGCCTGACGAGTATCGAGTGGGGTTCTGAAATTGGACAGCAAGTCTCGAATTGTGAAGGATGCGCTTCGGGCATGCCGCCGCTATTTCCTGGTTGCGGCGGCATTCAGCCTGGCGATCAATCTGCTCTATCTCGCTTCTCCCCTCTACATGCTGCAGATCTACGACCGGGTCGTCACCAGCGGCAGCGAAACCACGCTAGTAATGCTGACTCTGGTGTTGCTGGCGGCGTTCCTTTCGCTGGCCGGCCTCGACCTGGTACGCGCCTGGATCCTGACGCGTGCCAGCGCGCGGCTCGACCGGCTGCTTTCCGCAAGGATCCTCGCCGCGTCGGTCGAATCCCCATCGCCCGGCTCCTCGCCGAGCCAACCTATCCGCGACTTCGACACGTTCAGGCAGGTCATTACCGGCAGCGGCATCCACGCCCTGTTCGACCTGCCATGGTCACCCATCTACATTGGCATCATCTTCTTGCTGCATCCGTGGCTCGGCTTCTTCGCACTGGGCTGCTCATTGCTCCTGGTCGCCATGGCCGTGCTCAACGAGTATCTCGTGCGCTCGCCGCTAAAGCAGGCCAACGACCTGGCGACGACCAACTATAACTTTACCGAGATGAGCCTCAGAAACTCGGAAGTCGTTCGCGCCATGGGGATGATCGACGGTCTCATCCGCCGCTGGGGGCGCGACCGCAACCTGGCGCTGCGGCGCCAAGGGGAAGCAAGCGACCGAGCCGCATTGATGTCGGGCCTTATCCGGTTCCTGCGGCTAACCATGCAATCGTTGATCCTCGGTCTCGGCGCGTATCTGGTCATCGAACGGCAGATTACTGGCGGCACCATGTTTGCGGCGAGTCTCCTGCTGGGCAGGGGGTTGCAGCCTGTCGAGCAGATCGTCGGCCTATGGCGCAGCCTCATCCTGGCTCGGGCGGCATTGGCAAGGGTCGAGAAGCTGGTTGACGGGGGAGCGCAGAACGAAAGATCATTCAACTTGCCGAAGCCCACCGGCAAGATTTCGGTCGAGCAGGTCAGCTTTGCAATTGCCAGCCAACAGAAAGTGCTTCTCCGGGACGTATCGTTCCGGCTGGACGCAGGCGAGGCGCTGGGAATCGTCGGCCCTTCCGGCGCCGGCAAGTCGACGCTGGCGCGTCATCTCGCGGGCGTCGTGCAACCCAGCCGCGGCACCGTCAGGCTGGACGGGGCCGACCTGTCGCAATGGGGTCACGACGCGCTCGGCGACTACATCGGCTACCTGCCGCAGGATATCGAACTCTTCTCCGATACGGTCGCCGCCAACATTGGCCGCTTCAAGACCAATGTCGACCAGGAGGTGATAGCCGCCGCGCGGCTCGCCGGCGTTCACGAGATGATCATTCGCCTGCCGCAGGGCTACGAGACCCAGATAGGCGAAGGCGGCGCAGTGCTGTCAGGAGGATATCGGCAGCGGATTGCCCTTGCCCGTGCGGTATTCGGAACGCCGAACCTGATCATTCTCGACGAGCCGAGCTCCAATCTCGACGCCGATGGCGACCGCGCGCTGAGCGAGTGCGCGATCGAACTCAAGCGCCGCGGCAGCACGGTGATCATCGTCTCGCACCGTCCCTCGACCCTAGCGAACGTCGACAAGATCCTTCTGTTGCGCGATGGCGCCGTCGAAGCCTTCGGCATGAGAAACGAGATCGTGGCGCTGCTCAACCAGCGCGCGGCTCCAATGGCGGTGGCAACCCAATGAGCTGTGGCCGGAGAGATCGATGAGCGACGGCGCCCTCACCTACCGGAGCCTGCCCGGCGAGGTCGGCATCATGGCCCCGGATTCGATCCGGGTGCCGGCCTGTGTCGGTGTGCTGATTATAGTCGCCTTTTTCGGCATTTTCGGCGGCTGGGCAGCCTTTGCCCCGCTGAACGGCGCCGTGCTCGCCGACGCCATCGTCAAGGTGGAAGGCAATCGCAAGAGCTTACAGCACTTTGACGGCGGTACGGTGAAGGAGATCCGCGTCAAGGATGGCGACGTCGTCAGGAAGGGCGACATAATGCTGAAGCTGGACGACACCAGGATTCGGTCCGAGTTCAATCTCTATGCCCAGCAATATGCGCTGTTGCGCGCTACCGATGCCAGGATCCGGGCCGAACTGGACGGCAGCGTGGCCGTTGCCTTTCCCAAGGACATTCTCAAAGAGCACGAGGACTACCTCAGGGATGCGATGACAAACCAGATCGCCGATCTGGAAAGCCAGCGTGCCTCGATGGCCGGCGCCAAACAAATCCTCGAGCGGCGCATTGCCGAACTCGAGGAGCAGATCCAGGGCAAGCAGTCTCGGGTCGAATCCTACCAGGCCCAGCTGCAATCGACGATCGACGAGAAGGCCAGCCTGTCGAAGCTGCTCAAGGCCGGATTGACGACCCGCCCGCGCATTCTGGAGCTGGAAAGATCCGCCTCGGATCTGCAGGGTCTAATCGACGAGAACCTCGGCGCAATTGGCGGCAGCCAACAGAGCAAAGCCGAACTCGAGAGCC
>NZ_JBSKBR010000079.1:0-5379 GCF_053714315.1 Mesorhizobium sp. PL10 | reverse complement strand
TGGGAAGGGCGCGTGTTGAGAATTCAGCCCCACAGAACGTGCAAGGTGTAGTCCCGGAACGCGAAGGAGGCCCGCACTGCATCTCCGACGCAATGTCGGACCAGCAGAAGACGTGTGAAGCGACGGTTGTCATCGCCGGCGCGGTGGTTGCCCGCGCCGGCAATCTCGACGGATTCTCGGATTCAGAGTTGGCCGATTTGGTTAACGGCTTCAGCAGATGGCCGGACCAGCAGAAGACGCGTGAAGCGACGGTTGCCATCGCCGGCGCGGTGGTTGCCCGCGCCGGCAATCTCGACGGATTCTCGGATCAAGAATTGGCCAATCTGGTGAACGGTTTCGGCAAGTGGCCGCAAGAAGAAAAAGCACGCAAGGCGATCGTTGCCATCGCCGGCGAGCTCGGTTCCAAGGGCCGTCGCTTCAGCACTTTCAGCACGCCTGCGCTAGTTAGGATCGCCAACGGTCTGTCGCGGGGTATCGAGGGGGGGGAGACCGCCGGCGAGGTCGCCGAACCCGCCTTGCTGAAGGACGGGCTGCATCAACTGGCGCACTACCTCCAATATGCCGAGGATCGGCTGCAGCAGGCCGATGTCCATGCCATCGCGAATATATTCAAGGCGTTGGGCAAGGCGCAGTTGTTGGACGATCTCGGTGCGCTGGCGAAGCCGGGTCTGGACAGGCTCGAGGTGTTACGTGACGCTCCCGGGTTTAAGCTCGACAACAACCTCGAGACGATGGGCAATCTTTGCGCCTCCCTGCTGCCGCTGGCTCGCAGCCCGAAGCCGGTGTTGCGCTGGCACCGCAGGTCGGCGCTGAACCTGCTCAACGCCATCCAGCCGGCGGTGGAACACAAGATCGATGCCCATCTCAAGCCAGGCCAGGTCGAGTGCACCAGCGGCGCCAATGCAAGCCGCTGCCTGGCGCTTTCGATCCATCAAGTGCTCAAGACCCGGGCGGTGCTGGAGACGCTCTACCGGCGGCCCTATGTCGACGGCGACGAGCTCGCCTTGCAGGCCAGGCAGGAAGAGCTGCACGGCAAGACCAGGCAGATCCTAGACGGTGCTCGCGCCCTCATCTACGCCGACCTTTCCTACATGAGCTGGAACGTGATCGCCGAGATCGAGGCGAAGGAGCCGCTCGAAGCGCTCGACACCTTCATGGCGCAGAACGCATCGATGGTCCAGGCCCAGCATGCAGCCGCCAGCTTCGATGTCCATCGGGTCCTTCAGGCCATGGACCACGAGCCGAGACCGCCGCAAGGCGATGCCGGACTGATGCGGCTGCCGGTGGTCGACATGCAAGGCCGGCCGCTGGCCAGCGAAGCCGAGTTGCGCTATTCCATTTTCCACCGCTTGACCTCGGGCGCGGTGAAGGTGGTGGCGGTGCAGCTAAAGGGAACTCCGACTGGCGCCATGCTGACACGCACGTTCCCCGTGGAGGGCGTGCCCTACCGCATGGACCTGTTCGGCGGCAGCAAACTGAAGCCGCCGCAAGAGAGCCTGAGCAAGCTTGCCTCTCACCTGCCCTTCGCGGCCGCAGAGGCCCCAAGCGGCAAGCTTTTGGCGATCCCCTATGCCGAGACGGCTCCGGGTACGGCCTTTGAGCAGCTGTCGCGGGCTTGGGCGCCGTTCAAGGAAGCCTATTACTATACCCAGCGCCGCGGATTTGCCGCGCCGCCGGGCATCCCCGACGTTGGCCCGCATGATTATGCGCTGGAAGGGTGCTTCAAGCTGTCCCTTCTGCCCGACCGCCCCGCAGGCGCATTGCATCCCTTCCGGTTCGAAGGGCGAGACGGCGAGATCGCCTTGCGGCCGCATGACGGCTGCGGTTTCATCAGGGCCTCACTGGCCGAGCGTATGCCGGCCATTGCCCGGGCTCGCCACGACGCTCCCGAGCGGGTGCCTGCCTATGCCGATAAGAGGCAATCGGCGGTACCGCCCTCGGCGCTGCAACATTATCCGCGCAGCGTCGAGGTGGTGCAGGAGACCCGCGAGAAGGCTCTGGCTTGGCTTGAAACCCATCAAAGCCTCACCGCCGAGGAACTGTTCCGGACAGTCACGGGCGGGCATATCGAGGGTTCGAGCGCTATCGCCGTGCCGTCCAGCGACGAATGCCTGCATGTGCCGACGGGCAAGAGCAAGACTTTGGCCCGTGACGCTGGCGTGCTTGTCGGACGCTCCCCCTATGACAAGCCCAACCTGCGCCCGTTCGCCGCCGACCGGGTCAGGTCTGCGCGCGATGGCGATCGGACCGCGGCGTTCCTGGATCGGTGCGTGGCCTTCCAATACAGCTTCAACGTCGCGCACAAGTCGGGGGCTGGGCTTGCCGCCGACGATCCGACCTTCTTTGCCAAAGGCATCTTGATCGTTGTGCCCGACGAAATGTGGCCGGCGGATTTCGCCGAGCGCGGGGTGGTGATGTCTGCCGAGGACGTAAAGTGCCATTCGCACTGGCTGGAGGAAAAGGACCGGGTCAAGGCCGACACCGCGCTCGAGTGCGTCGGCATCCTGCAGGCGACGGAGGTGTTCGGGCCCGGCTCTTTGGTTGCGGTTCCAAGCGCCGAACAAAAAAAGCTCGACGGCGATTTTGACGGCGACAGCGCCGTCATCATCGGCGACCGGCCTCGCCTTTACGAGCATGTGCGCCAGTTCGACGCGCAACTGCAGGCGCGCGGCATCGCCTCGATGAAGCCGCCGAAGTCGCACACGCCGGCCATTGAGAAAGGCGGCTACCAGTTCAGCCGGTCCAAGCAGATCCTGTCGGCCACCGGGCTGGTGCTGGAGACCTACAGCTGCCTGCAGCGCAACATGCTGGCGCAGCCGCTGGAGGCGCAACGCTGGTTTGCAGAGCGTGCCATCTTCGGCACCTACGAGGGCATTCATCATCAGCTCAAGGCCGACATCCGCGCACTGTTGCAGGAAGATCGGCCGGATGGCCAGACCCTCCATGAGCTCATCGCCAGGGCGGGGGAAGACAGCAAGGCCGCCAGGCATCCGGTGGCCTGCGAACTGGCCGCCTTGCTAGTGGCCGAGCTCCAGGCCTGGAACCTGCAGCTCAATAGCGAGCCGGCTCATGAGCAGTCGGATGTCAAGCAGCAGTTATTGCGATCCGTGGCCTCAACCGGCGCGAAGCCTGCCGTCAGCGCCGACGCCGGCGCGCTCTTCCCGAAACTCAGCGAATCCTATCCCGCAACCGCCGACGCCAGGAAGCGCATCGACTTCCTGCTCAACCACTACCAGCCGCGCATCGATCCGCGGCCCGACGGCTATAACCCGGACGATCTGCATGAAAGCGCCATCAATCTGTTGAGCGTCGGCATCAAGGTCGGCACGGACGCCTACAAGTCCGATACCGGTGCGCGGATATTCATGCAAAAAACCACCGAATTGCAGCGGTTGTTGGAGCGGAGGCCCGGCTTCAAGTCGGCGCCCTATGTCAAGGCGCAGGCGGCAAAGCTCCACCAGGGCCGGTTCGACGTCGATGGCAGCCTGGCGGATCTGAAGGACAACCCCACGCTGGCGGCCTCGGTCATGGAGGCCTCGATCAGACTCGCCGTCGAAAAGCGCATCCTGCCCAGCGCGTTAGCAATCTCGGCCGACGACGACCCCGCCACCAGGATAACGCTGAGCAGCGAACAGGCCCTGGAGCGCGCCAGGCTCGAAGCCGCCCCCGCCGAAGCGCAAGAAAGCGCGATTGCCGAAACTGTGCATGCGGTTGCCGAGCTTTTGCGGCAGGACGGCATCGAAGTGAAGGTGCCGCATCTTGACCAACGGTCGCGCGGGCAGGTCTGGATAGCCGACGAGTTGACCGGCCAGAGCGTGAGCGCGGCGCCGGAGGCCCAACTGGTCACCAATGCAGTGCGCCATGTCTTCGAGATCCCGGACGAGGCTTTTACGCGCGCCTTCAGGAAGGCGGCACTGGCCTTCGAGGAGCGGGACTGCAGCGAGGTCGAGACCACCAACTGGTTCATCAGGACGGACACGCCGCGGTTACGCGGCGTTCACACGGCGTTCAGAACCGCGCAGAACTATCGCTTCGAGGTCGAGTTCCATACGCCGGCCAGTTACCGGGCCGAGCTCGCGCAGCGCGCGCAGAGCGAATGCGAGCTGGTCCCCATTCCCCGTGGTGCTTGGGAGATATTACACTGGGGCTCGTCAGGAGAAAGCAGGTCGAGGGCGGCAGGGACCTCCAGGTCGCTCACCGTTGCAAGACAACAGATTGCGGTCGCTCGCTCGCCGCAAGCCGGCGAGATCCTCGCGGCCCTCGGTACGCGGCCGGTCGTGCTCGTCGGCATGCCGGCGAGCGGCAAGTCGACCATCGGCGCCCAGCTTGCCAAGGAGTTGGGGGTGGAGTTTGTCGACATCGATAAGCGTATCGTCGCCGAGCACGGCAATCTGATGGAGATGTTCGCCGACCCTGGCCGTGGCGAGGCGCACTTCAGGGACCTGGAGACCAAAGAGCTCGCCAAGCAGCTGGAGAGAGGGCCCATCGTCATCGCAACCGGCGGCGGCTGCTTTGGCAAGGAGTCCAATCAAGCCCTGATCCTTAATAAGGCGAGGTCGATCTGGCTCGACACCGAGCTGAAAGAGCTCCACAGGCGCCTCAAGAGGGACACCAGCCGGCCGCTGCTGCAAGGCGCCGACATCGAGCAGAAGGTTGACCAGCTGTACGAAGAGCGCAGTCCGTCCTACCAAAAGGTCGATATCAGGTTGCCCCTCGTCCCGCCCTTTCAAAAAGACAAGAAGGACGCCCGCATTTGCGTGAAGGAACTCTACGCTTTCCTGTGCAGCGACAGAGAAGCCGCTCTGCCCGATGCCGAGATATCACATGTCTCCGGTGCTTCCGGCACCGCCATCAGCATGTCCCCACCAGCGCAGCGCCATGCACGATGATCATCACAACGGCTACGATTGCGGGGGCGGCGCGGGCAACCACCGCGCCGGCGGTGGCAAGCGTCACTTCGCGCGTCTTCTGCTGGTCCGACATTGCGTCGGAGATGCGGTGCGGGCCTCCTTCGCTATCAGGACGCCCTGCTTGTCCGACCAACTCTCCGGTGCTGCCCATATTCCCTCTCCGATCCAGCAAAACGCATCGCCTAAAGCCTGTCAACAACAGGACATTATTGGTTTGAGTGCGGTCACGCGAGCCTGCAACGGCATGCTTGAAAGCCGCAGCATTCACGCAATGGCAACTGCCTCGACAACGCCGCAATGAAAAGTTTCTTCGCCACTCGATCGCCCCGACAGCATCGCAAGTCCGAAAGAGGGGGAGGACTATATCCGCTATTACAAACCAACGACCTCATCAGGCTGAAGCTCAAAGGCAGGGGAATCGGGTGAGTTAATTTTCACGAGATGAGGCTGACGAGAAAGTCCTCGTTCC
>NZ_JBSKBR010000078.1:0-5389 GCF_053714315.1 Mesorhizobium sp. PL10 | reverse complement strand
AGCGCTCGATGAACACCTATCTCGGCGCCTGCGTCGAACTCGGGCCGGAAGATGTCGAGGCCGACAAGGCGTCGGGCGCCAAGGTGACCTATTTCGAGGGTTATCTGTGGGACCCGCCGCGCGCCAAGGAAGCAATCCGGCAGACGGCCAGGCTGGCGCACGCGGCCGGCCGCGAAGTGTCCATGACACACTCCGATTCGTTCTGCGTCGACCGCTACCGCGACGAGTTCCTCGACCTGATGCGCTCGGGCACAGTCGACATCGTCTTTGCCAACAGCCACGAGATCAAGTCGCTTTACCAGACCTCCTCATTCGACGAAGCGGTGGCGCAGATCCGCAAGGATTGCAAGATCGCGGCGGTGACCCGCTCCGAAAAGGGCTCGGTGATCGTGCGCGGCGACGAGACGGTGGTCATAAAGGCAACCGCCATCAAGGAACTGGTCGACACGACGGGCGCCGGCGACCTCTACGCCGCCGGTTTCCTGCATGGTTATACACAGGGCCGCGACCTCCAGACCTGCGGCGATCTTGGCTCACTGGCGGCCGGATTGGTGATCCAGCAGATCGGCCCAAGGCCACGACAAAATCTGCGCAAAGAAGCCGAGAAGGCGGCGTAGTTGTAGGGGCAAAGCTGCCGAGACCAGTAATTTCGCTGGGGTCAAGCTGCGCGCAAGAGGGGCGGTTTCGGCCTGTATCATGGCGACACACTTGGTTCAGGCTTTCGGAAAGACGCCCGCAGCCGGGTTCGAAGTTCGCCGTTCAGTTCGGCCGTCCAGACCTGCATGAGCATGTAAGCGCCGGTAAGGGACCAGCGCATTTGCTGCTTCTTCGTAAGCGGGTAGGTCACCCCACGTAGCGGCTGGTTCGCTGATCTGGGAGTCTGCTGGAAGATTTATCCTGGGAGGCTCCTGTGCGGTATCCATACGCGGAAGTACGCTGAAGGCCGCCTACTGACGCGTACCTTGTGGCGTTAGTGTCCGCTTAGATTTTAAGTGGACGCTTAGCAATGAAGTATCTGGCTATGGAGCAGCCGTCGAGGGTGGAAGCGAGCACGCCCGCGGCTCTATCGCTGCCGACGGATGCCGGCCGACAGCGGACGCGCCGCTCCTGGACGGTCGAGCAGAAGCTGGCGATCGTGGGTGAGGTGCAGGAGTCCGGTGATCCGGTGGCGGTTGTCGCGCGGCGTCACGACATGAACTCGAACCACTTGCACATCTGGATCAAGCAAGCCCAGGAACGGAGATTGGGTGGCCGATCCGAGCCCCCACCAATCGCCTTCATTGACATGGGTGTGGTCGGTCACAGCGTGCACGATGTAGAGGCGGAAGAGCCGGCTCCTGTGCGATCACACTCCGAAGTGCCGGCTACCAGCCGGGCGGTGTCTGCTGGTGGCCGGATAGAAATCGTCGGTGCAAACGGTCGGCGTGTGATCGTTGACCGCACTGTCGACGTAAGTGTCCTGATGCGGATCTTGCAGGGTCTGGAAATGCTGCGATGATCCCGACAGAAGGCGTGCGTGTGTGGTTGGCGACGGGCTACACCGATATGAGATCTGGCTTTCCATCGCTGGCGCTCCGGGTGCAGGAGGTCCTCAAACACAATCCCCTTGGGGGCAACCTTTTTTGCTTCAGGGGGAAACGCGGAAATTGTTGAAGGTCATCTGGCATGACGGCCAAGGATCATGCCTGTTTACAAAAAGACTCGAGCGCGGACGCTTCATCTGGCCGACAGTTGAGGGTGGAGCTGTGACAGTATCTCCTGCGCAGCTGAGTTATCTATTGTCCGGAATAGACTGGCGAAACCCTCAGGAAACATGGCGTCCAACTCGAGTTGGGTAGCATTTTTGAGTTGAAAATACAATGGAATATGATTCAATCGGCGCATGAATTCGAAGCCGGTTGATCTTCCCTCGGATCTTGCCAGCGCCTACGTGGCGCTGCTTGCCGAGCGTGAAGCGCTGCTGGCCGAGCGCGATGTGGCTGTCGCGGATGCTGCCAACTGGGAGGCTGAAGCCGCCAACGCGCAGGCCATGCTGTCCGATAACGAGGCGCTGATCGCGCATCTCGAGCTGCGCATCGAGAAGCTGAAACGCGAACTGTACGGGCAGCGCTCCGAGCGCACGGCACGGCTGATCGAGCAGCTGGAATTGGAGCTCGAGGAACTCGTCACCTCGGCGACCGAGGATGAGCTTGCCGCGCAGGCCGCGGCGGCGAAGACGCAGAAGGTCCGCCCCTTCACGCGCAAGCGACCGGTGCGCAAGCCATGGCCGGATGACATCGAACACGAGCGCGTCGTCATCGATCCTCCGACTGCCTGCGCCTGCTGCGGCGGATCCCGGCTGTCCAAGCTGGGCGAGGATGTGAACAAGACGCTGGAGGAGGTTCCTCGCCGCTTCAAGGTCATCGAAACGGTGCGGGAGAAATTTACCTGCCGGGATTGCGAGGCGATCAGCCAGCCGCCGGCGCCGTTCCATGCCACGCCGCGCGGCTTCATCGGTCCACATCTGCTGGCGACGATCCTGTTCGACAGTAGGGTCGAGGACTGGCGCGCCGCTCGACCGGATTTCCCGGCCTTGCACGTTTCCAGCCCCCGCCACATCGCACGCAGCGTGCGGATTTCCCGCACTACGCGCTCCCATTTGCTTCGTGCCTAGGCTTATTGGACCTATCATGCTGGTGCAGCTTTCGTTGGGCTGGCGTTCACCCGGTAGCCGTTGAACAGCTTCAAGGTGTTGTACAGCCACGAACTACTCCACTGCTTCCAGCCGAAGCCTTTGCGTTTCCTTGCCTTCGCCAAGTGGCGTCTGACCTTCTTCTCTACCCAGTTCTTGATGTAGGCGAAGCATTTGCTGGAATCGCCCACTCCGAAGTAGTTTACCCATCCTCGGAGCTTCGGATTGATCAGGCTGATCACCCGACCAAGCGGTTGCGATCGGTAGCAGCGAAACACCTCCTTGAGCCCCCGCAGGAGCGCCGTCCGCTTTTTGAGCTTGGGCGTGTAGTGCGGCCGCATCACTCCACGCAGACTGCGGAGATAGCGGAAGTCGAATCCCAGAAAACCGAAGCTCTCGCCTCGCTCCAGATCGACTATACGGCTCTTCTCATCATTCACTTCAACCCGCAGCTTGACGAACTCCTCGCGTAGCCGCTTGTTCACAGCACCGAGCAGCCAGTCATGTCGCTGATGGGCGTCGATCAAGATCACCATATCGTCAGCGAAACGTGCGTATTCGATATTGGTATACTTGCCGCGACGAGTTACCTCACGCGCACGCTCCAGCATCTTGTCTACCTCGTTGAGGTAAAGATTACTGAGCAACGGTGAAATTACTCCGCCTTGCGGGACGCCTTTCTTGCCAGAGGCTTTCAGCATAAGCCGCAGGAGGTGCATGATGTCCGCGTCATCAACCCGTTGCGCAACTTTCTCCAACAGACGGTCGTGCCGAACGTTGTCGAAGTAGGCTCTCAGGTCAAAATCGAGAACTCGTGTCTTCCGTTGAGCTATTGCTTCCGCCACTCGCTTGATCGCTTCATGTGCTGTCCGCTTGGGTCGGTATCCAAACGATCCCGGTTGGAAATCCGCCTCAAATACAGGTTCGAGTATAAGCTTGAGCGCACCCTGCACCACCCGGTCACGAATTGCGGGAATCGACAGAACGCGGACTTTCGAGCCCCCGTCCTTTGGTATTTCCCGCCTCCGCAATGGGAGTGGCACATAGGTGCGCCCGATCAGTTCGTCCCGTAATTGCCCGAGCAGGGATTCCACGCCTCGCGCTTCGATGGCTTCGAACGTCACTCCGTCTGTTCCCGGAGCACCGTCGTTTTCTTTCGCCATCTCGTACGCTGCGCGCAGAGTCTCCATCTTGCACACGTGGACGTATAGGCCCCAGAAACGCCAAGACGGTTCAGCCTTCGCCTTGACGTATAGTCTCCGCCTCAGGTCCTGCAAATCTATGGACGCCTTTGTCATCTCGTCCTTGCCTTCCTTACGTTGGAAACATCACAAATGGCAGGGCCCCTTTGCTCCACGGGCGTTACCCCGCTTCCTCGCTACTACGGACCCGGCCGCCACCTTCTCATCTTCGGCCGACTTCCCGGGGTCTCCGGTTATACGACCTACCTTCTTCCGGCGATTTCTCCCCGGGACGAGGAAGGCTTCTCCAGTTGCTTTGCATGTCCTTGTCACCGTGCTGTCGCTTTCACCCCGCCGAAATGACCCGTCGTGTCGGTTAGCATTCGCCGGATCATGCTGCCTTCGCCTCAAAACTGTAGGCTCGGCTTTCGGTGTTCAGCATTTTCGAGGCCACAATGCGTTTTCTGTTGATACGGCCCGGTGACTCGTGAGCTCCCCAAGGGAGTCTTTGTCGATAGGCTTCAAAAATTCGGTTTCTCTCCTTTCTGCTATCCACACTACGGGGAGCTAACTTTTTCCCCGGCAGGACTAACTCCTGCTGAACATGCCAGCCTTCGCTGGACGCACAGTTCGGCATGCATAGCCCTCTCAACCGCCAGAGCACCCGATTCAAATGCGAGGGCATCGAGCTTTCGACCTCGACGCTGGCCGATCAGGTCGGGTATGGAACAGTCGCGCTCCTGCCGATCTTTGAACTGATCGAGGCGCATGTCTTTGCGGCCGAGCGGCTTTTTGGCGACGACACCACCATTCCCATCCAGGCCAAAGACAAATGCACGACCGGGCGAATATGGACGTACGTGCGCGATGACCGGCCCTACGGCGGAGCAGCAGCGCCGGCGGCCATATACTATGCGTCGAGCGACCGCCGCGGCGAGCATCCGCAGAAGCACCTGGCCGGGTATGGCGGCATTCTGCAGAGTGATTGTTACAATGGCTTCGAGCCCCTCAGTGTCGCCGAAAAGAAAGCGGTACCGATCACCTTCGCCTTTTGTCATGCGCACGCGCGGCGCAAATTCTTTGAACTGGCCGACATCCAGAAAAATAACCCGCGACCGCAAACGCAAAGGCAAGCCGATCTCGCCGATCGCCCTGGAGGCCGTCCAGCGGTACGACGCGCTGTTCGAGATCGAGCGCCAGATCAATGGATTGAGTGCCGAAGAACGACTGACCGCGCGGCAGGAAAAGAGCAAGCCGCTGTTCGATGGCATGCACGAGTGGCTGAAACGGGAGCGCGCCACGCTTCAGCAAATCGTCCGAGGTGATCGAGCCGATCGATTACATGCTGAAGCGCTGGGATGGTTTTGCCCGTTTCCTCGAAGATGGCCGGATTTGTCTCACCAATAACGCCGCCGAGCGCGCGCTCAGAGGTATCGCATTGGGAAGGCGAAATTGGACCTTCGCCGGTTCCCAGCGTGGGGCCGATCGAGCCGCCATCATGCTCTCCGTCATCACGACTTGCCGCCTCAACGAGGTT
>NZ_JBSKBR010000077.1:0-5462 GCF_053714315.1 Mesorhizobium sp. PL10 | reverse complement strand
GCGCCAGGCAGGCAATCTTGACGACATCGGAACGGCGGATGAAGGTGTTGAGGATCAGGCCAACCTGCAACACGTCCTCGAAATTGTAGATGTCTTCGAGCAACGGCGGGGCGAACGGCCAGCCGTCATTGCCGCCAAGGACCTTCTTGTCCTGCTGCTTGGAATGGTACCAGACATTCCATTCGTCGAACGAGATGTAGACCTGCCTGCTGGAGCGCTTCTTGGCCTTGATATAGTCGATGACGCCGGCGACCGAGACGATGTAGGCGTCGAGCTTCTCGTTCATGGCGAGGTAGTTCGGCGCGTCATTGGCTTCGTTGTCGAAATACATGTGCAGCGAGATGTAGTCGACCTCGTTGTAGGTATGGTCGAGAACGACCGCTTCCCATTCAGGATAGGTCGCCATTTTGGCATTTGACGAGCCGCAGACGACGAGTTCGAGCGACTGCGAAAAGGCGCGCATGGCCTTGGCGGTTTCATGGGCCAGGCGGCCGTATTCGTCGGCGGTCTTGTGGCCGATCTGCCAGGGGCCGTCCATCTCATTGCCGAGGCACCAGAGCTTGACGCCGAACGGCTCCGTGCGGCCGTTGGCGATGCGCTTGTCGCTCCACTCGCTGCCGCCGGGATGATTGGTGTATTCCAGAAAGTTGCGGGCTTCGTCGAGGCCACGCGAGCCGAGATTGACGGCAAGCATCATCTCGGTGTTGGCCGAGGCGCACCAGTTGGCGAATTCATGCAGGCCGACTTCGTTGCTCTCCGACGTGTGCCAGGCAAGGTCCAGGCGCACCGGGCGCTCTTTCTTGGGGCCGATGCCGTCTTCCCAATTGTAAGCGGACACGAAATTGCCGCCGGGATAGCGGACGATCGGAACGTTGAGTTCCCTGACGAGATCGATAACGTCCCGACGCATACCGTTGATATCTGCCGTCGGATGACCGGGCTCATAGATACCGGTGTAGACCGCCCGCCCCAGATGCTCGATAAAGGATCCATAGAGCCGCGGATCGATTTTCGAAACAACATAACGCGGATGCGCCGTAACCGCCGCCTTCATGCATTTCCTCCACCAGTATCATAAATGATGATTTAAATCATCTTATTCGACATAAAAGGGAAGCAAACTTCATGATCGGAACGCGCCGGACCGCGCCCGATGGGAACGCGGCGCCGGCCGCTCTCACCCTTCCCTCAGCCAGACCAGCATCTCGCCGGGATCGCGGTTGTCCCAGGCAAAATAGGGAACCGCCTTGAGCTTCGTCTCCTCGGTCGCCGGCGGTTCGGAGCGGTAGAGATCGCTGCCCCAGTTTTCAGCCCCTGCCCTGCTGCCGATCGCCGAAAGCGTGACGATGCCGCCGAGCAGGTTCGGCTCGGGATGCGCCTCGAGCCTGGCCGTGCGCGGCAAGGCAATGCGGTGCAGCCCACAGCCATTGTCGGTTTCCTCGACGCAGTAGATCAGCGGGCCGCGCGCGAGCGCGACGCGGCCTATATCCTGGCGCACATGCGGGTTGGCGAAGAGGCGGGCCATCGACATCTCGAGGTCGAGCTCGACCCGGTCGTCCTTTTGCCATTCGCGCCGGATTGCGGCATAGCCGTCGCTGGTCGCCGCATCGAGATCGACCATCTTGCCGTTCACTTGCGCCGCCGCCTTGCGGCACCAGGACGGCACGCGCAGATGCAGCGTGAACTCAACGGGGGCATCCGGCTCGACCCGGATCGAGATTGCGCCGTCCCACGGATAATTGCTGGTCTGGACGAGGCTGACCGGCCGCCCGGCGATCTCGAAGCGTGCGCTCGAGTCGCCATAGAGATGCACGGCCAGCGCATCGTCGGCGAGACCGTAGAAATAGCTGCCGATCGACGCCACCATGCGGCCGATATTGGGTGGGCAGCAGGGGCAGCGGTGCCACTTCCAGCGATTGTGCTTGCCCCGGCTCTCCAGCGGGTTCTGGTAGAAGAACAGCGAGCCGTCGAGCGCCAGGCCCGAGATCGAGCCGTTGTAGAGCGCTCGTTCCATCATGTCGGCGTAGCGGGCGTTCGGCCCCATGCCGAGCATGCGGCTTGCCCAGAACACCAGGCCGACCGAGGCGCAGGTCTCGGCATAGGCGGTCTCGTTGGGCAGGTCGTAGTCGCTGGTAAAGCCTTCATTGTGCGCTGACGGCCCGAGGCCGCCGGTGACATAGAGGCTCTTGGTCGTCAGATCGTCCCAGAGCCGCTCGAGCGCCACCTTGAGCGTGTCGTCGCCATATTCGGTGGCGATGTCGGCCATGCCGGAATAGAGATACATCGCCCTGACCGCATGGCCGACGACCTTGTCCTGCTCGCGCACCGGCTTGTGCGACTGGCTGTATTCGTAGGTCTTGAAGTGCAAATCCTTGGGGTCGGCGCCGCGCGCCAGCGCCTCCTCGTCGAAATAATGCGGCTCGAGGCCGCGCTGGTCGATGAAGTACTTTGCCAGCTCCATATATTTCTCGTTGCCGGTGACGCGCGCGAGCTTGACCAGCGCCAGCTCGATTTCCTCGTGGCCGCAATAGCCCTTCCTCTTGCCTGGTTCGGGGCCGAAGGTGTCGGCGATGTGGTCGGCATAGCGGCACATGATGTCGAGCAGCTTGCGCTTGCCCGTCGCCTGGTAGTAGGCGACAGCGCCCTCGATCAGGTGGCCGGCGCAATAGAGCTCGTGACAATCGCGTAGATTGGTCCAGCGCAGGCCGGGCTGGATGCGCTGATACCAGCTGGAGAGATAGCCGTCGTCCTGCTGCAGCTTTCCATACATGTCGATGACGGCGTCGATCTTGCGCTCCAGCGCGTCGTTCTTGCGCCGGTAGAGCGAATAGGCAGCGGTCTCGACGGTCTTGCCGAGATCGGAATCCCAGAACATCTGGGTGGTCACGGTCGAGGCGGTGAAGCCGTCATTGACGTGGAAGGGAATGCGCACGCCGGGCGGCGCGCGGTCGGGATCGATCTGGTCGAGCATGCCGGCTTCGACGCAACGTTCGTAGAGGATATCGGCGGTGCGCGAGGCGACGGCATCGACGCGGTCGCCCCAGAAGCCGCGGACATCGACCTGCGGCACGGGAAGCGGCCGAAAGGCGAGCTTCGGCCTGGCGGTCTTGCCGGCCTCGGTTGCTGCGGCGGGTTGCGGTGCGGTCATGAACTTCACTCCATTCGCATGCGGCTGGTTACTTGACAGCCCCGGCCATGAGGCCACGGATGTAGAAGCGCTGCAGCGCCAGGAACAGGATCAGGCCGCCCGCCTTTCCCTTGCCCCTATATGCTGAGTTCCAGCGGCCCCCCATCTTCAAAGCGTTTGATTACCTCGTTTTCCGTGATTTTGAAAGGCGTGGACTACGCTGAGCGTGGCCGACGGTATCTCCGTCGCCCTCGAACATATCGACGATGTCGGCGTCCATGGCCCTGACGGAACGGCGCTGTTCCGATACCGCCTCGTATAGATGGAAATCCCGATTTTGCCCTGTCCTCTGTAGAGTCGGATGGATAACACAAAAGGTGCAAGTCCTGTTCGGCGAGGTGACGAGAAAACAGCCCCCGAAAGGTGGCATGGCACTCGTCGCCTATCTCCAACTTCCTTTGTCTCGAAGAAGCCATGAAGGCGCGAGAGAGGCCAACTCTTCGCGCAGGCTTCCCGTGCAACAAGCATCAAACAGGCCGAGTGAACACGTCACCGCTTCACAACGTGCGCTACCAGACTTGCTATCGCCTCATGTCGACTGACTGAATGGGCAACGACAAATCTGAGATAAGCTTCGGCCAGGTCTGGGTCTAGACCCGCGCTCAGAGCGAGGTCACGCAAGCGCTTGGTCTGTGCGGCCTCACGCGTGCTGTCTTGGGGCAAGTATCCATATTGGGCTTTGAGGAAGCCGACCTCCTCCGTGCAGCGAAATCGCTCAGCGAGCATGTGGATGATCGCGGAATCGATATTGTCGATTGTGTTCCGATGCTCTGCCAAGCGAACTTCCTGCTTAAGATCTTTCTTCATCCATTCTCCTGAGCTGACAAAAAAAGCCTGGATGACCCCTCGCGAGAACTCGGGCTTTCAGCAGATTTTCCCACCGCCATCGCCGCGGGATGCTGGCAATGACGAACGTCCGCCGCGGCGCTAGCTCGATCCCTCGGAGTCAGCCAAGCGCCGTAACGCAACGTCAGTGACAATAGCCTCGCAACCTGTCCTTATCCTGTCGGAACGCGCAATCGGGATATGTCTGCGCGCGAGCATCCGGAAGCGGGTTTGAGGCGTCCAACTCGCACAACCTTGGGCGCGCAGCCGCAGCGGTCAGCGGCGGACTCCGTTACCCATAAGACTATGGAGCGCCGCGGCGGAGTCCGGTCGGGCTCACATGGGCGCTTTCACGTCAAGACTTCTGTCAACTCTTCATCAGTCATCTCCGTTAGGCGGTTTCGGTTTCCAGGTTTGAGCCCGATCTGTAACCCGGCCGTTTCCGTACCAGTTCAAACTCACATTCAGTCGGCGCACGAGGGGGAGCATAAAAAAGTTGGGGGCGCCGGGCGCCTCGGGTTAGCGTGGCGGCCATGTCTATTGCCCAACTTGAACAGTTGGAGGGTAATGGTGGCGCATCTGGTGTGTACCGGCTCAAAAAGTGGTTTGTCTCCCAATCCACAAGAATTTACGACGAGTTGAAAACGTTGTATTTTCAAAGAGCTAACGGGGTGGGATAGTGGAGTGGTAAAATCGCCGAAATGGCGCTAGGTGCAGCATAGGAGCTGAGAGCCTGGGCTAGAATCGGCGGCAAATGTGCGGGTGTGGTGAAACTGGTAGACGCGCTGGATTCAAAATCCAGTTCCGAAAGGAGTGTCGGTTCGATTCCGACCACCCGCACCATCTTCTTCTCTTGACACTTTCGTCGGTCATTCCGCCGAGGGTCTTCAGCCCCGAGCCAGGTGCCCAGCTAGGTTAGATCAGAATCGGCGAAATGCGGTCGATCTTTCGAAACTCAGCGCCTTCAGAATTGACTGCCCACACTACCCCATCGGTCGTCTGGCTTTGAGGATCAAAATCAGTGGGAGTGAATCGGGCGGAGCGGTGACGGACAGACGGGCGAACTGTTCAGATCCTATGAGGAGGGTGGATAGCGACCTGCGCTGTGGCAAAGTGGGTTTTTGTTGCAACGGCTGAATAGGGGCAGAGAAGCCCTGATGCGACGTCAATCAGGTGGCGAGGATTTCGAACTGCTCGGCCAAGGACGGATTCGGATTGAAGGCGTACCTCGCCTGTCGCTTGCACATCATGTGAATCATTTCGATGCCGGAAAGGATTGTGGAGGCGGTGGCCGTCGATTTGAAGCCGAGCATCGGCCGGACACGACGCTTGATGCGCCGATGGTCCTGTTCGATCCGATTGTTATCAGGCAGGAATAGGCCCGGCGCGCCAGGGGAATCGGGTGAGTTAATTTTCACGAGATGAGGCTGACGAGAAAGTCCTCGTTCCA
>NZ_JBSKBR010000076.1:0-5749 GCF_053714315.1 Mesorhizobium sp. PL10 | reverse complement strand
AATGGATTGGGCTCGCACGCCAAACAACAAGCTGTCGCAATCAGCTGTCGAGAAGCTGACCGGGCAGCAAAAACCCGCGTCCACAGGCCTCCGTTTTCTAACACGCCCGCTCGGACCAAGGTCGAAACACCGCGCTTGATCTGGACTGGGCCTTCGATCAAGCTGTCGCCGATGCGGGAAAGGCCCGTGATCACGGCCAGCGGCCGCAAGCATTCGGCGCGAAGAAATTAACCTGGAAGACGTCGCGTCAAACATGCATCGGCGTGTCGATCGAGTTCAGCGGCTGTTGCCGTCATTCGGCGAAATGCCGGCATTGATGACCAACGCGTGTAATTGGCCGCCATGCGCCTTTGTGCGCAGGTAAGTTCTCGGTTTATCGCCCGCGTTTCCGTGGTTTCAGTTTCCTGATCGCTTCCGCCAACCATTCGATCGCGCCAGGTGTCGCCTGCCAGGCTTTGCCGTTCTCTTCGACATACTCACCTGCCTCGTCTTCGCCGCCCATGGTGATGTAGCCATCCAGGGAGGCGACGAGGGGCGCCTACGGGACAAGAGCACAAACCCCGGCGCCAAACAGGTCGCCGCGATGGAAGCGGCGATCAACAAGAAATATGGGCACGCGACGCCAGAAACGGCCCGCATGAAAGTGGCGGCTCGAGAAGCGGTTGCACCCTAGAGCAAGGCGGCGAAGTGCGAGCGCCGCGTTTGCGCGAGGTCGAGCAGCGCCGGGACGAGACGCGCGATCAGAATCGCGCAGCGGCCGAGAATACGTCACGGGATCTAGATCGGTGTCACGCCAACGCTGCGAAAATTATCGGGGACGACGAAACGCGCGAACCAAGCACGGCGGCTGTTAGCTCTGACAGAAGACTAATTTCACCTGAGGCTGCCGCGCCGTATGTTTGCGGCAGCCTCATCCTGCATTTTGGAGACAGGCAGGGCGAGAAGGGCCTTTAGTTCAAGTCGATCGTGACTTTATCGATCGTTCCGTTGAACGCGAAGGGCATTTGGTACGCCTGGCTGACCGGTGATCCCAAGTCTTTGCCGACATCCAGGGTCTCAAGATATCCATTAGCCAGATTAGCGATCCTGGCCTGCCCCTGGGGCACCCCGTCGATGACCATCTCGATGGTGCCCTTGCCGCCGCCACCCGACGTGAAGAAGTCTTTGGTTCGGCCACCCGGTTTCTTCGGATCATCAGGCGCGTCGGGCTCGAACTTCGCTTCAATTGTGATGTGTCGTGCTCCCGGCGCGAGTGGCTTGGAAACGATCTTGCCGTCCGGGTGGCTGGAGGTGTTGGTTTCGAAAACCGCACGGCCGTCCTGGACATAGAGCGTGTAGCCCATCTGCGTCCCACCATTTGCGATAATGACGCCTTCAGTCTTGTCGTTCGAAATCGTGACATCGGCGTTGATGGTGGCCCCACGATAGCCCGAGAAGTCAATAACTTTTCCCGGGATACGTTCGACGCCCTGTCGGAACACGAAGTGCGTTCGTCCACCCCCCAGCTTGCGAGTTCCCGGTAATCTGCCTTCCACGAGCGGATAAACATTGTTCCGGCGTGCTTCACTGTCGAACAGGGCGACCAACTCTTTTAGCTTCGTCGGATTGGTGGAAGCGAGGTTGTGGGCCTGACTGTAATCCGTCGCCAGGTTGTACAATTCCCAAGGATGATCGTTTTTGCGATCATCCTTGCCCGAACCCCAAGGCAGCCGGTTCATCTTCCCGGCCCACCAGCCATCCTTGTAGATGCCAAGGCTTCCTATTGTCTCGAAATACTGCTGCGTATGACGCGATGGCGCCTGCGGCGCAGCGAAGGTATAGGCCAGGCTCTGACCTTCCAGCGGGGTCTGCTTCACACCGTTTATCTGCTCTGGAGCCGAGATGCCCGCAGCCTCGTAAATGGTCGGTGCAATGTCGGTCACATGCTGGAATTGCCCGCGAACGCCCGTGGTGCCGCGCAGCCGGGCTGGCCAGGAGACGATGAGCGGGTCGGTGGTCCCGCCCAGGAATGCTGACACCGGCTTGGCCCACTGGAACGGGGCATCAAGGGCCCAGCCCCAGCCCGACGCATAGTTGTTGAAGTATTGGTTGCTGCCGAGCTTGATCTTGGAGCGCTCCTCGACCGAGGCATACTCTCCATCCAATGTGCGAGCATCGTTGCCCAGCGGGCTGCCTTCGCCGCTCGCGCCGTTATCGCCAATGATGTAGAGGACGAGCGTATTGTCCCACTGCCCCTCATCGCGGACAGCCTGAAGCAGGCGGCCAATCTCGTGATCGGTCTGTTCGAAGAACCCCGCGTAGACCTCCGCCTGGCGGCTCAGGAGCTTTCGTTCCTCGGGTGTCAGCGAATCCCACGCCGGCAGTTCCTCGGGCCGCGGCGTCAGTTTGGCATTGGCCGGTATGATCCCGGACTTTTTCTGCCGCTCGAAAGTTTGCTTGCGCAACTCGTCCCAACCGGCATCGAACCTGCCCTTGTACTTGGCGATCCATTCCTCGCTGACCTGGTGAGGCGAGTGGGTGGCGCCAGGGGCGAAGTACAGGAAGAACGGCTTGTCCGCCGCAAGTGCATCATGCTGATGTAGCCAGGTGATCGCGTCGTTGGCCATATCGGTCGTCAGATGATAGCCCTGACTGGGGGTGGTCGACGGCTCGACTGCGACCGTATTGCGGTACAATGCCGGCGTCCACTGGCTGTCGGCTCCTTCCAGAAAGCCGTAGAAATACTCGAACCCCAGACCGGTGGGCCACCGATCGAACGGACCGACCGGGCTCGTCTGCCATACGGGCGTATTGTGCCACTTGCCGAACGCTGCAGTCGAATAGCCATTGCCCTTCAGCACTTCTGCTATCGAAGCGGCGCTCTTGGGCCAGAGACTGTTATATCCCGGGTGTGCGGCATCCGCGCCTTGGGTGAAGGTGCCGAAGCCCACCTGGTGCGAGTTGCGGCCGGTCAGGAGCGCGGCTCTGGTGGGTGAGCAATACGCGTTGACATGGAAGTTGTTGTAAAGCAGCCCTTCACGCGCCAATCGCTCGAGATTGGGGGCGGCCGCAGGTCCTCCCGTAACGGAGGAGGCACTGAAGCCGACATCATCGAGAAGTATGACGATCACGTTGGGAGCCCCCTTAGGAGCCTTTACTTCCTCGAGCGAACTCGGGACAGACTTATTGACGCCCGGATCTGTCTTGCCGGCCAAGAGCGACGGCTCACGCGGCAGCCCCCCCGCCGCGATGGCGTCTACGCGCCAACCGGCTGTTAGAACCAGTCCACCCAGCAAGGTTCCCAGTAAATACTTCTTCCTGCGCAAAATAACTCTCCTTCGCTGTCGATCAATCAGGACAAATCGAATGGAATTGTCCTGAAGGTTTTTCGATCTTCAAATTATCCTAAGTTCGCATCAGCGGAGGAGCCGGGGCGTAACCGAGAATGCTTTTGCGCAAGCGCCGGGCAGGACTTCTCTTTCACCGCCGCACACACCGGAAGCCGATATGCGATGTCGACGTGTCGATCATTTCTGGGTGACGCGCGGCAGGGCGATAACGCTGACAGTAGTTTGCCGCACATAGGTGCGAGCCGCCCTTGAGCACCTTACGACCGATGCGAACGCCAGGCTGGGAGGGATCGAAACTGTCCTTGCGCGTACCGCCACGTGGATTGCTGAGTGAGCAGCAGGAAGGCTTTGCGCCCTTGCTTGGGATCGAGGGGCGCTCACCCCACCAGTCCCGTGTCCACTCCCAGGTGTTGCCGATCATGTCGAAGAGGCCATACCCGTTGGGCGGGAAGCTGCTTACCGGCGACGTGCGCTCCCAGCCATCGAGCATCTGGTTCGCGACCGGAAACAACCCCTGCCAGTAGTTGGCCATCATCGCGCCGCCCGGCGCCAGTTCGTCACCCCAGGCGTAATCCTTTCCATCCAGGCCCCCTCTTGCAGCGAACTCGAACTCCGCTTCGGTCGGCAGGTCCTTGCCCGCCCATTTGGCGTAAGCTTCCACATCGGAGTAGGCGACCTGCACGACCGGGTGGTCCCATAGATCTAGCGTATCGATGTCGCTGTCAGGCCCGACCGGGTGGCGCCAATCGGCGCCGAACACAAACTGCCACCAGTTGCTGAAATCGGATGTGCCGACCAAGCCTACCGTCTTGTGAAAGACGAGCGATCCCGGGTGCGCCATCTCTTCTGCCATGCCGGGGTACTGTTTCGGATCGGGCGCAACCTGCGCAACCGTGGCGTGGCCGGTTGCCGCGACGAACTCGGCGAACTGCCGATTGGTTACCGGCGTGGCGTCTATCCAGAAGCCGTCGACCGATACGCGTCGTGGCGGCGCTTCTTCGGGATAGAACCTCTCAGACCCCATGGTGAAGGCGCCACCCGGAATCCACATCATCCCATCTGTCGGAAGTGAGGCAGGCGATAGGGACGTCAAGACAGCGGATGAAGCACCCGTCGTCTGTCGATGAACCGACCTCTTCGTCATGCCGTCAGAACCTGTGCGAGATCGTGGCGGCAGAACTAAGGTCACTCGCATGGCGGGAGCCGAGGGACTCTCCCACATCGATCAGATCATAGATTTCAGACGTGAGCCCATATTGATGGCTGATACTCCCAGCGACGTTGGTGACGAGCGATCTTGTCTTGGAAGGACGATGGAAATTGCCGGAAAGACTAACGACGGTCGGATTGGGCATAAGCGATATTCCTGATAACATACGCTGCCGCTAGCACGGCCACCGCTTAACTCTACAAAATTCATAGCGATTAAAAAGAAAGCAGACACTGGTCTGAACGCTGATGCAGATATAATATTCCCAATCGGTGGCCATACGCACAATGCGGTTGCTCTCATCAGTGCTGCCGACTAACGCATTATGAGATCCGGAGCTTAAGATATGACACGGGCTCCCGCGAGCTTCCGGAAGAGATCTTACGGCTGATCAGAGAGCTTTCTGCGGAGGGTAGGGTACTCTTTATCACGCATGATCAACAGGTGGCATCGATAGCGGACCAGATTGTAACTCTTGAGAGTGAAGGGCCACCGGAAGATGGGCGATCTCCTGGTTGATGAGGAGGTGACCCGCTATCTCGATATTGTCGGCTGTGCTGAACCATTGAAGGAGTACCCGGGCTCAGCACCGCCGATCGCCACAGCAATCTGCGCGTCAAGCCTCGACATATTTCTGTGCGGGGAACCGGGAAAAGGCCCGCCTCACGCGGGTTTCGCTACGATTTAATTGATGCTCGCGATCCACTCGCCGGATGCTGATTTGGCAAAGCCGACAATCCTTTGGATAGGCTGCGCCCCAGGCGAAATTTTGACTGAGGTCATGCAGGCGACCCCTGGGTCAGAACCGGTTTTGTCGCATTTGTCCGAGCGCCACAGAAATTTCTGGCATATTGTTTTCTGTCCCAAACGAGGGGAGACGCCGCATGAGCTTTGCGGTACGCCGCTGTTGCTTCGGCCTCCGACGGCGCCTCGACTGTCGGGATCGGGCAAAGGGAGGGGTCGGCGGAGATAGCGGCGGCCAATTCGGCCTTAGAAATCTGAGCTTCCACCTCTCAATCTATGCGGAAACGAGCGTGTTTTTGCCTTGCTGTCGTCGGGTTAGCTCGCTCTGATGAAGATAGACCGCGAACGTGTCCCATGGGGGGTGATCGAGAGTCGAGGTCGCCCTGGATGGCGTGAGCGAGTGCGGCCTCGACATTGCGCTCATGGGCCAGGCTCAGCAGTTCTACCGTCAGACGGCAGGCATCGC
>NZ_JBSKBR010000075.1:0-5804 GCF_053714315.1 Mesorhizobium sp. PL10 | reverse complement strand
TGTCGCGCGGCTTCGTACATCCGCGCCCGAATGACGGAAAGCTCGAACTCGCTGATGTTGCCCTTCATGCCGAGCAACAACCGGTCGTTCGGCTTGGCGGGATCATACGATCGATCATGTTGATACCCTCATTTGTTTGGTCTTGGGTCGAAAACGAGATGATTTCGGACTCCTGCCCTAAGCTCTTGCAATGCGGTTATGCTGGCCTCTGTCTGTGGAAACAGAAAGCGCTTGTCGCGAGGATCGCGCTGAATCTCGATGGTTCCACTGTGGATGCGTTTCTTGATGCATGACTTTGAGACCCCGAGACGCTTTGCGATTTCGGTGATCGTTATCCAGCCGGAAATATGGCGAGCGCGTGTCGTCATGCTGTTGCGTAATACGCGATATCGTTGCCGAACGACCTGAACGGTTCGCACGGGAACATAGTTTCGGCGTGGTGAACGATGTCCCTCCTGGGTCAGGATCGTGGCGATCTCGGTATCATCGAGGCCTTGGCGGGCGAGTTCCAGGATCCGTTCCTGCATCTCGGCTCCTCGCGTTAGAGCATGCAGGGCATGGACTGTCGGTTCGACCTCCAATTCGGATATCTCCCCGCCACGCCAGCCGGACAGCAATCCGGTCACGACCGATACGTTGCAGCACCACCTTGTCGATCAGCGTCCGCAGCAACCGCTTCCTGTCGGCCCGGCTCACATCCGATCGGCGCCAGAGATCGGGCAGGTTTTGACCGAGAGCGAGAAACTCGCTCTGTTCCTCTGGTGTCAGCATGGCTGCTTTGGTCTTCATCGCCCGGCGATTAGCCAACGCCTCTTCGGCTTGCCGCAGCTCGCGCAGCGCTGTCTCCCAGCGTCGTTCCAACTCAGCGGCAATGAGACGATTGTCGGGATCGACACGATTATATTGCCGTTCGGCCAGAAGCGCCTGATAGCGCAGTCGCTCGACCTGCTGCGCTTCGGCGCGATCAAGGGCTTCGTCGGTCTGCCGCCGTGCGTCGAGCGCATCTCTCCAAGCCTTCACCTCGGCGGGCGCGATCGCCGCAAAGAACGCAGCCAATACCTTGGCGTCGATCAGGTCGGCGGGAAGATGCTGGCACAACGTCTTACCTTCGTGGTACTGCAAGAAATTGCAGACGTACCGGGAACCGCCCTTGTATTGCACCCACATCTTGTGGCCGCACTGACCGCACCAAGTAATACCCTGCAAAATCGCTGCGCCCTCCCGGGGTACGCCACGCGTTTGATTGCGTTGGTATTCGGCATGATTGTCGTGCAGCATAGCCTGGATCCGCTCAAAGCTATCCCAATCGATATATGCAGGATAGCGGTCCTTTACGACGATCTTCCACTCCGCCATCGGGCAACGGGCCGTCTTCAACTTTCCGCTTGCATAGGTCGTACGGCATGACCGGGTACGGCCATAAACGAAAGCACCAGCGTAGGCCGGGTTCTTTAAAATCCCGGAAATCATACTGGTTGTCGGCATCCGCCATGCGACATCACCGAACCGATCGCGTCGCGGCAGAGCAAGCGCATGGTCTCGCAATGACCGGATCACCTTACCCACGGAACCTTCCTTCAGAAAGGTCGTAAAAACCAGTAAAATCCGCTCCTGCACCTCACTGCTCGGATCCTTCGACACCATGCCGTTGGCGTCACGCTCCAATCCCGCCGGTAGCAGTAATGCCAGATCGCCCCGCTCGGCCTTGGCACGCAGACCGGCGGTCAGACGACCGCGCAATGTATGCAGTTCCACTTCGGAGATTGTGCCCTTCAGGCCGAGCAAGAGGCGCCCATTGGTTGACCCCGGATCGTAGACACCATCGCGATCCGCAATAAGGCATTGCCGAAAGCCGCACAGATCAAGCAAGGGGTACCAATCAGAGCAGTTGCGCGCCAGCCGCGTCACTTCGTAGGAAAGAATAATCCCGATGTCGCCCAGCGTGACCCGGGCGATAACGTCCTTGAAGCCTTCGCGGTGCGTCGCTGTCGACCCGCTCAATCCGAGGTCAGCGTCAACCACATCAATGTTGGTATCATCCCAACCGAGATCATTGGCTCGCTGCCGCAAAGCATACTGCAGCCGAAGACTTTCCTGGTTGGTCATCACCTGGTGAGGCGTGGACTGTCGAATGTAAACCACGGCCTTCCGGCACAGGTGACTTCCTGTCACGAGATCCGACATCATGGCTCTCCCTCCAGGGAACCACGCAAACTTGCCAATCTTGGCTCGGAACCGTGTTCTAAAGAATCACTAACCGGTTGATTCGCCAAGCCCCTCAGCGCGACTTCTCTCGTAAGTTCGAGCAAGTCGCGAATACTGTCGAGTGAAAGCTTGCTTGACGGGATGGGCAGCCGCTCACCATCGAGGTCGGTGGCCGCAGCACGTATTCGCAGCGATACGCCATCGCGATAATGGACGAGAACGCAGCCACCTGGTCGGTGCGAGCCTTCCGACGAGACCAAATCAAAGCATCGTCTGTATAACGGATGGGCTGGATCCGTTACGGTAACCTGTCCCAACCGATCAGATGGCGCCCGAATTGGGGCATCATGGTGTGTGCTTGTAAATGCCGTCGATATCAATAACGCGCGCATCGACTTGGCCGCAAAGCTCGAGCAGCCTTTGCCAGTCCGGACCGTTGCGCGACAACCGAGAGGCCTCAAGGCACAATACTGCGCCGACATGACCGGTGCACAGATCGTCGACGAGTCGTTCGAAACCGGGGCGCTCGACGGCGCCGCTCGCGCTGCGTCCCAGATCCTCATCGATCACCTCGACATTGTGGAACCCCCAACGCCGCGCAAGGTCGACCAGCTCATATTGCCGGCGTTGACTCTCAAGGTTGGCATGAACCTGTTGGGCCGTCGACTGTCTGACGTAGACGACGGCCTTGCGCTTCAGGAGGGCCAAGGGAAGAAGATTACCGCCCGTCATCGGTCATCTCCTTCTCCGCGATGCCGGCAGCTGCCGTCAGCAGCTTGGCGAGGCTCGCGACCGCGCCTGCGCGCTGCGCTTTCGTCAGCCCGTCCAGGGCTCGGGAGTCGAGTGGCATGATCAATTGCCGCGGTGCTGGCAGCCGGCTTGGTGGGGGCAGTCTCTTCATCGATGACCTCCTGAGCGTTCGAACCGCTCGCAAGGCCATTACGAAATCCCCGATGGATCAAGAGGTGGTGAAGGTCAGTCAGCGCATCCACGGTCACCCGAGGGCTACCCAAGCTGAACGCTTCGCACACGTCGCGATCCAACATCCATGCGGGAACTACAATGACTTCGCCATGGCGCACGACAATGTGCGCGACTCTGCCGTTCGCCCGTTCCTCGATATACTCGCATCGGACGGTCCGCTCGAAATTGGGATGCCATCGATACCAAACGACAACCTCGCGCCCGACATGGGCAGAATGTCTGCGAGATGCCCGTCGGCAGGCGCAATTGGCTTTTCTCGGGCAGCTTCGCCGCGGCCGAGCGGTCAGCGGTCGTGCTCAGCATCATAGAAACCTGCAAGCTCTACGGCGTCGATGCCGAAGCCTACATGGCCGATGTCATCGAGCGGATCCAGAGCGACTGGCCAGCCTCGCGCGGGGACGAGCTGATGCCCTGGAACTGGGTGCGCCGCCAAGAGATGCCGCTCCCCTTGGCGGCATGAGACTTCCTGTGTCAACCGTTGACGAGAAGAGCGCGTGCGGCGGGGTGTTTGTTGGGATCGTAGGTGGCGCCATCGTGCCATGCTCTCCAGATGATACGCAGCCAGGCGCGAGCGAGGATACGCACGGCATGGGGATGGCGGCAGCCGCGTTTTCTGGCCTCTTGATAGACCTTGGCGGCCCAGGGGCTGGCATGCCTGGAGTTGTCGGCAAAGCAGGTGATGGCGGTACGCAGACGCTTGTTGCAGGCCCATCGCCAGGCGACGGCGCGGGATTTTCCGCTCTGGTAGGTGACTGGGGCGACGCCGGCCTCGGCGGCCAGTGATCGTGGCTCTGGAAGCGGGCGCGCACGTCGCCCAGTTCGGCGGTGATCTGGGCGGCGCAGATTTTTCCGGTCCGCGGAAACGACATGATGACCTTGCCTTCCGGCAGTTGAGCAACGGCATGCTCTATGCGGCTGGAGAGCTTGGCGATCTGGGCGACGAGGCTTTCGAGAGCAGAAGCGATGGCGCGCGCGAGTTCACCCTTGGCGTCGGCCTCTGCCTCCGCAGCGATTGGGCTGGGAGCGGTGCGGAGCCGGCCGAGCACGTCGGCGACGCTGCGTCGGCCGCAATACTGGTTCTGGGCGAGGAGGGCGGCCATGCGCTTCTCGGCGAGGCGGCTGGCGCTTTCCGGTGTCGGGTAGCGCTGGATGAAAGCCAGCGCGATCGGGCTTGCGATGTCAGCGAACAGGCCGGCGGCGCCAGGCCAGAAGCTTTCGAGCAAGGCGCGCAGCTGGTTGGCGAGCCCGAGCCTTGTGGCGACGAGATCGTCGCGCCCGCGCGCCAGGGCACGCAGCGCCTTGATGGCATCGGACTGGGGCCTGAGCGGGGTCAGCCGGTGCCCGTCGGTGCGCAGGATGTCGGCAAGGATGTAGGCATCGCCAGGATCGCTCTTGGCGGCCACGGCGCGGTAGCGTGGCCGGCACGCCTTGACGACATTGGGATGGACCGGCGTGACGACGAAGCCGGCGTCGGCCAGCACGTCGACGAGCAGCCCGCTGGGCCGTTCGATGGCGAGCGGCGTCTCCTCGGGCAGGCCATGACGGCGCAAGCGCGCGACGAGATCGGCAAGCCCGTCCCGATCATGAGCCGCGACAAAGTGGTCGAGGATCTTGCCTGCGGCGTCGACGATACAGACGGCATGGCTGGACCCGCCCCAGTCGAGCCCGACGAAAATGGTCATGGATGCACCTCGCAAAACCGGAGTATGGTGCCCGGTGCCCTCACGGGTTGCTCATCAATCGGCGCTCTGGACGCATCTTGGTCGACATGTCCGTGGCGCATCTTCCTGTAGCCCGTCTGCGGCTTCCGGCCACCGCAACGCAGCAGGTCTCATGCGGGCCCTCAAGGGGCAAGCGAGCTTGGCTGTCGTCACGGCGGCGCGGGACCAACGCCCAATCAGTCCTTAAACTGATTCAGCGCAATCGTGAGGTTGCCTGATGAGCGCGCTCGATGACATGGCGCTGTCGGACGAGGCCCTCGAGGCCTGGATGGAAGCCAAGACCAACCCCCGCCCGCTGGTGCGAACCATGTCGGCGCTGGATGGCTTCGTAACGGCGGCGGTCACCGGGCCGCGGTTCGCGGATCCGCAAGACTGGATGTGCCCGCTCATGGGGTTGCCGCGCGACGTCCTGGCCAAAGGCTGTGCAACCGACCACGCCGTGTTTGCCAGCGTCGCCAGGATCCACAACCGGATCAACGAGACGCTCTTCGACAGACCGCAGCATTACACGCCCCGCTTCGCCACCAAGCCCAGCGGCGGCATCGACCCACGGCCGTGGTGCCAAGGGTTCTACGCGGCCATGAATCTCAACATCAAACGCTGGAAACGGCTACTCGACCTCAACAACCCCAACCACGGCCTGCTGCTGCCGATCCTGATCTACTGCGTCGACAAGAAAGGGAGGCCCGTCCTCGGCAAACCCAGGCCGGGGCCCGAGACCGCGCACTTCATCGAGCATGAGGCATACAAAGACATCGCACTGGTCATCCCCGCCCTGCGCGAACTCCACTATGTCACCCCCTATGATAACCCGCAATAATCGCCGCCGGCGCGCCCAGGGCAATCGGGTGAGTTAACACGTGACATATGGCGCCAGTGCTGAATCTGTGAGTC
>NZ_JBSKBR010000074.1:0-6142 GCF_053714315.1 Mesorhizobium sp. PL10 | reverse complement strand
AAATCAATGACTTACGTGGCTATGTTCTTTTTGTGTTCTCGTCCAGGTGTTCAAGTCGGGTTTGAGTCACGCGGCTATGGCTGGTTCATCCAACCTGGCGTAGTAGCGTTCCTCGGCTTCGGCCGGCGGGATGTTGCCGATGGGCTCCAGCAGCCGGCGATTGTTGAACCAGTCGACCCATTCGAGCGTGGCGAACTCGACGGCCTCGAATGAGCGCCAGGGTCCGCGTCGATGGATCACCTCGGCCTTGTAAAGACCGTTGATCGTTTCGGCGAGAGCATTGTCGTAAGAGTCGCCGACACTGCCCACCGAAGGTTCGACGCCGGCCTCTGCCAGGCGCTCGGTGTATCTGATAGAGACGTATTGGGCTGCCACTATCGCTGTGATGGATGAGCCCGCCTCCCTGCACGGGCCGCCGATCATGGAGAGCCCGTTCCAGAGCGTCCAGAACGAAGCTGGCATGCGCCGTCCGGCTCACCCGCCAGCCGACGATCCTTCGCGCATAGGTGTCGATGACAAAGGCGACATAGACGAAGCCCGTCCAGGTCGCGAGTGGAGTAAGAAGCGCAGCTGCGCTTCTCCTCCCCGAACCGTACTTGCACCTTTCAGCGCATACGGCTCTCTATTTAATCTTGGCCCATGGCCATAGCAACATCATGATAGTTTGAGGTGACGGTGCTGCGAGTTTCGCTCCGGAAGATGTATGGATTGATCTCCGGGTTCCGCCATCGGAACTGCGCCTTGGGACTCGATACCATTCGGCGCAGCGCTTTGCCGACACGGTTTCCGCGTTCACTTCGTCCGTAGACGAGCCAGGTTTTTGCCTTACCCGCATCCGGCGCTCGATACCAGCTCCGCATCAAGGGCTTGATGCGTGACCGATATTTTCGCGCCAGCCAGTGCGCCAGTTTCCAGAACACGACATGGTCGATGTGCCGGAAGGTCCGTGCTGTGAAGTCGGTGAACTTGTAGAAGACCGCCCTACGTCTCCGGCGGCATCATCAGCATTTCGCCTGTTAAGCCGTGTAGGCGAAGGCGACATTTCAGCCCTCGGATGCGGATTAACCGGTTCGTGTTCCTCAACCTTCCAGTGCTACAGCCTCGGGAACCATCTCGGCGTAACGGCTTCGCCTCAATTCCCTTTACCTGCGGGCTACGTCACCCTGCCAGTTGACGACAGGTCACCGCCGCTTGGGCTCATGCCCCCTCACAGCAGGGAGCACGGCATTCTTCAAATCCTCCTTTCTCAATGCATTCCAGTCATATGCACCCCGGACCATCCGGGACGAGGCGCACCGTAGGTGAAGTCGGAGACCCACAGCATGTTCGGCGCCGGGGCATGGAACTGGCGATTGACGTGACCGAGAGGGCATGGTGCCGTCTTGTCATTCACCGTGGTGCGGATCGACTTGCCGCGGATGATGCCTTCGAGGCCCATGGCCCTCATCAGGCGGGCAACCGTGCAGCGGGCGACATCGAAGCCCTCGCGTTGCAACTGCCGCCAGATCTTACGAACGCCGTAGACGCGGAGGTTAGCCTCGAACACGCGTCGGACCTCATCCTTCAAAGCCTCATCCCGCTTCACCCGAGCCGACAGCCGGGAGGGATCGATGCGCTTGGCGACATGGTCGTGGTAGGTCGACGGGGCGATCGGCAGCACCTTGCAGATCGGCTCGACCCCATGCGCCTCGCGGTGATCGTCGATGAACGCGATCATGGCTTGAACCGGCGGTCGAGCTCCGCCTGGGCAAAATACGCGGAAGCCTTGCGAAGGATCTCGTTGGCCTGGCGAAGCTCGCGGTTCTCGCGTTCCAAAGCCTTGAGTTTCGTCGCCACATCCGTAGGCACACCGGCTCGCACGCCACTGTCGCGCTCGGCCTTCTTCACCCACTCATGCAGCGTCTGCGCCGTGCAGCCGATCTTGGCGGCGATCGACGAGACCGCCGCCCACCGCGAGGCATGCTCGCCTTCGTGATCCAGAACCAGCCGCACCGCACGGGCTCGGACCTCGGGAGAGAACTTGTTGGTCGTCTTGCTTGTCATGGCTCCACCTTCTCAGGAGTTGGAGCCTCCGATCAACCCGGGGCGGTTCAGTATTGGTCGAAGAATTCGCACAGGGGCGCTATTATTCCGCTGAGGTGATGGGGGCTTCATCAGCGTCTACGTCGGGCCGCACGAGGCAATAACTTCGCTTACCCGCGACGGAATTGAAGAGCTGGAGCAAATGCTTGCCCATGCTCGCCGCACCACTGACGAATGGAACGACTTCCTCGAAGCCTTCGTCGATGACGAGGAACTCATCGCTCGCATCAAAGCGAAATCTCCACGGTAACAACCGGGCGGTTGCCGAAAGCCTTCAAAGGTCGTGAAACAGCGTGAGACGCCTTGCCCCTTGACCCCATTATGCGGCGGCCCAGCGCCGACCGCGAAGAGAAGCGCGTGACCGCGGACGATACGATCCGGAAAAGAACAGGGGCGGCTTGGCTTCAAGACCCAATCAGAGAAGACTCTCAGAAGGGCTAAGTTCGATAGTAAAATTGTGCTCAAGAAAGCCGCTCGATCGTTTGTGTCGCCGAGTATTTGATTAGTTGGGATAACTCGCGTTGAGTTAGCCAAATGAGCCAGTCGTCATCTTCGATGTCTCGATCAGGTAAACGCAGGACGGATCCATGGGCTTCTCTGTGAAGATAGCCGTATTGATCGGCGATTCCCTTTTGGATAAGCCAAGAAGGCACAAGAGCGTAGATGAAATCGGGGGACCATTTCGCCCATGCCAGCCCAAAAGCGACACCTGCAAGCGTGGGTGCTAAGCCCCGTCCTCTAAGGTCACTTCGGAGCCATAAATCGCCGTGATACGCTACGATACCGCTTATGATCCGAGCAGTGGGCGCGACACAAACACACGACGAACCTGGGCCGGCATGCCTTGCAGGATCCACATAGCAGGATTTCAATGACTCAAGATGGTCAGCCAAGTTGGTAGGCGCTAGATCATCCACACGAAGCGCCTGGACATGCGCTACTTTACCGAATTTATCTTCTCCAACGACCCAAAACGCCTGGCCGGGCTCAAGCTGTGAACAGTCCGGGCGGAAGTTCGGAAAGGTAGGATATTTCCCAGCAATCTTGCTTGTAATTGAAAGGTACTCCTCAAAATCTTCCCCCATCCTGAATTGCACGCCCGCTTTGCGGGCCTTTCGGTCAAGCGAGCAGATATATGTCGATACCTCAAGGGTGGTCGCGTCGTTATGCATAGCAGGGTACTCTACCGCAAGTTTGAAGTGTATTGAAAATCAGGGCCAATTGTCGCGAGCTTCTCGTATCGCAATGTCGTACAATGCGAAGTCCACCGGACAGCCCGCCACGGGAGATCCATCGAAATTCGACGGGCCGTCATACTTTTGGTCTGCGGCTGTGCTCGTGTAGGGTCAGTGTAAGGCGGCCAGAATGACGACCGACAGCGGAGGCGAAGGACCCGAATCTCGCTGCCGACGTGGATTGAGCTTCCTAGGGTGACCTGAGGTCGCTGGTCTCATCATGTACCTCGCGGCCCCCCAACGGAGGTACAAAGACGTAGGCCAACACCAATTCGGTCTCGGCACACAGCAGGTGGGCGTCATGCTTATCGAACGCGTAAATGATGTTCGGTCGCACGACATGGACCCCATCCGTTTGGGAATCCTCGATCGAGCCCGTTCCGGAGATGCAGTAGATCGCCTCAAGGTGGTTCCGATAGTGCATCTTGAGCCGGGCGTCCGGATAGATCCTAGTGATAGGCCCATCACATCGTTCTTGAGGAGCAACCGCCCGCTTTCCCCGCTTGTCGTCTGAACCCGCCGGGCTGTCAGTTTCTCCTCATTGAAATCCCTGACGATCATGATTCAACTCTTGGGCTGCCGTGTTCATTGTGCTGCCCGATCACGCTGTCGATAGCGCCCTCGAGGATATCGAGGCCTTGGGTCAGCTGATCCTCCCCAATGACAAGAGGTGGCAGACACTTCACAACCTCGTCATAAGGACCAGCGGTCTCGACGAGGAGGCCCCTTTGGAAGGCGGTGCTGATGACCTGCCCGGCAATCTCGCCGGACTTCAGATCGATGCCCCGCATCATCCCCCGACCTTTGGCTGACGCTCGGCCTGGGTCGTACTTCTGCGCGATCTGCTCAAGTCGGCTTTTCAGCAAATTGCCTTTCTCCTTGATGGACGCTGCCAAGCTGTCCGTTCGCCAGAAGTGCTCCAGGGCTGCGCGCGCCGTGACGAAAGCATGGCAATTGCCGCGGAACGTGCCGTTGTGCTCTCCCGGCCCCCACTTGTCGAGTTGCCGATCAATAAGGACGAGGGCCATCGGCAAGCCATAGCCCGATATCGATTTCGCCATCGTGACGATGTCCGGGCGGAGACCGGCCGCTTCGAAGCTGAAGAATGCATCGGTCCGGCCAACACCTGCCTGAATGTCGTCTACGATCAGCAGAGCTCCGTGTTTGCGCGCAATGGCGGCAACCTTGCGCAGCCACTCCGTGCCGGCGACATTCAGGCCGCCTTCGCCCTGAACTGTCTCGACAATCACCGCCGCCGGCGCGTCTACTCCGCTGGAGGGATCCGAGAGCAGGTGATCAAGGTAGTGAGCGGTGTCCACACTCGACCCAAGATAGCCATCATAGGGTAGCCGGGTCACGCCGCCGAGCAGCTGGCCGGCGGCTGCGCGGTGGTATCGGCTGCCGGTGCAGGAGAGAGCGCCAAGGCTCACGCCATGAAAGCCGTTGGTGAAGGCTATAATGTTGGGCCGACCAGTGATCTTGCGCGCAAGTTTGAGGGCAGCCTCGACCGCGTTGGCGCCGGTCGGACCGGAAAACTGTACGACGTAGTCTAATTGTCGCGGCCTTAGGATCGTCTCGTGGAATTCTCGCAGAAAAAACTCCTTGGCTTCATTATACAGATCGAGGCCATGGGTGATGCCGTCACTCGCAATGTAGTCTGCGAGCGCGGACTTCAGTTCGGGAGGATTGTGCCCATAGTTTAAACTCGAGCAGCCCATCAGAAAGTCGAGATAGGCTGTCCCATTGCGCGCAAACAGCTGGGCCCCTCGTGCCCGCGCAAAAACGACTGGGAAGCTGCGCGCGTAGCCGCGAACTTCGGACTCTAGACGGTTGAAGATCGCGAATTCCTCCTCGCGATCCGGTGCACTTTGGTGAGTCATCGTTGCCTCCTTATTTAGGTTGGTAGGCAGACCGGCGGGAATGCCCGAAGGACCTCAGAGCGTACGGTGGGGCCGATGGCTATCAAGAGCGTGGAGGGGTCCAATCACCGCCCGGCTCGCTTAGTGAGCACGCAGGTGTGGCGAAATCGCTGCAAAACAGGAACTCCGAGTAAAACGAGTTGCGGCCTAGTTCGCGAAGAGTTCCCATATATTCGGCTGCATGAAACCTTTTCGGAATCTCACTAGCGGCAACTGGATGTTGCGTGGCAACGTGACGCTCCGGCTATCACTGACCATCGAATCCTCCAGGCGAACACAAGTGCGGCCTAGCCTATGTTTCATGATGAGGAGTTCTCAAAAGTCATGCCAATTGCGCCGAGGGCGCCTAACAAAGATTTTCTGAGGTTTGTTCAGTGACTTGACCCGAAGTGCAGCGGACTGCCAAGCTAAAACAATGTGTCGCAGATTCGACAAAAACGACAGTAGGTGTCGATTGTCCGGCGATCTCTCAGGAATGGCGACGGGTTTAACAACGGGGCGTTGGTGCGCGGATCATTAATCGAACTGGCGTAGGTCGCGTCAACAACGCACACGCTGCTCTCTTCCAGAGAGACATCGATTCCCACATAGTGTTCCATGGCTGTTCCTCTCATGATGCTTGGAGCCGATCGCTCGGACTCCGTTTCAACACCATCATTCTGAGGGACAGCCACCCAACATGGCTATGCTCGCGAAGGCCGGCCCATTACATGGGGTAATCGCGGAGCGAGTTGCCTCAAGCTGCCCGATAATGGGAAATGGTGGCTGTATCCCCGATAGGATGGAAATACGGTAATTACCCACCCCCTCGCCCCCTCGATGCGGCATGGTGCGTCGTCACTCGTCGTCGATGTCTGGGTACTGCGGGGGAGCCTTGCCGATCTTGCTGACGATCCTCGGGTAATT
>NZ_JBSKBR010000073.1:0-6840 GCF_053714315.1 Mesorhizobium sp. PL10 | reverse complement strand
TGGGGGCCGCACATCTCATTGATTATAAAGATCTATTCAAAAACAACTGTTGAAGTCGGGCTTGACCAGCTACAGGCCTGCCGCCCCCAGTGTCCGCTCGAAGGCCCGGTGATATGAAGCTGTCGGCTCGTAAACGATGCGGGCGCCGGGCGCATCCAGATGGCTCAGGCTCTCTAAGAAGATAGTGTTGTCCTGGAAAATTTCTCGGATTGCTCGTGTGGAGACAAACTGCCATCAAAGATTTGATAAAGGTCCTTTGCTACATAATCGGGAGCGTCGTTCTCGCCTTGACGCAACTCACCGCAGTCGTTGAGGCCAGTGGACAGGAGAAGTGAGTCGAGCCCGGCAGCCTTTGCGCCCTTGATGTCGGTATCAAGCTGATCGCCGACCATCAGAAGGCGGTCGGCACCGGCCCGAGCGATGCATTCCTCGAAAATCGCTTTTCCTGGCTTGCCCATAAACTCCACCGGGATCGGAAGAGCTCCAAACGGTGCTAGTCCGGCCTCAAGCATTGGCCCTATTATGCCTGGTCCAAAGATCAACGAGCCGTCATTGCTGGGATAAATGATGTCCGCGTTTGCCGCGATCATACCGGGCATTTCGCCGGTCTCAATCAGCCGTCGGTGAAAGACCGACAGGATGCGGTCGGCAGCTCTTTTGAAGTCGAAACCTTCGTCGTCGAGCACCACGAGCGTGTCGAATGTCTCGGCTGTCTCAGCGCCACAAAGATTTGGATGCTTTCCGAAAACGTCATGCGCAGCTTGTGGACTGCCCAGATAAGAAACTAATCGACCGGCTGCCAGCTCTTCAAGTACCCGAAGTCGTGCAACACCTCCTGCAGAGACTATACTGTCAACTGTCGGGATCGGAAGTCCGGCGCCGCGAAGACGTGAGAATATGGTTTGATCCGATCCGCTGCTAATATTCGTCACGATGTAGAATGGCTGACCGGACGCATTAAGTCGCGCCAAGATATCAGCAGCGCCTGGGAGAGCGTCATTTCCGCTGACCAGGACTCCCGTCGCGTCAAAAAGTATCGCGTCATAGCAATCGGCCAGCGTCTGGGGACGTGTTTTTTTGGGAGCGGCGGGTGCAAGGCAAGCCGAGTCCGTCCTTGGCTGAACTGCCTCAGAGGACGGACAACAGCTCTCACGCAAGACGCTCGCTTCGGGTGGTATGCTGCCTTGGCACGCCTCGGCATAAGCCCAGGCCAGCCATTCGCATAAAATCGAAAGATCTTCTGACTCGACAGTTGGCCCCGCCCATATTCGGAATCCGGGGGGGGCGTCACCATAGCTCCAAATGTCAAAGGCCGCGCCCTCCGCTTCGAGCAGACGGCTAATCCGACCGGCGATTTTCTCATCGTCCGTTTCTCCGGCTGCGAGTTGCTCTGTTGGAAACCGGAGAGTGATTGAACAGGCCGAGCGTGAAGCGGGATCGATGCAGGTCCAATCAATCCACGGAGTGGAGTCCACCCAGTCCGCCATGACAGCATAGTTATCCGCAACCCTGTTCAGAAGCGCGGATAGTCCCCCGCACGCTTCGGCCCAGTCTAGCGCAGAATGGATATCCTCGACGGCGAACATGCTCGGGGTCGAGATCGTGCGACCGCCAAAGAACGCTTCGTTCACCGACCCGTCGGCATTATGAAGTTTCATGAGCCGGGCCACGGGCTTGCTCCCGCCGACCTTGAGACGTGCCTGGGCCCTAGGCGAGAGCGCGATCATACCGTGGCCGCCTTCGCCACCAAGCGCCTTCTGCCATGACCAGCACAGAACGTCGATTCGATCGTAGTCGATGCGCCTCGTGAAAGCTGCAGAGACCGCATCGGCGATCACAAGTCCGGCACGGTCTGGAAAAATCCAGTCAAGATCCGGTGGACAAACGCCGCTGTTGGTGCCGTTTAATACCAGGACGATGTCGTTATTGGGATCGATCCCGTTCGTGTCTGGGAATTCCCCGAAAGGACAAACATGGCGCCTCTGGGAGGCTACCCCTAACGTATCGATCTCATTTGCCCAATACCGCGAAAAGCTATCTGACACGAATGTCTCGACTGGCAACGGGCCCAGCAAGTTGTGTAGTGCCATGCTGCAAGCTCCAGTGCCCGAACCGGGCACGATACCGCAAATCCAGCTATCAGGCAGCTCTAACAAAGCCACCATGCGCCTGATTACCTCTTTCAGCCTTTCTGCCCCTTCGGGGCTCCGGTGGCTGCGTCCAAGATACCGCAGCATGGTTGAATGCACGCTCCAGCCCGGATGTTTGCGGCAGGGGCCTGATGAAAACCGCGGATCAGATGGGAGGAACGATGGTTTCACAGCTGTATTTCGTAAAGCCATGGCTGCCTCCGAAGTTGGAAAAAGGGACCTCAGCCGAGCGATCAGGCGATCTTCTGCGCCATCAGCTGCGAAAGGTTTTCGTCGGCGAAACTCATCCGTTCGTCGGAGCGGAGGCTAGAAAGGCGGTCGACAATCGCGGCATCAGACAAGGCCCCCTCTTCACGCAACTTTTGCACATAGGAAGGATGGATGAAGTTTGAGCCGGCGAACTGATATGCCGCGCTGCTGCCCCAGCCATGCCGTTTGCGAAGCGGATCGAAGTGACGCAGGACATGCCCCAGAAGCGCCTGTTCTACGGACGCATCGAGGTGACCGAGAACCGGCAGGAGCTGCTCACTGGCCGTATTCCCGGCTCCGCGGCCCATGCCACCCATGGTGCAGTCTATCCAGGTCGCTCCTGCCATCGCGGCCGCCACTGAATTGATCAGTGCGTATCCGCGGTTGTCATGGCCATGAAATCCAATCTCACTCCCAAGTCGACCGGCAAACTGGCCGATCAATTCCTGAACACGGCTCGGCTTCATGGAGCCAAAGGAATCCGCGATATAAAGCACGTCAAGGCTATCGATCCGCTCTAGCCCGTTCAGGCAGACCTCAACTGCTGCAGCATCAGCTGCGTCGATCTGCATGAGATTCAAAAACACACGGAAGCTCCTCTGCGACAGCTCAGCGCAAATGTTCCGGCATGCCGCCACGTTGCTGTAGTGCGCCGCGACTCGTATGGTCGTGATCCGCCCTGGCAGTAATCCCTCTGTCAGGCGCGCCACGGCAATAGGTAAAGGCAGTTCGCTCGCAAGCACATCTTTGGCATCGATCATCACGCATGCTTCAACCAGGAGATCAGCGGCTACCTCTTCGGCCTTAGAGTTCGTGATCCTGGCGAAATATCCGCTACTCTCAGGCTTTCCGGCGAGCCCCAGCTCGACCATGCGTACCGGAAGGGCGTTGATGGTAGCGACATAGTCCGAGACCAGTCCTGGTGAAAACTCCCAACCCGTGTAGTATCCACCGTCACGCAGGGTGCAGTCCAGGAAGTTTAACTCATCTGGTATCGTGCCTAACATTGTTCCACTTCCTTCTCCCGCCCCACTACGTCGAAGCGTCTGCTTGGATCAGCTCGCGGCGTAACCCCCATCCACATAGAGAATCTCGCCGGTGACGAACGATGCAGCTGGGCTCGCGAGGAAGATGTAAGGCCCGAAATACTCGGACAAATGCCCCCGGCGCCGCATTGGAGTGAGGTCCATTGCCCGGCGCTGGTAAGGCGTATCGAGGTTCGGATGCACTCCATCCATGAAGTTGTTGATGAATCCAGGTGCGACGGCATTTACGCGAATGCCCTTGTCGGCCCATTCCACCGCCATGGTGCGCGTCAGTTGATTGACGCCCCCTTTGCTCGCAGCATAGACAGCCAGCCCAGGTATGCCGAGCGAACTGGCGACTGAAGACGTCATGATGATGCTGCCATCGCCTTGATGGAGCATTGCTTGGGCGGCAAACTTGGCGCAATAGTAGTAACCACGCAGATTAGTGTCGACAATCTCGTCCCATTCCGGCTCTTCATAGGAATGCGCTGGCTTTATGATGTCCGTGCCTGCGTTGCAGACCATCACATCGATCCGCCCAAAACGGTCGACCGTGCCACCGATCAATGCCTTGCAATCGTCGTGCGATCGCACATCAGCGCGGATAGCCATCACCTCGATTCCTTGGCCCGCAAGTTCGGCCTCTGCTCCGGCCAGTTCAGCATCATTGTGCGAGGAAAGGACTACCTTCGCCCCCAATCGTCCAAAGCAGGTGGCGAGAGACTTGCCCAGACCGCGACTCGAGCCTGAAATGTTGACGACCTTACCGTCAATTCCGAACAGCTCCTGGTATCCTTCTCTGATGTTGTGAGTTGTATCAGGCATCATCGACCACCTACTCCCACCAACTATTTTTCGCTTTAGTGCAAGTGACGTCCATCATTCAGCACGCAAGACAGCGTGATCAAATCCCAAGAGGCGATATCTGACATTGCGGAACATCGCCTGATGCGCGCCAACCCAGGCGGTAAGGTCAACTGTTTCGGCATGATCAAAGCCATGGCGAAACTCAGGAGCTGCGTTGCCGCCCTCCGACGGGTCAACTTCTTCCGCACTCTGTGCATGCCAATAGTACGGATCGAACTGTGAGAGATCACTCTCAGCTGTCAGGCACTGCCTCGGCCGGCTTGCAGAGCTATTTCCAACACTTAAGGAGAAAGTGAGCTCCCGCTTAGGACGAGCGCGAATGCCGGCATGCGCGATCGAAGACGCAAGATCGATATCGGCACTCTGTGCGTTGGCTGTATTCACGCGGCGGCTCCTTAGACCATGGGTCAGACAGTTGCACTCAGCCCGCCATCGATGACGATCAGTTGGCCGCTCACATAGGCCGCGCGAGGGCTGGCCAAGAATGCAGCCACTGCTGCGAATTCCGATGGATCGCCAAGGCGTCGAGCCGGAGTCCTGTCCTCGAGTGCACGAATGGCCGCGGCGTGGCTACCATGGCGATTGGCTTCGTGAATCGCGGTGCTGTGTGCTCCAGGTGCGAGCACGTTTACCGTGATGCTCTCTCCCGCCAATTCTTGTACGAGCGTGTGGCAGTAAGGCACCAGCCCCGCTCGTGCGACACCCGACAGTGCGAAATGTGCTGGGGTTCGTACAATGGCCTCGGAAGCGAGCATCAATACTCGCCCCGCGCTCGAGCGACGCAGATGCGGCAAGGCAGCCGTCACAAGATTTATCGAAGGTAGAAGCACTCGCTGGACCGCATCTTTGAAATCCTTGGGCGTCATGGCCGAGGGTGGTCCGGCAGAAACCCCGCCGCAATTCGTCACCAGGATGTCGATACAGTGAAAATGCTCCGCTGTTTCGGCAGCCCAAGCTGCTGCATCAGCGCAGTCAGTCACATCGGTCGCGCGTGACAGCACTTCGGCGCCCTTCTTGCGCAACCGATCCTCTGCTCCTTGGAGCCGCCCCGGATCGCGCCCACAGATAGACAGGCGGCAGCCCTCTTTGGCCAACTCCTCAGCGGTGGCCAAACCTAAGCCGCTGGAAGCGGCCGCGACCATCGCCACCTTGCCGTCGAGCTCTAAATCCATCTTCACTCCACTTGACATCGCAACCGCTACGCTCGTGGCACAGCTGCAGAGAAAACAGATCCCCGTACCAAGCGAAAAGCATGTGCCGTGCCAAGCGAAAGGTCTTCCTAAATCAATACGATACGCGACTGACAAAACATCGGCTTTGCTCTTATGTCGGACTCACTACATGTGTGTCGTCACTATGCACTTCGAGACGTTGGCCGCGCTGAACAAACTGTTGGCCTGAAAGGAGATTATTCAGCTCCGGACCAAGCGGGGGTTTTTCGTCGCCGGACGCGGAACGAAGAGAGTTCGCATGGCAGCTTGTGCCTTGGAGCGACGATTCGGGGGATGCTCACCAGATAGTTCTGCTCCATTCTTTGGATGGGCCCGTGGTCCCGTTCCGGAGAGGCGCGCTCGACCATTCGGCCGAACAGAGAAACCTGCCTTGGCCGCTCCTCCTTTCTCCCCATAGGCCCGTCAGCGGGATCCGTGATCAACATGAGCGGCGCCGGCAGATCGGCGACTTTGCGCGAGGTATCGCTGCTCTTGCATTTTCATGCGGGACGCTCGAACAGGATGCGCGGAAGCTTGCTCATTGCCTCGGAGCCATTTTCGGCGACCCGGACGGTATCGCTCAACATGTAGAGTTCGCCGCGCTCGTAAAAGCCAATGTGAATCAGGAAGGTCATATTGGCTAGAATTTCGGTATCGTTGTTCGTCCCTAGGCTTGGGCCATCCAGCCAGTCGAGGCCAACAGAGTAGCCCAGGCGCGAATCCTTGGTGAGACCGTACGGCCGGATAGCCGCTTGGAACGCCCGCGCAACATCAGCGCAGGTCGCGCCGGGGCGCAGTGCGTCGACGGCGGCGTGGAATCCCGCCAGTGCACCTTCATGTTGGTTCTTCGGGCGTGGAGTGATGGGGCCGAGATGAGCAGTCCTCGTCATCGGAGCCACATACCGGTGCCGGCTGGCACCAATCCCGAGGTAATACTGGTGGCCGAGGGCAAATACGTCGTCAATCCAAAATTGGTGCGGTGCGTTGGCGAACCTTCCACCACGGATGAACGGTGGAGACGGTGGCGGCCCGCCGGGAATGGTCTCGGTCCCGGCGCAGAGAGCTGACAGGATCGCGGCCGCGTCACAATGCCTGGCGCCGACGGCGATCTTGTCGACGCCGGCGAGCATCGCCCGGTCCGCTATCGCGGCCGCCTCGGTCATATACAAAAGTTCGCGCTCGGACTTAACGAGCCTGCATGCCGCTACCAGGTGACTGGCATCTAGTACCTCTGCACAGAGGATTTGACGGTTTCGATGGGTTGTAACCTGGGTAGGCTGTCGGGTTCGACGAGCAGTTCAATACTGCGCGCGAGGCCCGGTTGCCTGCGGATCA
>NZ_JBSKBR010000072.1:0-7332 GCF_053714315.1 Mesorhizobium sp. PL10 | reverse complement strand
CCTGCATGACCCAATGCTCAGCGGCGCTCGAACCACAAGGCTCATGAATAGGACGGGCTAGCGGGTTGTATGCGGCTGACGCAGCGTGGGTTGGGTCGAACAGCAGCACACGGCCGAAACGTGCTCGCCAGCCAGCGGTGAGTTCCCAATTTTCACGCTTGATGTCGTGAACGATTGCGCTTCCCGGCCAAGTTAGCAGAGATGGCACGACCAGCCCGACGCCCTTGCCGCTTCGGGTCGGCGCGAAGCACAGGACATGCTCCGGGCCATCGTGGCGAAGGTAGTCCAAATTAAGGTTGCCGAGAACCACGCCGTCGGGGCCGAGCAGGCTGCGGCTTCGATCTCCTTTCGCACAGCCCAGCGCGCCGAGCCGTACGTTGCCACGTATTTGGCCTCCCGCGCTCGCCATAGCGACATGCCGATAGCAACAACAATCGCGATGAAACTGCCGCTCGCCGCGATCAGCGCGCCTTCAACAAAGACCGTCGGTGCATAAAAAGACTTGCGATCTGCGCTGAGCATTTGTTCCTCTACGAAGAATTTGAGGAGCCCGCGAAAACGGTTGGCGAACTTCGAATGGGCGGGATCGACACGGCCCCGGTCGATCACAGTCGACAGTGCCCTGATGACCCATGGCAATCGCAAGGTCCCGCCCGCAGGGAGATTCACCGCTTGCACTCGCTCATGCATTTCGGTCTCAGGGAACTGGACGGATGCTTCGCCGTCCAGAAGAAACTCTCGCCGGTGGCCACCGATAATAGAAACGCGTTGGGAGGCGGGACAAGTGGCCCTGGCGCAGGGACGTTCCCCGGCCGCACGATGGTGCAGACTTATCTAATGAGTTTAACGCGAATGTTAAACGTGAACGGATTGAGCCTGTGACCCTGCGATCTCAATGCAGTGCTCGCCCGCTGACCTCGCCTCCGCTCCTGTCGAAAACGCTCAATGAGCCGGTCGGGCCACGTCTGGGACAATCTTGATGGAAGCTTCTTCTCGCCGTTGAAAACCGAGCGGACGGCCCGCAAGATTTACAGGGCGAGGGATAACGCCGGGGCGATGTGTTTCGATTAGACTCGAGCGCTTCTACAACCCTCGGCCAAGGCACTCGACTATCTGAGCCCTGTCGAATTCAAGCGACAAGCTGTCCTAGCTTAACTTCATGTCCGAACAGCCTGTAGCAGGCTGACGCCCCAGACGCTTCAGGGGTTTGAGTCTACGGTGCAGGCTTCATCTGCTACGCGCTTCACCCTGCGGGCAGCAGACTGCGAAGCCTCCACTGGCGCGAACTGCTCGCGACGGCGGGTTGATCGCGGGACCTGTCCGCCATTTCTGGCACAGGAACCGTGCAATCGGCTCGTGTATGTCGCGCCGCCCCTCTCGTGACCGCATCATTGCCCTCGTCCTCTTTCAGCCGGCCGTTCCTCCCGACCGCCGGTTCGATGATGATGATCCCCTGTCGAGAATAGTCTTTGTTGTCGCGCATGGCGGTCTGAGCCGTCTCGTGGTCGTTCACTAGCCTCGCAACGAGATGTCAGAGGCATTGAAGCTCCGCGCTACACATCGGTGTTGTTGGTTTCGACCTGACCCTGACGATTTGACACGCTCAGCTCAATTGAGCGTTGTCCGAACCATCGGCCGCGAAAGCTAAGCGGCGCCATTCTACCGTGCGATGACCGTAATGAATATGACAGGGCAGACCACAATAAGCAGGTTCGGGCTGAAGACTTTTTAGCGAACTCGCAAAAAAGGAAACGACAGCTCTTCCAGTTTGCAAATCGCAGCCGGGACTCGTTTTTAATGAGAGGGTAGCCAGCCATTTGCCGCTTCCGTTAGTTATCCGCCCCGCAACGTTATGTGGCTGCCCTTCAAGAGCCGGACGCTAAGGTGTCCGATGACGCCACGCTGAGTGAGTTCGCCGTGCCGAACATCCGCGGGAGCGTCGCGGGCGCTGGTATAGATCCACCTTGTGCGCGCTGGTCGACATCGGCCTCAAGGCGGAAAATGAGGGTGTCGTTCTCTCTTGAGCCGCACCGTCCTCGTCGCTTGGAGGAGACGAGGGGCTACTCTGTATCGCAAACGTAGGAGCGACGGCCGGTGATTGGCCGCGCCGCATGGCCGAGAAGGCGCTGACCGCCGGCGTCCAGGAAGCCTAGGTCCAGAGCGTCTCGATAGGCTCCGTCGACGACCTGGTCGGGCCATGGGCATGAGGCGGCAGCTCTTGGTGTTCGAAGATCCGATCGATCCGCTCATTGAGCCCGTGAACGTCGGTTTTCGTGCCACGGACGGGCGCGATGATCTGCTCATTCGTCTCTCGCATACCGGCCTTCGTGATGTCTGGGTCTCAGCGAAGTGCAGCTTGTAGTCGGCGAGTTGCGCCTAGACCGGGGCAGCGAGAGCAGCGGAGGCCGCCTTAATGGTACCCTCAACCTTGGCGATTCGGATGGCACCTTGGATCCGCCGCCAGAAAACCCAGGGCACTGGATGATGGCAAAGACGAGAAGCTGTTCTAACCGAAGTGTGTCGGATCGTCCTGGCGCGTCCGAATGTCCCAGCCACGCGGGGCGCCGTTTTCGTTGGAAGCTGTGACTGCAGCGACCGTCGCAGCAGACAGGCTTGCGACTTCGACTTTTGTCGACCGGATCGGATGTTTAACGCGCAGAATGTGCCGCCCGACTTTCTGGCCGGGGCGAGCGCGAGAAGACCCGTCAGAGTTATTGCTTTGACCGTTTGGCCAGTCCCTAACTGTTGGCGTCCGGAGCGCGGCCGGCCACGGAACCATCGATCTGCTCGCCTTCGGTTGTGGCCTTGGTGCCCGCGCGATCTGATTGAGCACGTTCAGCCTTGGCCCCGGTGACGCGTCCATGCATCCACGCGACGGCGGCGCCAATAATGCCGGCTCCGACCGCGAGGATGATCGGGTTGGTAAACAGGAATGCGAGTAAAGCAGTCATGAGAATGTTCCCCAATGTATCAGGATTACCACCCAGCAGAGTTTACAGGACATGTGCAGAGATTGGTCCATGTCGTAAGAAATCCGCCCCATGCACTTGGCATCGTCGATGAGGCCGTGAGCGACGAACTCTGCGACACCGAGCGCGAGACTGCCGGTTATCAGGCCGACTACACCGCCGTGGATTGCCGCGTGAGATAGAAGGCCATGGTACCAGGGAACGCCCGGAATCGGGTTGGCGCGGTTCTTAGCCCTGGCAAGGAAATCGCTCTGAAGCGGATAGTCAGCCAGTGCGTGACCGGCCAGAAGAAGCGCAATCGTGGTTAGTAACGCGGTCATCTCACTGCACCTTGCCGATGCTGGGGTTACTGCCGAGAGTGGGATCGTCCCGGTGCCGCGGGTAATCGGTCAGCACGCCGACCGACCGCATGTCGGTCGGGGGCCATTTTGGCAACACGTAGCGTTGGAACAGGCCGGGGTCGAGCGAGAGGAGGACGCGGACCACGACGCCGCTGAAGGCCTGTAGGCGGGCCAAGAAAATGGGCTCGCTTTTGAGGAAGAAGGTTTTGATCTTGGTCCACATGGTCATTCGGCTTTCTCAGAAAATTCGCGCAGCAATCCGCCGGCTTGTCGGCGGTAAGCGGAACGGCGACGGTCTTGCCTTCGATTGTCAGTGAGTAGCGGATAGTCCTGCATGGATCCCCTTCTTGCGCTGCCATGTTGCGGTGATTGTTGCAGTGCTCGTCGCCGGGAGTGCACCGGCCAGTTGGCCTTTCTCCGCAGCGGAGCAGGCCGAGCGCAAGTGGACGTTTCGTCCGGTCCGATGCTGGAGGTCGCGTAGTTCACGCCGGCGCGTACATCGATGCGGCTTTTGGCGGTCCCGCCGTGGATCAGAACTTGGGGCAGGACGAACTCGGTTTATGAGTTGCAACGTAGTGCAAGTGCCCTGGCAAGGACGTTGATCGTGCAAATCGAGGCGAGAGCTAGACAACCACCTGCGTACCGATTTCTACCACACGTCCGGTTGGAATCTGGAAATATTCGGTGGCGTCGGCCGCCGTGCGCGCCAGGCCGATGAACAGCTTGTCCTGCCACACCGGCATGCCGGAATTGGGTGATGCCTTGAGCGAGCGCCGCGACAGGAAGAATGACGTCGTCATGATGTCGAACTTCCAGCCCTGCTTGCGGCAAATCGCCAGCGCGCGCGGGATGTTGGGCTGCTCCATGTAGCCGAAGGTCAGCGTCACCCGCATGAACAACTCGTTGACCGTCTCCATCCTCACCCGGTCGCTGTCGGGGACCAGCGGCTGCGGTGCCGTGACAACCGACAGAATGACATTCTGCTCGTGCAGCACCTTGTAGTGCTTCAGGCTGTGCATCAGCGCCGTCGGCGCGCTTTGCGGATCGCTGGTCAGGAACACGGCGGTGCCGGACACCAGTTGCGGCTTTTTCTTCAAAAGATTGCCGGCGAGGAAATCGAGCGGGATCTCGTTGCGGCGGGTCTTGTCGAAGAGATAGCGGCTGCCGCGCACCCAGGTCCACATGCCCAGCACGATGGTGAAGGCCACGACCAGCGACGCCCAGCCGCCTTCGAACACCTTGACGATGTTGGAGGCGAAGAAGCCGATATCGATCAAGGCAAACAGCACGGTAAGCGGGATCGCCACCGACAGCTTCCACTTCCAGATACGGGTCATGACGACATAGAGCAGCACCGTCGTCACCAGCATGTTGCCGGTCACCGAGATGCCGTAGGCGGAAGCCAGCTTGCTCGATTCGCCGAAGCCGACCACCAGCATCATCACCACCAGGGCCAGCAAAAGGTTGACGCGCGGCATGTAGATCTGGCCGGACTGCTTTTCCGACGTGTGCAGGATTTCCAGCCGCGGCAGCATGTTGAGCTGCACCGCCTGGCGGGTCAGCGAAAAGGCCCCCGAAATGACCGCCTGGCTGGCAATGACGGTAGCCGCCGTCGCCAGCACCACCATGGGGATCAGCACCCAACCTTCGTTCATTTCGAAGAATGGGTGGCCAACCACGCCGTTCTTCGCCAGCACGAAGGCGCCCTGGCCGGCATAATTCAACAGCAGGCAGGGGAAGACGATCGAAAGCCAGGCAAGCACGATCGGTTTGCGGCCGAAATGGCCGAGATCGGCATAGAGCGCTTCGGCGCCGGTGACGGCGAGGAAGATGGCGCCGATAGTAACGAAGGCGACGTCGGGCGAATGGATCAGAAAGGCAACGATGTAGTGTGGGCTCACCGCCCACAGGATTTCCGGATCGGCAATGATGTGCTTGAGGCCGGAAAGGCCGATGGCCAGGAACCAGATCGCGGTCACCGGGCCGAAGACCAGTCCCACGCCGCCGGTGCCGAAACGCTGAACCGCGAACACCATGGCCAGGATGACCAGCGTCAGCGGCACGACATAGGGCTGGAAGGTGGGGGTGACGACATTCATGCCCTCGACCGCCGACAGCACCGAAATCGCCGGCGTAATGACGGCGTCACCGAAAAACAGCGAGGCACCGACGATGCCTACGCCCAGGATCAGCGCCGAGCGCTTGGGGAAACTGCCGCGCGCCAGCGCCATCAGCGACAGCACGCCCCCCTCGCCGCGGTTGTCGGCGCGCAGCACGAACATGATGTATTTTACCGTGACGGTAATGGTCAGCGACCATATGATCAGCGACATCACGCCGAAAATATCTGCAGGGTCAGCGATGTTGCCGCCAGACGAGGCATGCAGCGCTTCGCGGAACGCATAGATTGGGCTCGTCCCGATATCGCCATAGACCACACCAAGTGCGCCAAGCATCAACAACTGAGTACTTTGTGCATGAGCCGAGCCGAGATGTTCCGCTAGTTCCCCACCGTCACAATTGTTGGCAGATTCCACGACAGCCATTCGTATGCTCCCATGGGTGCTGCGCTCTAGAGCCAACGCAATTCTGCATTTGCGAGGCGCGCCCCTTGCAATGGGTAGCCTCGGCCGATTGGGCGTGCGACGCGAAGAGGGAGGATCTCGCTGCACTGCCGCTATCGGCCGAGGCGTCAGGTAATTGCTAGCAGAGACTGCCATCTTGAAGTCGACCGGCACGTCACCCGGTCGGTTTTCACATCAACAGACCATCAGCAATCTATAACGCCTAATTTTTACGCAATACCAAAGCACCTCTGGCTATTACACTCTAACAATCGAAATTCTATTATAAATCTATACGAAATACCGAGCTTCATGCAGTAATTTACCTCGATGAACTTGAGGATCCGAATATCGACTGGCGATTGTTGGAAGTCAATATTTTCATGGTTTCAGATGTAGCATTTCGGAAGGCTTGTCATAGAACATGAGTGTCCAGATTTGCGTCATCTCGTGACGACAGAATCGCGCGCGGACGACCCGTCCGCATCCTGAACACGGGAGCGTTCCGCCTGCCTTTGACCTTCCACCGCGGCCTGAAGGCGCTTGACAAACGGGCACCGGCCCGGTCCAATCGAGGCATTCACCAGGGGAGTCCCGGCAAGGGGCTGAGATACTGCTGGCTTTGCGGCGCAGTGACCCGTAACCTGATCCAGTTCATACTGGCGTAGGGACGGTGCGAGCGCTTGCGGGAATTCATGCCCGAGGATTTGTTTCGGGCGGGTCAGCAAGGCGTCTTTTCATCCTTCCGGCACAGAGCTGGGTCTCCAATGCAACGAGCAAAGGAGCCTCAAATGAATGCCTTGACCCCCCACCGTATCGACCGGACCGCTGCCGGCGTCGCGCAAGATCCACAAATCCGGCGTCCTCCATTCACAGATCGGGGTGCCAATGCGGGAGATCGCGGTCCACCCGACTGCCGGTGAGCCGCCGGTGACGGTCTACGATCCGTCAGGCCCCTACACCGACCCCGCGATTGAAACTGACATCGAAAAGGGTCTTGCCCGCCTTCGGCAGGACTGGATCGCCGCTCGCGGCGATGTCGTGCCTATGACGGCCGCCATGTCAGGCCGGAGGACAACGGATTTGCGACAGGAGAGCGCCTGACGCGGGAATTTCCGATCCGAAGCCGTCCGCTGAGAGCCAAGGCCGGCAAGGCCGTCACCCAGCTCGCCTATGCGCGCGCCGGCATGATCACGCCCGAGATGGAGTTCGTCGCCATCCGCGAGAACCTCGGCCGCGAGGCCCTGCTCGGCAAGCTTGAGCGCGACGGCGAAGCCTTCGGCGCGGCAATCCCCGACTTCGTCACCCCGGAATTCGTGCGCGACGAGGTGGCGCGTGGACGGGCCATAATCCCTGCCAACATCAATCATCCCGAGAGCGAGCCGATGGTTATCGGTCGCAATTTCCTGGTCAAGATCAACGCCAATATCGGCAATTCGGCGGTCACCTCGTCGATGA
>NZ_JBSKBR010000071.1:0-7496 GCF_053714315.1 Mesorhizobium sp. PL10 | reverse complement strand
CAACCCGCCAGCATTCTCATCTTGATTGACGCAACGCTCGCACCTTCATTGTCGCGCCGCATGCAGGAGAGGTTTTTCCAGATAAGGCCGACGAATTGCGTCGTTTTGCCGACGACTTTGCCGGCCTCACAGATGGCGATGCCCTAGCTCAGATGGCCGCAGTCCTTGATCGCCCGGCATTGCGAACGCCGTTTCATGCAGAGTGCTCTCTCGTGGCGTTTCAGCAAGCTATCGAAGATACCATCGCCGCACTCAATACCGGCATTTGGCGAACGCGCGAAGGCGATGAGATACGTCGGATACCTTCGCTGCATCACCTGCGCGACCAGCGCATAAAAGCGAATGTTTCGCGCTCTGCTCAGTTGATCGATCAACTGAGGCGAACCTTTGTGTCCGGCCTGCGAGACAAGCGCATCAGGCCATGTGCGTGTGGAAGCGACACCTGTACGATATTTTTTGTCGATCCCGCTGCCGGGGTCGAGTTGGACAGGATCCGATCCGAGGCGCTCTCAGCCTTTCGCGAGGTCTACCCAGGGTTTCGGGTTCACCTCGGATAGCGACCAGATTCTACGGAAGATGCCTTCGTTCGCACCAGTGTCGAACGAAGGCCCGTATCTTAAGCTGCGAGAGTTTGCCGCCGCATAGGCTCATAGAGCATCGAGAAGAACGTATCGGCGATTTCTACCGCTAACTCAGGCAGAAGATGGTCAACTGAGCCAACAAAACTGGAGCCTGAGAACAGTGATTTTCCCGGAATGCGCCGAGCGATGGTCTGATACGTCTTGAACATCTCTTTGACCAATGCCGCCGCGCGATCGCCTTGCACATGTCCTTCATCTTGAGGATCGATAGAGATGCAATCCCAGCGGAACTCTACGTATTTGCGGCGTTTCGCGATCCACAAATTTGGGATGCCTCGCTTGTTGCATTCTCGAAACCAGCGATCATTGGCAGCGACATCGCCGCTGGTGAATTCGATCCAGATACGATCTGGCAGCATTGGCGATCTCGCAACCGTACTGACGGAAGAGAGGTCAAGATCGCCATGGCCAAATGCTGCCAACCTGTTTGATATTCGACCAAAATCGAAGTGCGAAAGTATAGGCCACGCAGGTAAATTGCTTTTGACGGAAGCGAGTAGAGCGGCGTTCGTGCAGTAACCCAATCCGGATGCGAGTGCTTCTGTGAGGTGTGATGATCTCACCTGAGGGAGAAAAGTCCGCAATTGAGCTTTTGCAAAATCGATGTTGTCGGAGGTGACCAACATGCAGGTCATGTACCCATCCTTTCGCTGAGGTCATCTGTCGCCGATTACGAGATGACCCGAAGGGATCGGATCACGGTACTAGCCTGCCAAAATCCACTTTGACCCAGCGACAGGTCGGGGAGGAATCACCTGCGGCAACGATATCCCTTGGTGCAATAGTCACGCAACGTCATATTACAACGATCGCTGCTACCTGGCGCTCATCCGACTATTGCCCATGGCCTGATCACGCCAAAGAGAGGAAGAGATTAATTTATTTTTTTGCATATATGCGGCGATGGTCGCCGCAAAAGTGAAAGATTGTAAATTCACGTTAAACGTGTTAGTTTATAGAAACTATGGGAATGCGGCGATCATCGCCGCATGAGGTTGATTCTATAAACTCATGCCAACGAACACTGAGCGAAGACAATTGCTGCAAAACCTGGTGCCTGACGGCCTACCAGTGACGAAGCAATGGTTGTCGAAGCAAGCTCCGGACTTCGATCGTCACGCGCTCGACAATCTCGTCAAGAGCAGGCAACTCACACCGCTCGCATCCGGTGTTTATGTACGTCCCGGTGCAAACCTTACCTGGGAAGGCGTCGTCGCGGCACTGCAGACGATCTTTCGCACTGACCTCAGCGTGGGCGGCTTGAGCGCACTCGAATTGCACGGATTTGCGCACTACCTGCCACTGTCGCGGCTACGTGCAGTACATCTTTTCGGCAAAGACGCGCTGCCCGCTTGGCTACACACTGCGTTGCCTTCAGTTCAGTTCGTTCGCCACAGCCGGTCCTCGATGGGTGGCACCGGTCTCGTCACTTGGGAATATGACACCAATGAGCGAACTTTCATGACCGGTGGAATACCTGGTCAGCGGGCAAGCGCGTGGCCGTTCACCCTGTCGTCGCCCGAGCGCGCGTATCTCGAAGTTCTCAACGACGTGCCCGGTACTATCTCTTTCGAGCATGCCAATCAGTTGCTGCAAGGCATGACGACCCTCTCACCAAGGCGCATGGAGCAGCTCTTGCGCAAATGCACCAGCGTCAAGGTGCGCCGGCTCTTCTATTGGATGGCCGAGCGACATTCCTACGCCTGGCTGAACAAGCTCCCCAAACCAGAAGCGCTTGATGAACTTGGCATTGGCAGCGGCAACAGAGTGCTGGCCAGGGGCGGCAGACTCGATCCAAAATACCGCATAACGGTCCCGGAGGAGATGTGGACACAACCAGCCCTTACTATGGACAAGTCCGACTCCTGACGCGGGTCTTGCCGCTCGTTGCAGCCGAAACGTGCTTCGCCCTCAAGGGCGGCACCGCCATCAATCTCTTTATCCGCGATCTGCCGCGGCTCTCTGTCGACATCGATCTCGTCTATCTGCCCATGGACGAGCGTGACGAGGCGCTCAAGAAAATTGCCGAAGCGCTCTCACGTATTGCCGATGCGATTTCACAGGCGATGCCCGATACTGAGATCGTCCGATCGTATGAAGATCAGCGCGACGCATTGCGTCTTTTCGTGACGCAAGGCGCCGATCGTATCAAGATCGAACTCTCCCCCGTGTTGCGCGGCTCGGTATTTCCGGCGGAACGAAGAGAAGTGTCGCCGGCCGTCGAGGAGCAATTCGGCTTCGTCGAGATGCAGCTTCTTTCGATCCCCGATCTCTATGCCGGAAAAATCTGCGCGGCCCTCGACCGGCAGCACCCGCGCGACCTCTTCGATGTCAAACTGCTGCTGGAGAATGAAGGGCTGACCGAGGATTTGGTGAAGACCTTTCTAGTCTATCTCATCAGCCACAACCGGACGATGGCCGAACTCCTACAACCGACCCGCAAGGAAATTGCCGGCATCTACGAAGGTGAGTTTTTGCGCATGTCGCAGATCGAGGTGAGCCTCGATGAATTGCTCGACGTTCGCGAGCGGCTGATCACAGGCCTCAATCAAGCATTGACCGACGATCAGCGAAAATTTCTTCTCTCATTCAAGGCGCGTCGCCCGCAATGGGATCTTCTCGGCATTGAAGAGGCCGACAAGCTTCCCGCCGTCCGCTGGAAGCTCCAAAATCTGGAACGCATGCCAGAAGCGAGGCACAAGCTTGCCTATGAAAACCTGCGACGGGTACTGAACCAGGGAAATGGATGAACCATTCAATTTCACTAGAAGCAATTCCCGCCGACCTCGAAGTGTCTGGACACCGGGTCTTACATGCCCGCTGTTCGCCCTCCGACAGCGGGCCTATTTGCGATTGAGTCGCACCGATCATCTCGGTGACATCGGCTTCGGCAGATGCGATCTGCATTCAAAACTGGCAACCGTGCAGGATTATCTAATCATCTTCAATTCGACCACCCGACTCGGATAAACTCGGCGGATGAATTCAGATTCGGCCGAAGCAACAACTCCTCCGCCTGCTGAAGTTGTGCCCTCAAATTACATGCGGGCACGGCATCCACACCTGTTTTCGGACACGACCGTTTCGAAGATTCAAAGCGTGCCAAGAGATGTGCTGTCATATCATCTCGAAACGCTGACCAATCAAAAAGACGAGGCCACGTTCGAGGAATTCGCTCGCAGGCTTTGCGAGAAGTTCATCTCGCCTAACTTGCGCCCCCAGACCGGGCCTGTCGGCGGCGGCGACGGTAAGACGGATGCGGAAACATATCCCGTCTCTAACGCAATCTCCGAGCGATGGTTCGTCCCTGACCGCGCTGGCGCGGATCAGCGCTGGGCATTCGCATTCAGTGCAGCGGCGGATTGGAAGAAGAAAATCCGCAAGGACGTGAAGAGCATCGCAGAGACCGGGCGCGGCTATCCGCGCATCTACTTCGTCACCAATCAATTTGTGCCGTCCAAGGACAGCGCATCCATGCAAGACGGGTTGGAGGAGAAATACGGAATTCCGGTGACGATTCTCGACAGGACATGGATTCTCAACAAGGTCTTCGAGGGGCACAGCCTTGATCTCGTCGTTGAAACGTTAGGCGTCGGGCGCGAAAAAACCGAAGAGGCTAAACGCGTCGGCCCGCGCGATTCTGAACGAATTGCTGAGTTGGAAGAACTTGAAGCCCGGATGGGTGATGGGTCAAGGTATGACAGGAGTCCCCATAACCTTGTCGATGATTCTATTCGTGCAGCGATCCTCTCGCGTGGGCTGGAGCGTCCCCGATATGAGGTCGAGGGAAAACTAGACCGGGCGCTTCGCTTGGCCCGCCAACACGGCAATAAGAAGCAGCAATTGGCTGCAGTCTACAATTGGGCCTGGACTGCCTTCTTCTGGTTCGATGATCCGGCAAAGACGTCAGAACTCTACGGTGAGGTGGAGGCTCTGGCCCTGTCCTCGGATGACTCCGATGACCTGGAGCGTCTGACCAATATTCTACCGCTGCTCCATTTCTCCCTCAGTCAGCAGCTGCTGACACCCGATACCGGTCAGCTCGATCAACGTCTGGCCCGTGCGCGAGAAGCGCTGATACGCGTGATTAACTTGGAAGCCCGGCCGAACAACGCACTGCACGCCCGGTCTCTGGCCCTCATGCTCGAGATTGTCGAGGCCGGCAAGATTGGGCCATCTGCTCTGATCGACATCTGGAAGCGATTCAAGGTCGTGATGAAGGACGCCGACGGCCTGGGCGTCTTCCCCTTCGAGAGCATTGCCGATGGGCTGACCGAACTCGGCAAGCACATACCCGAAAGCCCGGAATTCGATGAGCTTTACGAGCAAGTTACGGATTTGCTTGCCAGTCGCCGAAGCGAGGGCGAGGCCGGCAAGAAGAACAGTCAACGGGCCTTCCAGAAGCTGGAAAAAGGCTTGCACTTTGATGCCATTCGGTGGTTCGGCCGTGCGGTAGGGTTGCTTGTTAAGGAAGAATATCGCGACGAACTTTCTGAAGTGCTTTTCGGTTCAAGCCTCGCTTTCGAACAGGCCGGTCTTTACTGGGCCGCCCGTAATTACGCGTTAGCCGCCGTGTCTCAAGATCTCGCGGAGTTTACACGCACCGGCAATATCTCTGGTGTCAATCCGACGCATTTAAAGCGGTTGTTTCACATGGAGTGCAGACTGGGGCGAGGATTGTACGCCATTCAGTCTCACGAACTCGCTATGCTTGTACGAGGAGCACAGGCTTACGACGAGAATTCGCGCCAACATAATGAAGAGGCGCGTCTATTCGACACCCGGCTGTTTGGCGGACTACTACTCAAATTGGCCAACTCAGATCTCCCAGAGATCCGCTCCTTGCCTGATGCCCTTGAACGCTTGGGCATGCCGGAAGCACGGCTGGCTGCTCTTTTCCGGCTAGGCCAAGACCAGGTCGCGCGGGAGGAAGGCTGGTGGCCCGATACAGAAAGCGCGGCCGACATCGAGGACTATTTCAATCGCTGGAACGCCTATTTCGGTAACGATTTTTTCGTCAGGGATATCTCGTTCTATTCAGGCGAGACGGTAGAGCTGACCAGTGCCGTAGTCGGATGCCAGATAACCATTGAGGCCGCAAACAACCTTATGTCGCTGGCGGTATCTGAGGCGTTTCTCGGTGGAATTGAAGCGCTGCTCGCCACGAGCCTAGAGCACAGGTTTCTGCCTCATCTGGAAAAAATCCGGTTCCGCGTTGATCCCGTCTCGACAAGCGGCAATGCTCCAACCCTGACATTCGAAGACCGCATGGGGGTTCCGGTTGGAATCATCCAACACCCGGCGCACTTCGAGCTGGCCACAAAGGCGGATGTTGTCGCGTTTGTCGATTGGCTCAAAACGGCTGCGGTTGAGGTCATCCTTCTAATGGCGATTCCCGACGACGTAGAGGGATGGAGCAAGCAGGTATTCGCCGAAGAAAATGCGCTCGACCGGGCGCTTACGTTCTCAAATATCCCTTTGATCACAAGCAGTTTCTTCGGCGACATAGAGCATTTGTCGCTGGAGCGCTGGATAGCGCCGACTGACCGTGCATATGATGCGATCCGCACGGAACCTTGGACGCCGTCGGAGATTGCCGATCCGGAATCCGGTGTCTTTGTTTCGGACGAGCCGATGGACGGCTTTCCATTCGATACCAGGCGCATGAAGCACACGGACATGAAGATCGTTTCACCGATCGTTGTGTCGAAATGGAATGATGCCCGTTGGCGTGCAACGCTATTCATGTATTCGCCGGACGAGGATGCGCCGCCTCCGGTACTCGGTATCGCATTTGAGAACGCGGAGGCCGGGAAAGCGATATTCGATGGCTTTCGGGAGCGCTTTGGCGACCACGATCCCGGCAATGACCTGCGCATCGCCATCGTACGCGGCGTGTCCTCTAAGAACCCGTTCGCTTATGCCGTCGTTGTTGGGCCTAATGTCGAAAAGAATCTCCCAGAGAGCGACAAGCTTGTGGGTTTAGTGTCTCGCATAAATATCATGCAGCCAAAGAGCGACATCCATCTCAGGAGCTTTATCCAGCAATTTGAGCGCGATGGGCGCTATCTCCTGGCACCCGCTCACTTGCCCTCACTGGATGCCGAACCCAAGCCCATGCTGGAGCTGGGGATTGGAAAATATGACCTTGAGATAAAAGAAGCTTGGCAGATCGGGCCGAGTGACCCTGATGCCGTGGTTCTTGATCTTGATGACCCACCGATAATTCCTCCCGAACAACCTGAAGCTCCGGTGAACGAGACGTTACGAAAAAAGACCGAACAGGAAAAAGCGAGAAACAAAAAGGCTTAGCCTTCCAGCCGACTTCAAAGATGTGCGTTATCTTGGCATTGCTCTCTGGTCAGCTACGTGTGCAGCAGTCTGCGGGGAGGAGGAGATTGACCTTAGAGGCACATCATGGACGAGACTGATATTGCTATCTTTATGTTGCAAGCATCGAAGTTTGAATTCTTTCTCATAAATCGAAGTCGCTCGTTCATCCATACGGTCTCGACCAAGGGCCGAACCATCGTCACCGGTGTCAATTGGACAAGGGTAGCTCAAGCTGTGGAAGCGGCGGCTCCTTTTGCGTCCTTCGACTTCATCAGTTCGGGGTTCAAGATTTTCATTGAGACCACACCGCAGTGCCTCGTGATAAAACACAACGGTCAACTTGGTTGGGATAGCGACGATGAGGCCGTAAACTCCTGGGATGGTTTGCTCAGTCGCAGCTATGCTCAATTGCGAAACAACGTGGCCCACGGAAATAAGCATCAGGTGCCTGCGCCCTTTACGTAAGCGCTGTTCTCAGGCCACGGCCTTAAGCTCGGGAGCCCGGATGTAGACCCAAGGCAG
>NZ_JBSKBR010000070.1:0-8051 GCF_053714315.1 Mesorhizobium sp. PL10 | reverse complement strand
ATGGAACGAGGACTTTCTCGTCAGCCTCATCTCGTGAAAATTAACTCACCCGATTCCCCTGAGCTCCTCCTGATATTTTTCCGGATCTTGTCGCCCCGGGGGTCACTCGTTTCTCTTCACGGTCGACGTTAGGCCGCCGCATGATGTTGGGGTGGACGGCCCCCGCACGGCATCGATGTGCCAATGAGGGCGTTGCAGATCTCAAGCAAAGGAAACCGTCCGCGGAACAAATTATTCGAATTGGCATCTACGCGGCGTTGGTGCGCGGATCATTAATCGAACTGGCGTAGGCGAGCGGCAAGCTTAATAACCGAGTCGTCGTATCCATGCCTTTCAAGCACAACGCCACCCGCCGCCATCGCATTGGCAAGATGAAATTCAGGGTGACGAACTGGCAGGAATATGAGGCGGGACTTCGGCGGCGCGGCAGCTTGACCTTGTGGCTGACGCCTGAGGTGATCGCCATGTGGATGGCCCCATGCCGAACGACGCGAGGCGGCCAGCCCCGCTATTCTCATCTGGCGATCGAAACCGCCTTGACGCTCGGCCTGGTGTTCGGCCTGCGGCTGCGCCAGACGGAAGGTTTGCTTGGATCGGTGCTGCAATTGATGGACCTGGATCTCGCCGTGCCCGACCATACGACACTCAGCCGTCGGGCGCGGACATGGCAATCGCCCAACAGGCGGCGCGATCCTCCGGTTCCACTGGACGGACCGGTCCATGTTCTTGTCGACAGCACCGGCCTCAAAGTCTATGGCGCAGGGCAATGGCTGGAGGAGAAGCGTGGCGCCAGATCCCGTCGGGGTTGGCGCAAGCTGCATCTGGCCGTGGATGCCGATAGCGGCGAGATCATCGCTCACACGATGACCGACCAGGACACGGGTGACGCCTCCCAGGTGGCACCATTGCTCGGCCAGATCGATGGTCCGATCGGACAGTTCACCGCCGACGGCGCTTATGACGGAAAGCCGACCTACGACGCGATCCATAGCGCCGATGCCGTGATCGTCATTCCGCCGCGCGCAAACGCGGTCGAACCGGCCGGCCACGAGTTTCTCGACCAAAGGGATCAGCATATCGCCGCAATTAACAGAGACGGTCGGATGAAGTGGCAAGCCACCGCCGGCTATGGCAAGCGCGCGCTAGTCGAGACTGCCATCGGACGATACAAGGCCATCATCGGACGACGCCTGTGGGGCCGGTCGTTTCATGCTCAGCAGACGGAGGTCGCCATCGGCTGCGCCGTCCTCTCCTCAACCATATGCTTGACTGCGCACGCCCGAAATCCGTCCGGCGCTACGCAAAGGCAGCATAGTCATCGTCATCAAAGAATAGAACCCCTCCTGGTTGGGATCGATGCACCAACGCCTCGCCGGAGGCGATGAATGGATTATGCTTTTCCCTCCCAAAATCTCTGAAAGCGCAGAGGGCGAACTCAACAAGCCTTTGTGCGGCCTTTAGTCTAGAACGGTCCATCTTGCTTCCACACTTTTCGCAATTTGAAATATCAGAGCAGTCGCCGAACGGCTGCCATGATGCGGTCTTTCGTCGGATAGAAATCCTGCTCGAGAGCAGGGCTGAATGGCACATGTATGTCGGGAGCACTCAGCCGGATGATCGGTCGCTTCAATAGGTCGAACGCCTCCTCCGCCATCACCGCGGCGATTTCACTGCCAGCGTTGCAGACGCGGTGAGCGTTCTCGACGATAAGAAGTCTACCGGTCTTTGCAACCGAGGTTTTGAACGTGGCATGGTCGAGGGGCTTCAACGTGCGCGGATCGATAACTTCCACGGAGATGCCCTCTTGCGCAAGCGCCTCGACAGCTTCCATCGTTGGAAGAATCGCCCCCGCGATGGCGATCAGCGTCACGTCTTTCCCCTCGCGCTTCACGTCTGCCTTCCCGATTGGAATCAAATAATCGGGATCTGTAGGCACGTCTCCCTTTATCGCCCACAATCGGTTGTCTTCAAAGATGAGCACGGGGTCATCGTCGCGAATGGCCGATTTGATCAGCCCCTTAATGTCTGCTGCACTGGCCGGGCAAATAATCTTAAGACCTGGAACATTCATGAAAGACGGATAAGGCCGGTCAGCGTGCTGCGCTGCATTGTTGCCAATTCCGAACATACAACAACGAATGACTATAGGAATTTGCACCTGGCCGCCCGTCATATATCTCAATTTCGTGGCCTGATTGACTATCTGACACGAGGCGAGATAGAGGAAGCTGGCGTATGACAGGTCTACGATTGGACGTAATCCATTTATGGCAGCCCCGATCCCCATTCCGGTGAAGCTGCCTTCTGATATGGGCGTGTCCCAGACTCGACTCCTGCCGAATTGATCGATGAGATTGCCGCCGCCATATACCGCGATGTCTTCTCCCATAAGAATAACGCGTTCATCGCGGGTCATTTCCTCGAATTGGGCCTGCATCAGGGCTTGGAGGTAGCTGATTTGAACACGGGTGGCCGATGCGACGGCTAGATTTCGCTCAGTATTTTGCATAGTTTAGATTCTCTCAACGAGCCATCGTGCTGTCGTGGCCAGCAAGGGGTGATTTGAACATGAAATCGGACAGTGTGTCTGGGCTCGGCATGGGGCTGTTCAAAGCAAACTCTGCAGCCTGCTTGACAGATTCATTGACCTCATCCTCGATCGCCTCAAGCTTATCTTCAGAAATCCCTTCATTTAGGAGGGAATGCCGGTAAAGCGAAATCGGATCACGCTCCAGTTTGTATCTCTCCACTTCCTCCGCGGTTCGATAGGGTACCGGTCGGACAACCAAGCGGAAGCTGTGATCGTCGAATCTGTAGGTATCAGCCACTATGAGGGTGGGGCCCTCGCCCGCGCGCGCTCGTGCCACAGCTTGTGTGGTCGCTTCGTAGACGGCGTTTACGTCTTGCCCGTCCACCCGCACGCCTGGCATCCCGTAGCCGGCAGCCCGCAGAGCGATGTCTGTCTGGCCGTGGCTGTTTGCCAACGAGGTGGTTATCGCGTAGCCGTTGTTCTCGCAAAGATAGATAGCGGGAAGCTTCCACAGAGCCGCCATATTGAGACTCTCATGGAAAGTTCCCTGGTTAACCGCTCCATCGCCGAAGAAGCAAAGCGTGGCCTGATCATCGCCGCGGACTCTGGCACTGAAGGCGCACCCTGTGGCGAGCGGAATACCCCCTCCGACAATTGCGGATTCGCTAATTATCCCGATCGATTTGTCTGCAAAGTGCATGGAGCCGCCACGCCCCTTACAAATGCCGCCCTCCTTTCCCATCAGTTCGGCCATAAGCGCATCCAAATGGGCACCCTTGCCGATAGGATGGCCATGCGAACGATGCGTGCCGGTCATAGCGTCCCCATCTCGCAAGGCTAAGCATGCGCCCACAATGGTGGCTTCCTGGCCGGCACTCGAGTGGAACCAACCCGGGATTTTGTTTGCTTTAAATTGTCGCATGCCCTCTTCTTCGAACCGACGGATGCGAAGCATGCGCCGATAGGCTTCCAATTTCTGATCACCGGCCAACTGCATGGCGTTCCTCCAATATCCAAACGAAAGGCGCCGCCAAGGATGGCAAAGCGCAGGCTCCAAGAAGTTCGTCCAGTAGAGTTCATCCCTTTGGGATGGTTCTCAGAATCGGACAAAGCCTGCCGACCCTATCCGTGCAGCCCGGAGTGGTTTGCGTTTGTGGCGGTTTGGCGCATGATGGGATATTGCAACCGAGACGTCAGCGTTGCCTTGGGTAGACATTTGATGGGCTTCTTCGGCACGAAAACGTGCATAAAGATCGATCAACGGCGAATCGGCCGCCACCAAGCGTAGGTGCATCGGAATCGGATCAGCGCCCAATACAACCATGTAGCAGCGGGCCCTATAGGGGAGGGGCACCCGACAATCAGCGGAAACCCGCACGATCTTCTGAGGCCCTTGCAAGCAGCTTCGCAATTGACGTTCTCCTAGTTTTCTACGTGCTTTCTCTGCCCCGGTGACTGACGCAAGCGTCGCGCCACTTGACTTAAGACCATACAATCGCACTGTTTCTGAGGCGGAGAGGGATTGCTGGCGAGAGTTCGCCAACTGTTTTGCCCGGAATTGGACAAGAATGTCGTAAGCCGAACCAAAGAATCACGGATGCACGACGTACACAAAACGTGGACTGACTTGCCCAGTTTGGCTCCTCACGAGGGGGTCACGGCATTGATAGCGGGCGTCGGCCGTGACGATCGTGAACCTCGTCCTCTCCATGACAGCGTCGACCGTTTAACAATGACCTGTCCCACGACTCAACCGGTGGTCACGGCGACGTCGTGAACCACACCGTGCAGATCATCGACGCATCGATGATGGCATGCTGCTTGTAGGCCAGTCGCCTGTCGCGTGCGTTGATGGCCATCGTAGGGTCCGGATCGGTGGTGCTCATCTTCTTGAAGTTGCCGGTCTTGCGGCTCTGCCGTGATCGCCGCCTCCACCTAATCGTTGGCTTACCTGATGTCCTCCGCGAGGCCTGTCGGGCGAAATGAGAAATTGCCCCCCTATTGCCTCACCGAGGAATGTTACCGAGGGCGGCGAATGCGGAGATGGCCGTATCACCTGCCGCCGCGGCGGCAGGTGATACGGCCAAGCTCTTTATCCAGCCGCCATCAAGGATGTCTAGTCCAGCCACTTCCATTCGCCAGACTTTCACCTGCCGTTGCACCATTCTGATGTTCTTTTCTTTGAAGCGAGTTGGATCGATTTCAGTCAGGCGTTGCAGCACGGTCCCTGCCGAGAGGGTTGGCTCTTCTTCCAGCCATTCCTTGATCCGGGCCTCGAAGGGCTCATACATGCTGGGTCTTTTCGGCCAGGGTTTGGTCCGACGATATGGTCGCCGATGCGTTGGTCGCGTCTCCCCGTTCTTCCACGCTGTTTTCAGATTCGCTGCGAAGCGCTGGAGATCGATAGCGACCGGCTCCTCAATCTTCGCATTCACGCCACGCCGATCAACCCGTTTTCTAAGCTCTTCCTGCGCGGCACGGACGCCGGCAAACAGCAGCACCGGGTCAGCTGTTTCCAGCAAGGCCCGTAGCCCCTCCTTGTCAATCTCGGCCACACTCGGATGGGCAAGGACACGGGCTGCCGGTGGAACTGGCGGATGATAGCGCTTGACCACACGGGCGCCGATCCGTGTCTTGTCCTGCAGCTTGAATGATGGTTGGAACAGATTGCCGTACAGCCGCACCACGGCATAGAGCTGGTCAAGAGCAGCCGTCGCATTCGCGCCGACAAACCGGCCATACCCCACCAAGCGCCGCACGATGGCGCCGTTCTTCTGTTCCACATGCGCTTGATCGTTCTTTCGATAGGCGCGAGAGCGTGTCACCTCCAAGTCCTCGCTGCGGCAAACCAGGAGACGACCAACGCGTTCATGAACGCGCTGTTATTATCGAAGTCGACACCCAGCAGCGGAAAGGGAAACCGCGAGCGGGCCTGCTTGATTGCCACGATCACATGGCCGCTGTCACGCGTGCGGACCGGAACGCATTCGGTCCAGCCCGTGGCAATATCGGTCAGCACCATCGTCTGCACGAAGCTGCCCGAGGAAGACGTGCCGGAATGCGCCACAAAGTCGACCTCGACGAAGCCGGGTGGCGGATCATTCCAATCTCCAAAGGTGCGCACCGGAACCGAGCGGCGGACCGCCGAACTCATACCCGCCCGGCGGCGCTGACCTCCGCGAGCGACCAGACGGACTTCTGTTAGAAGCCGATCGATAGTTGCCGCACTTACCGTCAGCAGCTTAGAGCGGAGCGCGTCATTGAGTTCTAGACGGCCGTGCCGCTCGAGCGCTGGCAACAAGATAGGTATCAACGGTTTAAGACGTTTGGAGCACAGCCGCTCCGAGGCTTTCCACAACACGATGAGCGCCTCGCGCACATCGCTCTCATAACGGAGGCTATGAGTCTTATGCGAAGGTGGCTTCTTTTCGCGACGGTTCAGGACACGGATCGCGTGCTTGCGATGGTAGCCGGTGACGGCAACGAATTCATCCAGATGCGGCGCGGCGATCAACGTGAGAGAGCGCATTGCCTCGTCTGAATTGCTCCTGAATGTTAAGCCGTTGCCTCATCTGATCTGCTCCCAGCAGTTGTGTGGCAGGAGCAGATCAGATGAGGCGGGTGAGCGTGGCGACACGGAATGAATTGGTGAATGCGGTGAGGGAGCGTTATGTGCGGGTCGGCCGTGCTGAAAAGGCGCGCATTCTCGACGAATTTGTTGCCGTGAGCGGGTTTCACCGCAAGCACGCAATGCGGCTGTTGCGGAAGGGCCCGTCTCCGTCTCGTTCGGAGAGGCCCGAGCGCCGTATTTATGACGATGCCGTTCGTGAAGCGCTGATCGTGCTGTGGGAGGCGTCGGACCGGATCTGCGGCAAACGACTGAAGGCGCTGGTTCCGATTCTGGTCGAGGCGATGGAGCGTCACGGACATCTTCGTTTGATCGCGGAAATCCGCACTCGGCTTCTGACGATGAGCGCGGCGACAATCGACCGTGTTCTTCGCGAAGCTCGGGAGACCGCCGGAGGACGGGCACGGCGCCGCAGCGCGGTATCCACGGCGCTACGACGAAGCATTCCGATCCGTACTTTCTCCGACTGGCAGGACCCTCCGCCCGGATTTGTCGAGGCTGACCTGGTGGCGCACAGTGGACCGGTGACGAGCGGCAGCTTTATTCAAACGCTTTGTCTCACCGACATTGCGAGCGGGTGGACGGAATGCGCTCCCTGCTTGTCCGCGAGCAAAAGCTGCTGAGCGAGGTGCTGACGGAACTGCGGTGCCTCCTGCCATTCAAACTTCTCGGCTTCGACACGGACAATGACAGCGTGTTCCTGAATGAGACTGTGCGCGATTACTGCCGGGACGGTGGCATCGAGTTCACCCGCTGCCGGCCTTACCGCAAGAATGACCAGGCATTTGTCGTGCAGAAGAACGGCGTCCGTTGTTCGCCGCATTGTCGGCTATCGCCGGCTGGAGGGAATTGAAGCCGCCGCAGCCCTCGCGCGACTCTATGCGACGGTGCGGCTGTTCGTGAACTTCTTCCAGCCGTCGTTCAAGCTGGCTGAAAAGGAACGTGACGGTGCCCGGGTGCGCAAGCGGTATCACCCCTCCGGCAACACCGTGCCGGCGGCTGCTGGAAGACTCGCGGACGCCGGAATCCGTTCGTATGGAGCTGTTGCAAAATCTATGCGCGGCTGGACCCCGTCAGGCTGCTGAGGGACATGAGATCGGCACAACAGCGTCTTGTCGCCATCGCCGATCAATCGCCCAGACCGGCGCCCGTGACCGAGCCCGCGCTCGATCGGTTCCTCTCAGGATTGCGAACTGCGTGGAAGGAGGGCGAAATCCGCCCCACCGCGAAGCTGAAACCAAAGCAAAAGCGAGAACGGCGGCGACCTGATCCTTTTGCAGGAGTCACCCACCAATTGCGTGCTTGGTTTGACGAAGAACCGTGGCGGACGAGCCGGGAACTGCTCGAGCGTCTGCAGGCGGAGTACCCAGAGAAGTACCCCGATCTCCTTTTGCGCACACTGCAACGCCGGGTGAAGATATGGCGCAAGGAAAAGGCTCACGCGATGGTGTTTGGTACGCCGCCGGCGGTCACGATCGTCAAGACAATGACCACCTGAGCGTCCCAGTCGTGGGGAACATCCTGGTGAGGCAACGGAAGAAACGCTCGGGAGCATTCCTTGGTGAGGCAATACGTCCTCTCTCCCGGTTTGTCGCGCTATATCCAGAATTCGGCGCTTGTCGTCTCGATGGGCCCCTCGATACCGCTCGACAATCGCCTCTGTCAGTTCTGACCGTGTCGCCATGCTGATCCGCCGCCCTGCCATCCACCCCCGAACCAAGACAGCGGTCCTCAGCCATCCCAGTCGAAGCATCAACACTTTCGGTGTAAGCGCTAATTTCCTGGCACCTTTTCGCTTCGAGGTCTCTGCCGCATGAGGTGTCCACCAAAATCAGACTGTGCAAAAAGTCTGCGGGATTCCAATGGCAAGTGAACCGTAGTATGTTGTTTTCA
>NZ_JBSKBR010000069.1:0-8343 GCF_053714315.1 Mesorhizobium sp. PL10 | reverse complement strand
TCTCTCCGTTATTAGATCGGCAAGGCTTATCCTTAAATCTTCATCATACCGGTTTATAGAGACGTATCTTTCCAGCTCGTCTCCAGGCTCATCGGGATACTTCCGCCCTGCCTGCCTCGGAATTGACGCGGACGTTGGCCTTTCCTCGGCACAAGCTTGCCGAGCGGAATGGTGATTTCAGCGGTATTCATGACTTGCTCCTTTGATTTGGTTTCAGGCGTCCCTGCCCCTACGGGTCAGGCCACCTGACCCCTGCCACGCGGCGAGCAGCGGGGAGCGGGGGGGGCAAGTTCCGGGGGCGGAGGGGTCTCCCCGGTCTGCACGGGGCGAAGCGGAGGAAGATGGGGGAAACCGCCTGCGGCGGCTTGCTGGGAGAGAGGGCCGCGCGCCTCTCTCCCCAGTCACACAAGAAACGTGCCGCCAGGCACATCCATGTCGGCGCAGCCGTGCCGCGAAGCGGCCCCAACAAAGAAGGGCGTACAAGGCGAAAGCACCGAAATGCCCGCTATCGGGACCAAGCCAGTTCGGTGCTGGAGAAAGTTCGTGGCCCTGAGACCGGGTTGATAGGGCGGCCGTAGGAGCATCAGCAAGCGCCGCCGCAGGCGATCGCGGTGGGGACGCTCATTGCTGAGCGCCCCCCGCACAGATCCGTACGTGCAGAATTCCCGCATAAAATGTGGTCGAGCACATTTGGTGCGGGAAATCCGCTCGACCGGTTTGATGAGCGGGGAAGGGAAACGGAGCGATGCCAACACGGCCCAAGCCACCGCGCCCTTACTCGACTCTACTGACGCCTCTGGGTTAGTTTGCCGCTGAATGGTGGACAGGTGTCGGTGCGGCGTCTTTTTGCTGCCCGGCGGTCATGGTCCTGCCAGTAGCAGATTGCTGGCGAGCGCCGGGAACAGACTTGCCTCGGACAGGCGGCGGCGAAGGCCAGACGGATGCGCGAGACGGTTTCGATGACGCGAGCGCCGAGCTTGAGCAGCCTGAGCCGCAGCGTAGCGAACTCGGCGTTGCGCAGATGATGGGCCGTGGGCACCGCCTCGCGCAAGGTGAGCATCAACCAGTTTGCGGCGATGTGCAGGACAAGACGGACCTGGTTGGCAATCGGTGAGCGGCAGGAGGTGCGGTCGGAGGCGAGCTGGCTCTTGTGCATCTTGATCAGGTTTTCGGCCTGGCCGCGGGCGCAGTAGATCGCGTCATAGATGTGCTCGGCGGAGCCTTTGTCGAGATTGGTGACGACGAAGCGGATGTCGAGGCCCATCGCGGTTGCCTCGATGCGAGCGCAGACGCGCCGGATCTGATCTCGGCCGTCACCGACGCGGTCCTGGAGAAGTGGCCGACTGACAAAACCGGCCGCTGGAGATCTGCTATGCCTTCGTCTCTAGATCTTGACCCGGACCGCGTCGAAGAAGACGAGCCTCGTTCGCAACAAGGCGATCTACATCGCCCTCGGCATCCTGCCCGATGGCGCCAAGGAGATCCTCGGCATCTGGATCGAGCAGACCGAAGGCGCCAAGTTCTGGCTGCGCGTCATGAACGAGTTGAAGAACCGTGGCGTAGCCGACATCCTGATCGCTGTCGTCGACGGCCTCAAGGGCTACCCCGAGGCGATCGGCGCCGTCTTTCCGTCGACGACCGTCCAAGCCTGTATCGTACACGCATGCAGCCCAGCACGCGTCAGCACCACGCGCTGGTCGCTGAGCCAGATCCGGCCATTGCCGAGGGCGAAATGCACCACCTCGGTCAAGTCCGAGCGGCGCCTGTGCCAAGCTCGCCACTGGCGCCACGACTGAGAATGCCTTGCGCCTGGCGCGATGCCTCGGTCAGCGAAATCAACCGGTCTGCTTTGTTCACGAGCGCTCCCCCGGCTCTCAACAATTCAGATTTGATGAAAGCGTCTAGCGCATTTACTGAAATGAACCGGTTCGGGTGGTCACGGCAGGGCTCTTCGGTTCTGGCGAGCCGATGGCACTCCCGGCCTGGGGACCAACCGCTTGGCGCCACTCGACTTCGACCCGGAAGTAGCACGTCGCAGCGCCGGCATCGACTGCTTCTGGCACGGCCTTTGCAGTTGAGTTGGCAGGCCCGTTTGAGTAAGAGGGCGTGGAAGCACATTGACCTTTCAGGTCTTCGTGACGGCCAATGCGACGCGCGAAAAAAGCTAGTTCGCCGACGTCATAGGTTGCCCAGCAACCGGGCGTGCCCCCTTCCATGCCTCTCCGTCAGACGCGGCAATCCGGCACAGGCCGGCACCAGGAACATGGCCGCATTAACGGCGTGAGGAAGACGAAGTCATGAATATCCAGAGCCCCAATTTCATTGCTGTCGAGAAGTGGACCGGCAAGGCCCTGTTCGGTGATTGGCACTCGACCTCCGCAGGTGTGCTGGATGTTCGCGATCCGGCAACCGATGTGCTGCTGGCCTGCATCGGCCTTGGTGGTCCCGCCGATATCGCCCGTGCCGCTGCTGAGGCGCGTCAGCCCCAGCGTGCCTGGGCCAAGACCTTGCCCACCCTGCGCGCAGCCATCCTCAACAAGGCGGCCGACCTGCTCGTCGCCAATGGCGAGGAATTGATCGGCTGGATCATTCGCGAAAGTGGCTCGATCCAGCCCAAGGCCAGCATCGAGATCGAACATAGCGCATTGTTCATCCGCCATGCGGCGGGCCTAGCGACGCAGCCAACGGGTCTAATCCTGTCTGGGTTCGACGACCGCGCCAACTATGCCAAGCGGGTGCCGCATGGCGTGGTCGGCGTCATCTCGCCATTCAACTTCCCCCTGGTGCTGTCGGTCCGGGCCATTGCCGCGGCCCTGGCTCTGGGCAATGCCGTCGTCCACAAGCCCGATCCGCGCACGGCCATCAGCGGCGGAATCATCATCGCGCGCGTCTTCGAAGAAGCCGGCCTGCCCAATGGCGTGCTGCAGATCGTGCCCGGCGGGGCCGATGCCGGCGAGGCGCTCTGCACCGATCCCAATATCGCCATGGTCTCCTTTACCGGCTCGGCGCGCGGCGGCTCCAAAGTGGGCGAACTCTGTGGCAAGCACCTCAAGAAGGTGCAGCTCGAACTGGGCGGCAAGAATGCGCTGATCGTGCTCGACGATGCCGATCTCGACATCGCCGCCTCCAACGCAGCTTGGGGCGCCTTCCTGCATCAGGGCCAAATCTGCATGGCGACCGGGCTAATCCTCGCTCATGAATCGATTGCCGCAGAGCTGACCGACAAGCTCGTGACTAAGGCGAGCCACCTGCCGGCGGGCGATCCTTCCTCGGGTCGCGTCGCCCTTGGCCCGATTATCTCCGATGGTCAGGTTGCGACCATCCAGGCCATTGTGGACGACGCAGTCGCCAGGGGTGCCAAGCTCCTCGCCGGCGGCACCCATGACGGGCGGTTCTATGCCGCTACCGTACTCGATGGCGTCGCGCCCGGCATGCGCGCCTTCGAGGAGGAAATCTTCGGGCCGGTCGCTTGCATCGTACGGTTCCGCTCGGACGCGGAAGCGATCGAGATCGCCAATATGTCGGACTATGGCCTTGCCGCCGGGGTGATTTCGGCCGCCGTCGGGCGGGCCATGGCGCTGGGCGAACAGCTCAATGTCGGCCAACTTCATATCAACGATCAGACCGTCAATGGTGGCCCCTTCGCCCCCTTCGGTGGACGCAGCAAATCGGGCAATGGCAGCCGCATCGGCGGCCCGGCCGATATCGAGGAATTCACGCAGTGGATGTGGATATCGGTCAAGGACCAGGCCACCGCCTACCCGTTCTGATCCGCAACGCAAAGGAATGCTGCCATGAATCTTTTAGGCAAGACCATCATCATAACGGGTGCTTCGTCAGGCATTGGCGGGGAAGTTGCCCGGCTCGCCCGCTTCTTGGGCGCCCGCGTCATCGGCCTCGACCGCAACGATCCACTCATCACCCTGGACGGTTTCGTAAAGGCCGATCTGGGTGATCCCGCCGGCATCGACGCCGCGATCGCAGCGCTGCCGGAAAAATTCGACGGGCTGGTCAATGCGGCCGGCGTTCCCGGCACCGCCCCCCGGGGACTAGTCGGAAGGGTCAACTATCTTGGCCTGCGCCACCTGACGGAGGGGGCGATCGACCGGCTGAAGCCCGGAGCATCGATCGTCAACTTTGCCTCGGTCCTTGGCGGCGAGTGGCAGCAGCGGCTAGCCCTGCACAAGGCGCTGTCGACGGTCGGCGGCTTTGCAGAAGGCGAAGCCTGGCTCGCGGCCAATCCGGTCCCGCAGGACACCTGCTACCAGTATTTCAAGGAAGCGCTGATCGTCTGGACCTTTGCACGGGCCCAGGAGTGGTTCCTCAGGTTCGACTTGCGTATGAACTGCGTCGCGCCGGGCCCGGTTTTTACCCCGATCCTGGGCGACTTCGTCACCATGCTGGGCGACGAGCGCGTGGCCAACGATGCGCCGCGCATGAAGCGCCCCGCCTTTGGGGACGAGATCGCCTCGCCGGTGACCTTCCTGCTCTCCGATGCCGCCCGCTGGATCAACGGGGTCAACCTGCCGATCGATGGCGGGCTGGCATCAACCTACATCTGAGGAGGACCACCATGTCCAAGGAACAGCTCGATTTGATCCTCAAGCCAAGCGCCGAACGTCCGCCACCTGCCAACCCCCCGCCCCCGCAGTTGCGGGAATGGTTCGAGGCGATCAACGCCCAGACCCCGATTGCCGAAGGCGCCATGATCGAAACCATCTCGGTTGGCCCTTGTTCGGCCGAACTGATCTGCCTGCCGGGCGGTGATGAGACCCGGGTGGTTATCTACTATCACGGCGGCGGTTTCCTGTTCGGCTCGCCCCGTTCGCATCGCACGATCGCAACGCATCGGGCCAAGGCGAGCGGCGCCACGGTGGTCAGCGTCGACTATCGGCTGGCACCAGAATACCCCGCGCCAACCGCGCACGAAGACGCCTATGCCGCCTATCTCTGGGCGCTCAACCATGGCCACGCGCCCGCCTCTGTCGTCCTGAGCGGGGACTCGGCGGGCGGCAATCTGGCGCTGGCCGCTGCGGTGGAGGCCCGTGACAGCGGCGCCCCGGTGCCGGCCTGCCTGGTGCTGATGTCGCCAGCGCTGGATCTGGCGAGCGAAGGCGAGTCCCACCGCACACTGGCCGACGCACCGTTGCTCAATCGCGACCTGATGGACTTCTTCAACCAGGTCTATGTCGGCACCGGCGATCGGCGTTCGCCCAAGGTCATGCCATTTTACGGGGATGTCTCGGGGCTGCCGCCGGTGCAGGTGCATGTTGGTTCGTGGAGCTACTGCGCGACGACAGCATCACCATCGCCGCACGCATCAATGCCGCCGGAGGCAAAGCCGAACTCAAAGTCTGGGAGGGCATGTGCCACTCCTGGCAGCTCTTCGCGCCCATGCTGGAGGAAGGCATGGCCTCGATCGAAGAGGCGGGCGCCTTCGTCCGGCGGCACGCCACCTGACGTTTCGACTGACGCAGCTCGGTTGGGAGGCCGAAATTCAGGGAGGAACATATGAGCATCTACAAGACCATCAGTAGCAGGGGTATCACCTGACGCAGCTTCATCAAGGCGGTGGGGGCCGCAGCCGGCGGCGTTGCCGCAACACTGACCCTGCCGGCCAGCGAGCGCTCGGCCTTTGCCCAGGGCGAGGCGGGATCCGCGTCGGCTTTATTGGCCCGCGCTCCGGCCCGCTGGGCATATTCGGCGAAGGCGCCCCCTTCCTGGTCGACAGTTCAACCGCAGCCTGTATGCCGGTATAATTTCCGGGACTTCGGGCTGATTTGCAGCAGCAACGTCTTGTTTACACGTGACTGGTAGCGCCGCAGAAAATCGCGAAAGGCGACGATGCAGTTCTCGATACCCTTCGAGCAATCGAGTATCGACGTGCTGATCCTGCGCCTTCGCCGTAAGCTGGCACACCGCTCGACCCTGCAGTATATACGCACCGAGCGCGGCGCCGGGTACGTTTTCGAGAGCGCGCCGTGGACGCTAAGGCGGTCGCCCTTCCTTTGTAGTCTATCACGTAATATCAACCACTCAGCGTGTGTGGTGCAGTCAAGGAGGATTGTCGGGGGACGCGCGACTCTGTTGTCTGGCTGGCCGGTTGCCGTGGCCGGCGTTGCGGGCGACAGCCACCGAGTAGCTCTTCCGCGGCGGCGCCCCGATCGTAAGCCTCATCTGATGCTAGCACGCGTGGCCGTCGTGGCAGCCGCGGACATAGATCGTGTGGACCGGTGTCTGCATGCGCCGGGCAACACCCATTGTCGGGTTTGTCAGGCCTCGACGCTGCCGCCGCCGGTTTGCACCCAGCTCGGGCCGAAAGCCCGTTTGAAACACTTGTCCGAGTTCTTCCCCGCCTCTGGCTCGATTTTTGCTCCTCTCCCTCGCCACGCTGCGGATGCTGCCGAGGACGCGCCCCGCTGGTAACGGGAACCGCTCATTTGGCGCGCAGTCTCGGATTTAAAAGGAGAGGCTTCTTTGGCAACTGGGTGGAACTTTCGGTTTGCTGCACTCGGATCTTGTCTGCTCACCTCCATGGCGATGGGTCAGGACAATCTGCTCGACAAAGCGAAATCGCTGTTTAGCCCCGTTCCCAAGGACCCGCCTGCCCTTGAGGGCAATCCGGCGACTGCAGAGAAGGTCGAACTGGGCAAGATGCTGTATTTCGAGCCGCGACTTTCGGAGGCGCACAACATCAGCTGCAACACCTGTCATCAAATCGGGCGCGCCGGCGCCGATGGCCGCCCCACCTCAATTGGCTTTAATTGGCAGCGCGGCGGCCGCAACGCGCCAACTGTGCTCAATTCAGTATTCAACACCGCTCAGTTTTGGGACGGTAGGGCGGTCGACCTGACGGAGCAGGCCGGCGGGCCCATCGCCAACCCGATCGAGATGGGAAGCACCCCTGAGCACGCCGTCGACCAGCTCAAGGGCATTCCGGGCTATGTGGAGGCATTCCGCAAAGCCTTCCCAGATGAAATCGATCCTCTCGACTACCACAACATCGGGAAGGCGATTGCCGTGTTCGAGGCGACGCTGACCACACCCAATGCGCCGTTCGATCGATATCTCGAGGGTGACGAAAGCGCGCTCACCGTTGAAGAGAAGAAAGGCCTCAGGCTTTTCATCGATAAGGGGTGCTCCTCCTGCCACAACGGCATCAATGTCGGCGGCGGCACGTACGCTCCTTTTGGCGTGGTCGAGAAGCCCAGCTGGGACTTCCTGCCGCCCGACGATAAAGGTCGCATCCAGGTGACACGTAACGTGGATGACGAGTATGTCTTCAAGGTCCCGACCTTGAGAAACGTCGCACTCACCGCCCCATATTTCCACAGCGGCCGTGCGTGGGACCTGGAGCAGGCCGTGGCGGTGATGGGCAAGACCCAGCTTGGCATCCAACTGGGCCCTGAGGAAGTCTTAAATATCATCGCCTTCTTGCGGGCACTGACCGGAGACCAGCCGCAGGTGACTTACCCGACACTGCCGCCGAGCGTCGCCACGACACCCCGGCCAGCGCCGTGATCGCATGAGTTTGGTGATGGGTTGATTGCCAGCCGCCGTTTGCCTCCGCGACCGGCTCTCTACAACGCCTTTACCGCGAGTTCAAAAAGCCGGCAGCCCGAGCCTGTCACCAAGTCACAGGCGACGAACGAGCTTTCCCCAACAAACCGATTCGCAGGGGATACCGTCCTGTCTCGGTCCAACTTGCCTCCTCAGCGCCAGTTCCGGAAATGTCGATACAGCCCAAGACAGCGACCGTGTGCGCACGGCCATCGCCAACACGGGGGCTATCGCGCTCATCTGAACAATCCCTCCCGGACTCGCACGCATCTCACTTCTGTCAAAATGAACATCCCTGTAGCGCGACGATCTGGATGAGAAGCGCGCGACAATCTCAGGATGAGCATACCGGACAACATCACCCCGATCTTCCTGCCGTCGCGCGCGCCAGAGCGCGCAAGCTGATACGCGGGCAATTGCGCATGAAGGTAAGCGCCAGGCCGTCTATGAGCCCAATCTATATTTGCCGATTGGAATGTGGACCTTCACGACAGTGCCTACCCCGGGTTTGCTGGGTCGTTCGTTTTTCGCTCTATTCACGCCGCAGGTTGCCGAAGCATGATCCCGTCCGGTATCTCGCCGATCGTGCTCAGACGCCACAAGGCGATGAGCAACTTACGGGCGAGCGCCACGATAGTCTTCGTTTTGCGTGCGGCGGTCGGGCCTTCCGTTCGCGCCCGATACCATAGGGCCAGTACGCTATCCTTCTGGAACCGCAGAGAGCGCCAGGCAAGTTGGATCAGGCCGCGGCGTACGCGGGCGTTGCCGGCCTTCGCCAGTCCC
>NZ_JBSKBR010000068.1:0-8454 GCF_053714315.1 Mesorhizobium sp. PL10 | reverse complement strand
AGGATGTCGGACCCCGAAACCTTACCTGAGTTCCGCCGCCCGTCGCCTCATGGGATCTTTTGACCGGAATGACGACCGATGAGCGACGACATGATGAAAACCTGCACGCTCGGGGAGAATACACTCGACGCCGAACTCTTGGGTGAGAGGATCTGGCTGAATCCAGCAGTCGGGGCATTTCAGGCGAGTCGACATCGTCACCGCTTCCCGTGCACGGGGTTTATAACGGCATCATGCGACGACGCTCTGTTTTTGGTTCAGGGACCCGACGCCCGGCAGAGATGCGCTCTGGGTCAACGGCATCGTCCTTGCAGTGATGGATGCAATAGATCGTCGCGTTGGAGGAGAAGCAGTGCCGTTGATCAGTGCCCGTCAGCGCGCCGCTTCCACGACGTGCTGACGAAGGCACATTCCCACCCGGCTCCCGTTTAGGCACAGGCTTCAGATCACTTCAGCCCAGTTTGCTCCGTCCGGGCAACGGCATATACATGCTAGGCCGCCTTGGATGCGTCTCTCAGAGAACGCGCGGCTTTGACCATATTGACAAGTGCCGGACGGACTTCCTCCCATCGACGTGTCTTCAAACCGCAATCGGGGTTGACCCAGATCTGACTATCGCAAAGGCGCTGGCGCGCCTGGGAGAGCAGGTTCTTCATCTCGTCGATTCCCGGCACCCGCGGTGAGTGGATATCATAGATGCCCGGTCCGATCTCGTTCGGATAATTGAAGTTTTTGAAGGCGTTGAGCAACTCCATCTGCGAGCGAGAGGTTTCGATGGAGATAACATCGGCATCCATTGCCGCGATCGCGTCAATAATGTCGTTGAATTCGGAGTAGCACATGTGCGTGTGGATCTGGGTCTCATCGTACACGCCCGTCGAAGCGAGCCGAAAGCATTCGATGGCCCATTCGAGATAATGCACCCGCTCGGACTTGCGTAGCGGCAAGCCCTCGCGCAGTGCGGCTTCGTCGATCTGAATCACCTTGGCGCCGGCGCTTTCGAGATCACCCACCTCGCCACGAAGGGCGAGCGCGATCTGACGGCAAACGACCGAGCGCGCGAGATCATCGCGGACAAAGGACCAGTTGAGAATCGTGACGGGGCCGGTGAGCATGCCCTTAACGGGTTTGTCTGTCAGCGATTGAGCGAACCGCCACCAGCGAACCGTCATAGGGTTGGGCCGCGATACGTCGCCGAAAATGATCGGCGGGCGCACACAGCGTGACCCGTAGCTCTGCACCCAGGCATTTTGGGTGAAGGCGAAGCCGGAAAGCTGCTCCCCGAAATACTGCACCATGTCGTTTCGTTCAAACTCGCCGTGCACCAGCACGTCCAGCCCGATCTCCTCCTGCCAACGGATTGCTGCTTCGATCTCCTTCCTCAGGAACGCCTCATAGTCGACATAGCTCAGTTCTCCCTTTGCATGGGCGGCACGCGCGTTGCGAATCTCGGGCGTTTGCGGGAAAGAGCCGATCGTGGTGGTCGGAAAGGGCGGCAGACAGAGCCGCTCGTCCTGAAGCCTAGAACGTTCAGAAAAACCGCTCTTCCTGCGCATCATGCTCTCGTCGACGAAGGCGAGGCGTCCTTCGACCAGCGGATCATGAATCTTCGGGGACGTCAGACGCGCGGCGGCTGCTTGGGTTGAAGACTCCAACTGTGCTGCAACCGCCTCCCGGCCTTCGGACAAGGCCCGGGCGATCGTGGTCAGTTCGTCCATCTTCTGCGCCGCGAATGCGAGCCACGACCTTACGTCCCGGTCCAGCGTGGTTTCCAGTTCAAGGTCGATCGGGACATGCAGAAGCGAGCACGAGGGCGCGATCTCCACTCGCTCGAGTGGCCAGCCGGCCACGACCGGTTTGATCCGGTCAAGCATGGGGCGCAGGTTCGCGCGCCAAACGTTGCGACCGTCGATCAGGCCAAGCGAAAGCACCAGGTCTTTTGGCGCAAGCCGGCCCACCGCCTCCAATTGTTCGGGAGCGCGTGCAAGGTCGAGATGCAGGCCCCCCACAGGAAGCGAAAGAGCGGTCTCGAGGTTGCCGTTCAGCCCGCCGAAATAGGTGGCGAGCATGATCTTTAGCTCCGGTGCCACTTTCGAAAGGCGCTCGTAGGCAAAATTGAACGCATCTTGCTCGTTTGGAATGAGATCGAGCACGAGTGCCGGCTCATCGATCTGCACCCAGTCGGCGCCCGCGAGTTTCAGTCGACGCAGCAGCAGCTCGTAAACCTGCAGCAGCCGCGGCAATAGCGAAACAGGGTTGAAGTCCCGGGTGGGTGACTTGGCGAGTTTGAGGAAGGTGACGGGCCCAAGGATGACCGGGCGAGTGTGAATGCCCAATGCTCTGGCATCAAGGAAGTGATCCAACGGCTTTGAGGAGGACAGGGCAAAGGCTTGATCGTCGGCGAGCTCCGGGACCATGTAGTGGTAGTTGGTGTCGAACCACTTGGTCATTTCCAGCGCTGTCACGGCTTGACCGGTTTGCCCGCCACCAGCAGCCTCTCCTTGGCTGCCACGAGCCATGGCAAAATAGGTGTCGAGCGAGATTTCTCCCACCCTCCAGCCATAGCGTGGCGGGACAGCGCCGACCATTGTTGCTGTGTCGAGCACATGATCGTAGAGTGAGAAGTCGTTGGACGGAATCTTTGTCACGCCGCGGTCGCGTTGTTCAATCCAGTTCGCGACACGCAGCGCCCGCGCCGTTTCGAGAAGGTCGGCTGCGGAAGATTTTCGCGACCAATAGGCCTCAAGCGCGCGCTTTAGCTCGCGACGGCGTCCGATGCGCGGCAGGCCAAGCGTGGCTACAGGAACTATGTGAGAGAGAGACATACCATACCCCGATGATTGGGGCGTGGACGCAAGGCAGACGTTGGCAAGCAGACGAGCCGGTTGCTACGCCCACCGAGACACCCCGCCTGTGGACCTTGTTCGCCGTGGCAGGTCTCCTGGCTCGCGGGTCAACACCTCAGCCCCTCTTCCCGAGGCTATTGACCTCCGTGACATGAGTGAGCTTGGCTCGCCGCTTACAGTTGCGGGGGCAGCGCCGGCATCTTCACCGGCTTCCCTCTTAGCTCTGTTGCGGCCGAACCGCATCAGAGAGCCATCGACTACTTACATTCCCCGGAGAGGACGTTGCTGTCAATCACATAAACAAATCTTTATATCGTGATCCCACTTGGTACGATAATTGCCGGGCGTCGGGTGATCGCGATCCTTTCGGCCGGTAGCCTGCTCAATTTCCTGCCCTTTGGGAGCCATTGCGACAATGGCCTGGCCTCGAGTCCAATGCGACTAAAAGACAATTCCAGTTCGTCGAAATAGCGGACCAGCGCCTCCGGCTCGCTGGCGATCTTGACCTCGCGCATGATCGCTCCGGTCGCGTCAACAATGCACACGCTGCTCTCTTCCAGAGAGACATCGATTCCCGCATAATGTTCCATGGCTGTTCCTCTCATGATGTTTGGAGCCGATCGCTCGGACTCCGTTTCAACACCATCATTCTGAGGGACAGCCACCCAACCTGGCTATGCTCGCGAAGGCCGGCCCATTACGGCATCTAGTTGGGATCAAACTTCTTGCCTTCTGGCGCCGGTTTCTTGACCCAGTGCCGTTCCAGCGCCGACAGCATTGTGCGTTCGGTCAGGTCGACGCCTTCGATCAGCGCCTTGAAGCCGGCATCGCCCGACGCCTTGGCCTCGGCGGGAATGGCGTCGAGCGCGCGGCGCAGATTGTCCGACACCGACAGCATGTCGCGGGCGAAATTGGCGACCGCATAAGTGCGCGCATCGTGCACGTCGCGCGCGGTGCGACGGCGCAGGTTTTCCATCTCGGCGGCGACGCGCAGCGTGCGGTCCTTCAACTCTTCGTTTGCCTTCAGTAGCCGCGCAACCGCTTCGTAGTCGCCATCGAGGCTGCCTTCCTTGCATTCGGCATTGGCCCCGGCCGTCTCGGCTTCATCGGGCGCGCTTTGGTCTTTTGATTGGTCGCTCATCGACATTTCCCGTGCTCTCGAATGGTATGGATTTTATGCCCGATATCGAGGTTTGGCGGCCGAAAATCAATGGCAGGCATACTGAAAGCCCCTGTCGCATCGAGCACGTATGACGAAGAGCTTTCGATTCCTCCCATTGAACGGCCACTTGGCTTAGACATCGTTGAAGAGGTGGCCAAGCGCAGATTTGAACGCCGCTGCGGCGGTTTCCGCTGGGTAGCGCTGATTGGTTGGGAGCCCGGCTACAGGCTGCTGCGCTATCCAGCCATCGCCGGATTTGTCGCGATGAACCTCCAATTTTCCGCGCTCAGCCGGCGCGTAAAAGATCTCGAATTGAGACTGGGCGTGACTTTGTTCCACCGCTATCCGGGCGGGGTCAGGGTGACGGCCGCCGGCGACTGTTTCCTGGCCAAAATACGACGTATTCTGAAAGATCTCGACGACACGCTTCAGGGGCTTGAATCAGCGGGCCACGGCGATAGCCACTCGCGTTTCTACGCAAGCATCATCCCGAGCTCTAATCTGATGCTCCATTACCGTTCCGCGCGCGAAACGGCGGCCCCAAGCGAACGCTTGATCCTCGGTCATGAACGGAGACAACATGGGCGCAGCTACATCTGGCCGGATCTGCTTGCGGCCGGCTTGACGGTCGAAAAGTTTGTGGCGTCCAGACTATAGGATCCATGTCTCAGGATCATTCATGGAGACGGTGAACCGAGCGGCGGCTGCACGATGCCGCGACTTTAGCTCACCGATCTTTGGGCGCGGCGCCGACCGGCCATCATTGACGACGTCTCGCCTGAGCTCGCGAGGCAGGCCTTTGCTGCCGCGCACAGAGGAAGGACTAGTGACAGCATCCCACCCAACCACGATGGTAGCGACGCATACGCCCAGACTTCTATCGCCTTTACGGCGTGCTTGCGACGTGCGTGCACCCCCCAAAATCGCCCAGTCAGGCCAAAGGATTTTCCGACCTGTCATCCCTCTTCATCTTTCCTCTTCCGCCGGGTGCGGTTTGGCTTCGGGAAATCCTGTTGTGGAGCCACACAGAGATCTTGTGAGCAAACCTGCTCACCCTTGTAGTTGGCCAGGGCCTGCAGCAATCGCTGTCCAATCCGCCGTTTCGTTTTTTCCGAGCCATCCTGCCAATCAGCAAGCGACTTCAGTGCCACTTCGATCAACTCGATCGCGCGATCCTTGTCCCCGCTCTCGTAAAAGTACTGACCGGCTGCCGGATAATATAGGAACTTGAAGCGGCCGTCGCCTTCCGGGGGATCCAGAGCCAGGATGTGTTCGGATAGCTCCTTGCCCATCGCGAAGCGCTCGGCAGACGGAATGTTTGAATAGTCCTCCTCCGGATGGAAGAGTTGTTCCAGTGCCTGAGACAACCAATTCACGGTGTTCTTGTTGATCGCGTCGCGAACGAAGAGCTGCAGGACCGGCAAGCCTGCCTCCATATCGCGCATTTCGTGAAGTAGCAGATTCGCATGACAAGTCCGGATATTGGGATCGTCCGGGAACAAGGCGACACCCTCTTCGATGGCCGAGAGCGCGGTGTGCCACTCCTGTTTCTTGAACGCCGCATAATATTTCTCCAATATCGGCGTTTTCACCGCTTGTTCGCGCATTCTGCCTTCGTTTTCGGCAATCCGCTTGGCATCACCGGCTTTCGCTTGCTTGCTGGTGCGCCAGCTGCCGTCGATCACTTTGGGCAAGACCTCAGCCAGGTCCATCGGATGACCGATAAACGCGATGGCGCCGTCACGATCGACAACGAACGAGGTCGGAATCCCGAGGGAGAAGCTGGGTTCCATCCAAAGTTTGTCCATTTCGCTTGAGAAATCGAACGCTATCCGATAGTTCAGATAGGAGCAGTTTTCCGTCAACCACGCGTCCAGCTTAGTACGCGCTTTGTCCGCGGTCGGAGCGTCTTCAGAAGCGGCGACCCCGACAACTTCAAGCCCGCGATCCTTGTATTTCTCCTGCAGCTCCGCCAGATGGGGCATCGCCGCCACGCATGGGCCACACCACGTCGCCCAAAATTCGACGATGTACAGTTTCCCAGGCTGGAAGGCGGTCAGCGGCTCGCCACGCAGCCAGCTCTGCACCTTGATCGCAGGGGCCGGGGAATTCATCCGAAGCACCATGTCACTCTCCAATTATCGCCAGATGCGCTACTTTTTGTGCGAGCTTGTTTTTCCGGGGAAACGGAACACGCGAACGAAGCGTGTGGGCAGCCCTCACTCAGTATTGCCGCTCTTCAGATTAAGCAAAGGCCGTGCCACCTCGCTCAGCACCAGTAAGCCTACGACTTTGCTTAGGAGGTCTATCGAGCAAGATCGCCTTTTGTAGCAAAACCGACATGGCGTCTGTCGCTGTCAGATTTTGGACACGGATTATGTATGTGTAGCCACTAGCCGGCAGCCAAATCGACGGTCGTCCATCGCGCAGCACTTCGGCGCTGGTTAGAAGTACGCATGCGATCTCCACGCCATGTCTGGATAGCGCGGGAACAGCCTGCCTACCTGCTCATGGACGATTTGTAGCGCGGTCGACGGGGATGATTAGAAGAAGCAGGAATGTGAGCGTTGCAACAAGGAAAACGGCCGGCAGCAACGCGACGTGCAGAAACTTGCAAAATGCGGTACAGACGAGCTGGCCGACCGCGTCTCCCTTTCTCGAGTGCGACTCAGCCGTGTCCGGCGGTGCTGCAGCTGCAATGTCCTCGCCAATTTCTTGGCTGAGCTTTGGCCCCTTGCTCAACCTGCGGCCGAGCGAATCGACGAAGGCGTCATAGCGCTGCCTACCTTCCGTGCGCGCTTCAGGCTGAACGGCGTCAGGTAAGGCCGGGGTTGACGTGAGCCAGAAGCGCACGAACAAGGCCAGCGTCTCGATCGATATGCCGAGATCGCGTTCAACCCGCTGTAGGCGCCGGTCGATCTGATCGAGCCGCCTTGCGATTGCCGCCTCTTTGCGTTCATCGTTCATCGGCATTCGGAGACAAAAAAGAAGCGATAGCTGCCTCCGCGATCAGCGACAGGGAGACATCCCTCTTGGCGGCGTAGTCAGCAAGTGCATTCATGACCTCCGGTTCCAGATAGGCCGAGAGACGCCGCTTTTTCATGGAGGTCAAAGTTCGATTCCGACTTTGGGATCGAGTGCGGCCTGTCGTGCGGGGCGCCGCATCGTCTGGTCGACCGAACGTCGTCGGGCTGCCTCATCATCGGATTCGTCGCGATCAAGATCGAATTCATCACTGTGTCCCAGCCTGGGGTCCGGCGCGATATCCTCATGCTCTGGCAGTTCTGGCTGGCGGCGGATGCCATGTTGTCGGGATCACTGTCCTTGCCCATAATTCGATGCGCGTATTGCCTGCCCGTCGGCACCTCGGAAAGCGACATTCCGGCATTCCGGTCCAGTCGTCTGGACGCGATACTGCGTCGTTGTGTGTGCGCTTGGGCGGAGGCAGGACGCGCTCGGCGACCCGCGGATTTGCGAAATAGCGCGCCTTTTTCGCCCGGATCGGCGACAGCCCAGAGACCATCACAATGCCATCGCTCGGTGGCAACTGCATGATCTCGCCGGGCGTCATCAACGCGCGGGCCGTCTCCTGTCGCGACCATGAGATGCCCAAGCCAAGGCGACAAACGATGCCCGGCATAGTTCTTCATCGCCCGCATTTCGGTTGTCGTTCCCAACGAGTCAGAGACGCGCTTGGCGGTCCGCTCGTCATTGGTCGCGAAACTCACACGCACATGGCAGTTGTCGAGGATGGAATTGTTCGGCCCATACGCCTTTTCGATCTGATTGAGTGACTGGGCAATGAGGAACGACTTGATGCCATAACCGGCCATGAAGGCGAGCGCCGACTCGAAGAAATCAAGCCGGCCAAGTGCCGGGAATTCATCGAGCATCAGAAGCAAGCGATGCCTGCGATCCTTTGCATAGAGATCCTCCGTTAGCCTGCGGCCGATCTGATTCAGGATAAGCCGGACAAGCGGCTTGGTGCGGCTGATATCCGATGGCGGGACGACGAGATAGAGTGTCGTGGGATGCGCGTTCTCAACCAGATCATTCTCCGATTTGTTGAGCAGTTCACGTGCTGCCGATGCCACAACGGGGTGCGGACCGGCATCGCCAAGGTGCTTGGTCAGCATCATGGTTCGCAAGGTCGTCTCGATCGGCCGCTGCGGATCGGAGAGGAACTTGGCAACACCGGCCAGTGTCTTGTCATTCTTAGCGTAGAGGACATGCAGGATCGCGCCGACCAGCAGCGCGTGACTGGTCTTTTCCCAATGATTCCGGCGTTCCAGCGACCGCTCTCGGTCGACCAGCACGTCAGCGACGTTCTGGACGTCTCGGACTTCCCAAGCGCCGCGCCTGACTTCCACTAGCCCGTCTTATGGACGACGACCCGTCTGAGAGGCGGCGGATGTAGCCTAAGCGATTGATTTGGCGTAGGATTCG